>NZ_JAQYXB010000451.1:0-77186 GCF_036322405.1 Streptomyces sp. SP17BM10 | reverse complement strand
GCGGACGGTCGCGGAGCCCGCCGGCAGCACGGCGGTGGCCCCCTTGACGGTGGGGGCGGGGCGGCGGGGGTGTTGGGGCCCGGGGGGGCTTGTCTGGTGGGTGGGTGTCGGGTCGGGCGGTCGGTGTTGCAGCACCGGGGGGTCGTGGGGGGTGGCGACGGCCGGCCTCCTTGAGCGCGGGTCGGAGCTCACGATGTCGAAGTGCGCCCGGCCTTCTCGGTGACGGGCTCGACGCCGCCCTCCGCCAGCCGGGCCACGGGGTTGTCACCTGCCGGTCGCCTCATCGAAACCTCAGCTTCCACGCGGCACGATCACCCGGTGCTGGAATACCGAACGCCCGTCCAGTCACCCACCGACCAGAGAAGGCCGCCCGTGGCCGATCACAGCCGCCGCCTCGCCGCCACCGTCAAGGCGGCGACCGCCGTGCTGCCGGCGGGCTCCGCGACCGTCCGCGTCCAGACCCCCTTGCCGCCGGTGTCCGTCGACCGGAGGGAGCTGGAGCAGGTGCTGGCCGCGATGGTCAGGTCCGCGTGGCGGCGCACCCTGCCGGGAGCGCGCGTGCTCGTGCAGGCGAGGGCCGTGGGCCCGGACCGGCTCCAGATCAGGGTGGCCGACCGGGGACCGAGCGTGGCCCTCGAAGCCCGGCCCTGGCTGCTCGCGAACCTCCGCGGCGCCGACGGCGGCGCCCTCTCGCACCGGCTCACCCTCGAGGACAACCCCGGCGGCGGACTCGTCCACGTCCTCACCCTCCCGGTCGCTCCCGGGCAGTTCAGCGCGGCGGTACCGCAGAGGTCGCGATCGCGCCGGTGAGGATGAGCAGCGCGGCGGCGACGAACACGGTCCCCCACCACGGAGGCCATGACCGGGTACCGCCAGCCGTCCACCCCGCCGGCCTCCCGGGCCCGCTGCGGGTGCCCCGGCGGGTAGCAGACGATCACCTGGCCGCCCGGCGCCCCGGAACGGCCCAGGGAGACCTGCACCCGGTGGGCCCCGCCCTCCGGGGCCTGCAGGCGCACGACGCCCTTCCACCGGGGTGCCTAACCTGCCCGGCCCGGCTCGGCCGCGTGCGGCCGAGCCCGTATCAGTCGACCGACAGGGACGGGAAGACCCGTAGCGTCCGGACGTCCTCGGTCGTGATCAGGGGCAGGCAGGAGAGCAGGCCGATCCCGGCGATCGTCCACAGCGTCGGGCGCGTGCCGAGGACGGACCCGAGGTAGCCGCCCGCCAGCGCCCCGACCGGGCGGGTGCCCCAGATGGCGAACCGGACGGAGGCGTTCATCCGGCCCTGCAGGCCGGTGGGTGTGATGGCCTGGCGGAGGCTCACCTGGCTGATGTTGTAGACGGTGATGCCGCAGGCCATGATGCCGGTCGCGGCGCCAAGCGTGGGCACGGCGCGGGCCGGCGCCGCCGTCGCGAGGACGAGCACGGCGATCCCGGACATCGACTTGGCCGCGATCAGGACGGGGCCCAGCCCGACCAGCCGGATGAGCCGGCTGCTGAGCGCGGCCCCCAGCAGCGCGCCGCAGTTGCCCACGCTCAGGGCCAGCCCCAGCTGCCCCGGCGAGAGCCCGAGGTCGCGCAGGGCGTACGCGGTCAGGACGGCCCCCAGGGCGCCGCCCAGTCCGACGAGGTTGCTGATGCCCGTCGCCAGCGCCAGGGACCGCAGGGTCCGGTGGCGGAAGACGAACCGCAGCCCCTCGGCGATCTGGCTGCGCATCGTGGGCCTGGCGCCGGCCCCGGGCGGCGGCGCCTGCGTCCGGGGGGTCCGGATGAGGCAGAGCAGCAGCGCGGACACCAGGTAGCTCACGGCGTTGACCACGAGGACCAGCGGCGCGGTCACCACCTGCAGCAGCAGGCCACCGATGCTGGGCCCGGCCAACTCCGCCGTCGAGCGCGAGAATTCGAGCCGGCTGTTGCCGTCGGGGGTCTGCTCCCGCGTCACGACCGTCGGCAGGAACGCCTGGTCGGCGATGTCGAAGAACACCGTGCACAGCCCGATGGCGAACCCCACCGCGCAGAGCAGCGGCACGCTCAGCACCCCCGCGAGGTACCCGACCGGCAGCGCGACGATCGCCGCGGCCCGGCCGACGTCCGCCACGACCATCACCCGCCGGCGGTCCCAGCGGTCGAGCAGCGCGCCCGCCGGCAGGCCGACCAGCAGGAACGGCAGGGTCTCCATCGCCGAGACGAGCCCGAGCTGACCGGTCGACGCGGAGAGCGTCGTCAGCGCGAGCACGGGGATGACGAAGAACGTGATCCGCGTCCCGAACTCGCTGACGGTGTGAGCCGACCACAGGACCTGGAAGTTGCGCTGCCGCCACACGCTGACCGGCCGGGCGGCCGGAACCACCAGACCGAGACCGGAGCCGACACCCACCATGTCCACGGTCCCTCGCTCCCGGTCGGTGATCGGCTCCCCCGCGCGGCAATGCTCCGGAGACTAACAACGGCACCGCCGCGACCACCGGCACCGAACCGCGGGGATCGGCCGGGTGCGGCCGTACGGGCGAAGGCCCCGCGTTCGCCGCCGCGCAGCCGCCCGACCCGTTCCCTCGCCCAGCGCTCCCGGGCCCGGCTACCATGATCCGCGACAGGGGGAGGGGCGGACGTGGAACCGACGACACGCAAGCGCTTGCTGGCCGTGGTGGGGCTGATCGCGATCGGGGCGGGGGGCTCCTACACGTGGTGGGACCAGTTCTCCCATCACCGGCTCCCGTACACGCGACGCGATGCTTCGGTCCTCGGCTGGATGAACGGCGGCAACGGCATCAACGCATGGAACCCGACCGTCCAGAAGGACGACCGCACGATCACCGTGGACGTCGGCTGGGGCGGCTGCGACTACGAGCCCGACCTCGTGGCACGGGAGACGGCGGACCACGTCACGCTGCTGTTGAGCCGCAGGGACGCCGAGGGCCCGAACGTCGGATGCGAGGACGGCGGCTACGCGCAGGTCAGGACGGTGCTGCACCAACCGCTCGGCACACGGCCGTTGACCGATGCCGTCACCGGCAAACCCGTCCCGATCGTCCACACCCAGCAGCAGCCCCCGACGCCCTGACGTCCGCCGCCGTACCCCGCCCCCGCCAGTGGCAGGGGCACCTACTCCGGCGTCGCCCAGGGCAACCCGCCCGGCCCACCGCCATCAAGCGGTACTGACCCGGACGGCCTCGCGGGAACCTCCGGGGACGTCCCCGCGAGGTCGCGGACGGCGATGCACACCGCGCGCCCGCACCGTTCCGCCGATCCTTCCGTTGCGAACCATGCCCCGCCCCGGTGAAGATGGGCGTTCGCAGCGACATCCGACGCTGCGTCAGATGACGACGGGGGAACGGTCGTGCGGCCAGGCAGTGATTCGGATCGGCCGGGCTTCGAGCTGCTCGGCGACCTCCGCGTGCGGCGCGCCGGTGCGGACGTCGTCCTGGGCGGCCCGCGGCAGCGGTCCGTGCTGGCCGCCCTCCTGCTGCGGCCGAACGCGGTCGTCCCGGTGGAGGAACTGGTCGCCGGCCTGTGGGGCGAACGGCCGTCCGGTGCGCCGGACGTCACCCTGCGGACGTACGTGTGGCGGTTGCGGAACCTGCTGGAGCCCGTGCGCGACTCGCCGAGGGTGCTGCTCTCCCAGTCGGGCGGGTACCGCCTGGCGGTCGAAGCGGACTCGGTGGACCTGGGGCGGGTCGGACGCCTCCGGGAACGGGCCGCGAAGTGCTGCGCCGAGCGGCCCGCGGAGGCCCGGGACCTGCTGACGGAGGCGCTGGCCCAGTGGCGCGGCGAGCCGCTCACCGGCCTGCCCGGGCCGCTCATGCACCGCGAGCGCGAACGGCTGGCGCACCTGCGTCTCGCCCTCCGCGAGGAGCGGCTCGCCCTCGACGTGGCACTCGACGGCCCCGCCGGCTACCTGCCGGAGCTGGAGGCGCTGGCCGCCGACCACCCGTTCCGCGAGCGCCTGCACGGACTGCTCATCCGCGCGCTGCTACGCCAGGGCCGGACGTCCGAGGCGCGCGCGGTCTACGACGCCCTCCGGATCCGACTCGTGGAGCACCTGGGACTCGAACCGGGGCCCGAGCTCTCGGCCCTGTGCCACGAGCTCGACGTGGGATCCCCCGCCGGACCGACGGCCGCGGCGGCACCCGGCCGATCCGCTCGGCTGGACCGACTCCCGCCACCCCCGGATCGGTTCACCGGTCGCCAGGAGCACCTCACGCGGATCGGGCAGGCTCTGACCGAACGCACCGGCCCCGGCCTGCGGCTGGTCACCGTCACCGGCATGGGCGGCGTCGGAAAGACCGCCCTCGCGGTGCGGGCCGCCCACACCGTGTGCCCCTCCTTCCCGGACGGACGGCTGTACGCGGACCTGCGCGGCGCCGACCTCGTACCCGCGAGCCCGTCCGACATCCTCGCGGACTTCCTCACCGCGCTGGGGGTCCGGGAGGCGGCCGTCCCCAACGACCTCGCCGGCCGGTCCGCCCTCTTCCGAACGGCCACCGCCGGGCGACGGGTGCTCGTCGTCCTCGACAACGCACGTGACGACTCGCAGATCCAGCCCCTGCTGCCGGGCTCGCCGGAGTGCGCGGTCGTCGTCACCAGCCGTGCGGCGCTCAACAGCGTGCCGTCGGTGCTGCACGTCGCGCTGGACGTGTTCAGCGAGCGCGAGGCCCTCGGCCTGCTCGACGCGGTCATCGGCAGGGACCGCCGGTCCGCGCAGAGCGTCCAGGCCGGGATGCTCGTCGAGGCCTGCGGCCGGCTCCCCCTGGCCGTGCGGATCGCGGCGGCCCGGCTCGCCGCCGATCCGGACCGCCCGATCGCCGACCTCGTGCGGCACCTGGCCGACGACGGCCTCGGTGCGCTCCGCACCGGCGACGTCGAGATCGAGCAGGTGTTCGCGGTCGGGTACCGGCTGCTTCCGCCACCCCTGGCAACGGCGTTCCGGATGCTCTCCTGGGTGGAACCCGACATCGGCCTCGCGGCGGCGGCCGTGGTCCTCGGCCTGACCGAGGACCACGCGGAACGCCTCGCCGAAGCGCTCGTCGACCAGGCCCTGGTGGAGTCCGTCGGCGCCGGCCGCTACCGCTACCACGACCTCGTGCGCGCCTTCGCCCGCCGGGCGTCCCTCCGAACCGGCGAGCACGAACGGGCCGCCGCCCACGAGCGGCTGCTGACGCTCCTGCTCGGCTGCGCCCGGACGGCCTTCGCCCTGGCCGTCCCCGGAGACCCGGTCGCCGACGTCTTCAGCGCGCCGCCCCTGCGACCGTCCGCTGCTCCCGGCTTCGCCGACCCGGCGGACGCCCGCCGCTGGGCGCGGGCCGAGATCCCCGGCGCGGTGGCGCTCGCGGCCGCCGTCGCGACGGTGCCCGCGCTCACGGCGGCCGCCCTGCGCGCGGCCGTCGACCTGCTCATCGCCCTCACCCCGCTCGGCCTCGGCGCCCTGGGCGGCCGGGCCGAGGAGGCCGCCCGCCTGCTCGTCACCGCGGCGCTCGCGTGCGGCGACCGTACGGCGGAGGGACGGTCACGTTTCCTCCTGGGCACGATCCTGCTGGGCCGGGCCCGGCTCGACGAGGCCGACGCCCAGGCCCGGCTGGCCGCCCGGGCCTGCCGGGAGGCGGGCGACCGGGCCGTCCTCCGACAGGCCCTCAACGACCAGGGCCTCATCGCCCAGGCCGAGGGCCGCCACGAGGAGGCGATCGCCGCCTTCGACGAGGCCGCGGCGATCGCCCGCCAACTCGGCCATCACTCCGGCGAGGTGGCGAGCAGCGCGAACGCGGCCCTCTCCCGGATCCGCAGCGGTGACGCCGCCGGAGCGGCCTCCGCCTGCCGCCGCATCCTGGCCACACCGGGTGCGGCGGCCGACACCGCGATGACCGCCTACGTGCACTACGTTCTCGGTCTCGCCTATCAGGAGTCAGCCCGACTCGACGACGCCGCGGCACACCTGCGCGCGTGCGTCGACGGCGCGAGCCTCACCGGCGACCTCGACCGCGAGTCGGCGGCCCGAAGCCGCCTGGCCGAGGTCCTGCGCCTCCTCGGACGGGCCGACGAGGCCGTCCACCAGGCCCAACGGGCCCTGGACCTCGCGCACGAAGGCGGGCGACAACGCGAACGCGCCCTCGCCCACCTCGTCCTGGCCCACGCACTGACCGCCCACGGCGACCACGACGCCGCCCGCGACCACGAGGCGAGCGCCCGCCTGCTGCTCGGCCGCCTGGGCCCTCGGGCAACGGCCGACGCGGAACCACTGCTCACGGCTCTGGCGACCGCCGGCGAAACCCTCACGGCCCGGTGGCAGGAGTGAGCCCGGTCCCGTTCCACGTGAGGTGGCCGCCCGCCTCGCACCGCACATCGGCCGACCCACCACAGGCCGTCGCGGGCGAAGCCGGCCGCACGGGATCCCCCACGCCGAGGGAGAGGACCCCCGACGTCGACAGTGCAACAGCCGCACAGGCAACAGCCGCGCGGACAAAGGTCGTTCCGAACACCGAAGACGCTCCTTGCTCAGGCATGACAGGGCGCCCGAACACTCGCAGGAGGCGGTATACAACGTGTCAACGCCTCGACCGCACAGGGAAATCAGGTGACCGGACCTGCCGTCGTCCCCGAGAATGACACATGCTGACCGGCCACTGGCCCCTCCTGGGTCTGCGCCTGAACACACCCCGCCTGGAACTCCGACTGCCCGACGACAACGAGTTGGCGGACCTGGCCGCCCTCGCGGCAGCGGGCGTCCACGAGCCGGACCGCATGCCCTTCCTGGTGCCGTGGACCGACCTTCCCCCTGCCGAACGGGCACGCTCGGTGGTGCAACACCACTGGCTGCGGCTGGGGAACTGGTCCCAGGACGACTGGGCCCTGAACCTGGCGGAAACGACGGCGCTCACCACTGGTCGGCCTCATAGCCTCCACGAGGGACGTCCAGCCGCTGCGGGCTCACCGCCGGGGGTGTCACTTCCGCACGCGAGTCCACGCCGACGGTCATATAGGCGCCGGTCCACCGCAGCACGGGTGCAGTGGGCCGGCGCCGGTTCGGGGCCGGTCAGGGCTCCCTGCGGCCGGCTGCGAGGCGGGTGTAGGTTTCCCGGAGCCTGGCGAGTCGTGAGTCGGACGGGTTGTCCAGGTGGGCGATCACGGCCTGGTGGGCTCGGTCCAGGTCGCCGTCGAGGAGTTCGCTGATGGCCACGAGGCGGCTGGCGGGCAGGTTGTGACCCTTGATCAGGAGCTTCAGGACGCCGTCGAGGCCCTCGCGGGACATGAGGTCCCGCAGGGCGTCGACCGCGGGGGCCACCCACAGGGCGCGCAGTGCGTACTCGCCGCGGTCGGCGAAGGTGGGGGCGAGGGAGGCGAGGAGCTCGGCCGGGTAGGCCTCGACCGCTTCGGTGAAGGCGGGGTGGTCCTTCGCGAACTCGTCCCAGTCGACCTCGAGTTCGCCGATGCTGTCCGGCAGCACCGGCCACCAGGCCCAGCTTTCCTCGGAGTGCAGGAAGACGTCGCGCAGCAGCTCGTACGGGACCTGTGCGGTGCGGGCGAGCAGCACCGCGTCGTGGAGGTCCTTGCCCTGCGGGTGGTTGTCCGAGACAAGCCAGAGGATCTTCCAGGCCAGCGAGAGCTGGGGTGTCGCGGCCACCAACGTGCCGTCGACGCCAGGGAGTTCCACGCGCTGCGGCTCGGCCGGCAGGTGCTCGGTGAAGACGAAGTCCAGTTGGACGGTGCCCTCGGGCACGCCCGGCGCCGTCCACGGCAGGACCAGGCGGCGGCCCGGCACACGGCTGTACGTCCAGATCTCGTCGGCGAGCGCCCGGTCCGCGTGCAGGCGCACACCGCACGCACCCGCACCCGATGCGGACAACTCGTCGGCGGAGGCGGCGAGTTCGTCGAGCATGCGGCCCGTCCGCTCGTCCTCCAGCTGCCACTCCACCGGCCGCACCACGAAGTCGAGGTCCCCCGGCTCACGCGCCTCCTCGCCGTACCAGGCGCGCAGCAGCACGCTGCCGCGCAGCACGAGGTGCTCGGCCCACTCGGAACGGGCGATGGCGGACAGCACCGTGTTCAGCGCCTCCCGCCGGGCCGCCAGCCAGCGCGCGGCCACCTCCGGGTCGGCGAAGGCGGGCTCGCTCGGGCGCAGCGCGCGGGCGTAGCCGGCCAGGGCGGGGTCGAAGACGGGCTGCTGGGTGACGGCCTCGTCGTCGATCGGCCGTATGCTCCTGGGCAGGTCCTGCTCGGCGCGGACCTCCTCGGAGGGCGGCCGCTTGGGCAGCACCACGTCCTCCCAGGGCCCGTACGGGAGTTCCTCCCACGTCGCGGCACGGTCCTCGGTCATCCTGCTGCTCCTTCCACGTGCCGCGGGGCGAACCGGCGCCCGGCGGCCTGTCCTTCGGTGCCCCCGTCCTCGGTGCACCGGCCTTCGGTGATCCAGCCGCGGTCCAGTGCCTCATCGCTGTCCACGGCGACGAACTCCCGTTCCACCGAGACGACCTCGCGGCCGTCGACCGCCAGCTCGCCGAGCAGCGCGTCCAGCCGCCGGCCGGCCGTGGTCAGCCCCACCAGGCGGCAGCGCTGCGTGACGAACTGCTCCCGCCGCCCGTCCGCGCGCGCCCGGCGGGCGTTGCGCGAGAGGTGCGCGCCGTGCCGCACCGCGAGCGCGGCCAGCCGGACGGTGTCCTCGCCGGGGGCGAGCAGCAGCTTGACGTGGTGCTCGAAGTACCGCCGCGGCCCGTGCCGGGCCGCCTCGCCGTCCGTCGCGGGGACGCCGTCCGCCCAGGGCGTGGCCTCGACCTTCGCCCGCAGGACGGCGAAGCCCGCGTCCGTCAGGCGCCGCGCCGTGCGGGCGGCCGCGGCGGCGACCTCGTCGAGCGTGCCGGACGCCCGGAGGTTGAGCATCGGCTGCGACACGGCGCCGCCGCGGGCGAGCAGGATGTGCGTGTACGTCAGGCCGTTGGCCGCGGCCCACTCGGCGAGCGCGTCGACGGCGCCGGGCTCCACGGTGAGGTGCACCTCGAACTCCCCGCTCAGCGCGGGTGGAGGCAGGGGTCGGGCGAGGCCCAGGTCAGGGTGGGTGTCGAGCATGGGAGCATCCTGGCAGGCCACTGTGACAACCCGCCGCCGGGGCCCTCGGAGCGAGGCGCGGAGGCGGTTCGACCCCCAACGGGCCTGCCCCACAAGCGAGCCGCGGGCGGCGGCGCGACGTGCCGTCCGCGCGAAACCGGTTACCGATCGGTAGAGCCGCGCCGCCCGGCACCACTAGGGTGGCCGACGTCGCAACGGTGCGGCAGGGGAAGAAGGACGACGATGGTGCGGTTGGTGGACGGCCCGACGGTAGAACTGGACGTGTACGTCGCGGCGCCGTGCGCGAAGGTCTGGGTCCTGGTCAGCGACATCACCGTGCCGACCCGGTTCGGCGGGGAGCTGTACGAGGCCGAGTGGCTCGACGGCGCCACCGGGCCGGCCGTCGGCGCGACCTTCGTCGGCCGCAACCGCAACGAGCTCCTCGGCCGGTGGGAGACCGTCTCCCGGATCGCCGACCACCGCCCGGAGCGGGCGTTCGGCTGGGACGTCCGCGGCTTCAAGGGCGGCTTCGACCGGCCGGTGGCCCGTTGGCGGCTCGACCTCCAGCCCGAGGGCGACGGCACCCGGCTCCGGCACTCCGTCACCCTCGGCGCGGGCAGCTCCTACCTGAGCCGGGCCATCGCCGCCGAGCCCGGGCGCGAGGAGGAGATCATGACGCTCAGGCTGGGCATGTTGCGGCAGGGAATGCGGACGACGCTCGACGGGATCAGACGCCTCGCGGAGGCGTGAGCGCCGACCGAGGCGGGGGCCCGGACGCCCGGGGTCACAGGTACACCGGGTGCGGCCGTCCGGAGCCGGCGACGTTGTGGCGCTCCCCGTGGCTGGCGCGGGCGAAGGCGGAGACCAGACGGCCGTCGACCGCGCCCAGGGCCACGTCGTGACGGGGAGCCGGCCCGTCCACCACGCCGTGGAGGTGGGGGCTGGCCACGTACTCCTGGACGAGCCACCCCTCCGCGCCCGCGAGGCCGACGGCCGCCTCCCAGGCGGACCCGTCGACGCTCTCCCGGCCGATCACCACGCCGTGGCCGCGGGTGTCCAACGGCCGCTTGAGGACGTAGCGTTCGCGGTCCCGGACGACGGCGCGGAGGGTCGCCGCGTCGCAGTGCGCGAGGTTGCGCGACCACGGGACGGCGGGGCGGACGATCCGGTAGTCGGCGGGATCGAAGAGGTGGGCGAAGCGCGGGTCGGAGAGCACCGCGAGGCACAGCTTGTTGTCGCCGATCAGGCGTCCGCGCAGCCCGTTCTGCACGAACAGACCGCCCTCGCGCACGGCTTCGAGGTACGGCGCCGCGTCGTCGCCCATCCGAAGCAGGTCCTGGATGCCGACCTTCGCGAACGCGTGCCGCACCGGCTCCCCGTGCAGGGTGACGCCGTGGTGCCCGTCGGCCACGAGTTCGCGCGGGTCCGCGTGCAGGACGCGGACACCGAGGGCCGTCAGGGCGGTGTCGTAGTCCCGGGTGTCGGCGCGGTAGCTGCCGTCCGGGCAGAGCAGGGCGACGGTCCCGGGACGGGTGCCGGTGTACTGCTCTGCGGTGCGCAGCAACCAACTCCCAGGCCAGAGAGGGTCGTCGGCGGGCAGCGGCGGCGGCAGGCTGATGCCGTGCCGGGCCAGCAGCGGCCGCCAGGCCGCGCGGCCCCGGCCGGCGCCGGGCAGACCTCCGGGGCAGTTGGCGTTGGTCTCCAACACCCGCAGCGTGCCGTCGGGTTGGGGCAACAGGTCGATCCGCAGCAGATGCACGCGCGTGTCGCGGGCGGCGGCCACGTGCTCGCGCAGGAACCGGGGGAGCGTCAGGACCTCGCGCAGTTCGCGGTCGTGGTCCCAGGCTGCCACGACCGTCTCGATCACCCGGTGGTAGGCGGCGACGAACGCGTCCAGTTCCCGGCGCAGGTGCGCGCGCAACCGCAGCGGCAGCCCCTGCGCCTGCGGCTGCGCGCGCACGATCTCGAAGACCTGGGACTCGGCCAGCTCGCGGCCCTCGGACTTCCCCGCGATCGCGACGACCTCGCGGGTGAACTCCTCGTCGAGTCCGGGCCACGTGTACCCGGGGGCATCCGTCTCCTCCTGATCCGGCACGAAGGGAAGCGGCGGCATCACGGTGGTCGCGCCGGTCGACCCGGTGGCGACGACCTGCTCGACGTCGGGTCGGCCGGGGCCGGGAATCGGGTGCATGGGCAGGGGTCCTTCCGGGCGGGGTCGGCGGCGTGCGGCGACACTCGGGCAGCGCCGGAGGCCCCGGCCGGGTGGGCACGCACGTGATCCCGGAGTATCCAGCTCCCCGCGAGTGACGCGACGGACCGCACCGCCCGTTTCGCCGGATCGGGTGAGGCGGCCGAACACGCGCGGGATTCGCGGTGACCGGAACGGCCCCGCCCGCCCCGGCCCTCGCTTCACCCGGTGTCGCCGGGCTCCGCCGGAGTCCGCTCCCCGATGCTCAGCCGGATCCGCGCCAGCGGCCCGTTCTCGTCCCTGGCCCGCACCTCCGCCGTGAACAATCCGGCCAGCACCTCCAGCATCGTGTCCACGTCCCCGGGGACGCCGTACAGCTCGGCCGTCACCGCGCCGTCGAGCCTCGGCGGAACCCCGGGCTCGCGGGGCCCCGCGACGTCGAACGCCTGCGAGATGACCTCCGCGGGACCCTCCGAAGGCGTCATCCAGGCCCCGTGCGCGGGCCGCGCGATCGCCCACGCGCCCTCCGCCGTCAGGCTCGGCGGGTCCTCCCACGCATTGCCGATGCGGCTCCGGCCCCGGCCCGTACGGTTGGGCAGACAGCGCTCGAGACCGTTCAGGACCGTGTCGGCCCGTTCCCCCGGCCCGTCCTGGAGCCGGACGAGAACGTGGCCCGGAGGCAGTGGCAGACCCATCTCAACGCCCTCCCTCACGCAACGGGGCCGATTGCCCCGTCCTCGCGCCCCGCCTCGTGCGACGGCCCGCGAGGACGCGGGCGGACACCAGGACGACCGCCGACACAGAGACGAGGCTGAAGAGCGCGAGGTCGACGGCCGTATGGGTGTACGTGCTCGCGCGCAGGAAGACGAACGACAGCGCCACCGACACGATCAGCGTCGTCCTGGGCACGCGCCCGGCCGCGCGGACCACCCGCCCGAACCGCTGCGGCGTCCGGGTCCTCATCGTGCTCAGCTCACGGTCCAGCCGCGCGTCCGCCGCCCGCAGGCCCGTCTCGATCTCCGCGAGCATCCGCCGCTCCCACGGCGAGAGCGCGCGCCCGTCCATCGCCGCCTCCTCCCGGTCACCCCGGACGACGGGTGACAACCAGCGGCTTCCCCGCTGCGCCGTCCTCTAACGCGCCCGCCGGGGCCCGGAGTCGGAGCGACGACGGGCTCCGGGAACCGCACCTCGACTCCCGCCGCGCCGATCGCGGCGCTCACGGTGGCCGCGGCGGTGTGGATACCGGGGCTACTTGCCTGCGGACGTCATCGAGGTGACGGCCTCCGCCGTGGTGGCCCGGTAGATGCCCATGTGGGGGTTCAGGACGCGCACGCCGTCGGGGAGCGGGAAGTTCTGGGTGTTCGCGAGGGGCATGCCCTCGCCGTCGGCCAGGACGTTGAGCTCGTTGATGCCCTGGGCGGTGCCGGTGGTGGCGCCGCTCGGGTCGAGGTCGATGACGGCGTAGGCGTCCTTGCCGGCCGGGACCGGGAAGCGCTCGGTGCCGCTGGCGAGCACCGGCTTGATGTTCTTGCTCCGGTCACGGGCGGCGGAGTCGCCCAGGTCGACTCCCGGCACCGAGCTCAGGGTGCAGGCGCTCGCACCCGTGTTGCGGACGTCGATGACCCACTGGTTGGGCGCCCCGGCCCGTGCCGTCACGTGGATCGAGAGGTTCTGGATGTCGCACGGGCTGCCGGCGGCGGTTCCGCCCGTGGGAGGCATGTGCGTGGCGGGGCGCGACGCCGCTGCCGTCGGCGGCGTGACGGCGCCCTTGGTGGGCGCCGCAGTGGGCGCCGCAGTGGGCGCAGCGGTGGCCGTCGGGCCGGCGACCGGGTCGGCGTTCTCGGGCCCGCAGGCGGTCAGTGCGAGTCCCGCCCCGACGACGAGGACGGCGGGAACGAGCAGCGGGCGGCGGTTGCGGACGGACATCGTGGCTCCCCGAATGCGGTTCGTACTGACTGCGTGGACACCTCAGGAGACGGTCGTACGACGGCATTCGGTGGCAGCCGTGGCGTCACAATCGTCAGGACATGACAGGGACGCGACTGTGACATCGGGTCAGGTGCGGCGGGGTTGACAGGATCGGACCCTGGTGGCGTCCACCGCCCTCCCGGGATACTGGCCGCCATGGATGAGGTCGAGGTCGTCGTCGCCCACTCCGAGCGCGCGACCCTGCGCGTCGGCGACGTGTTCCTGAAGGTGGACGCCGACCGGGCGCGCATGGAGCTCGAGGTGGCGGCGATGGCCCTGGCGCCGGTCCCGACGCCGGAAGTCCTGTGGCACAGAGCGCCGGTGCTCGCGCTCGCCGCCCTGCCGGGCCGGGCGGTGGGCCGCCTCGGTCGGCCGTCGACCGCCTCGCCGGCGGCGTGGGCCGCGGCGGGCGCCGCCGTCCGGAGGCTGCACGACGCACCGCTGCCGCCCTGGTCCGGCCGGGGGCCGGACGAGTTGGCGGCGGACCTCGACCGCGAGTGCGCGTGGCTCGTGGCGAACGCCGCCCTGCCCGCCGAGTTGGTCACCCGCAACCGCGAGGTCGCCGAGGCCGCGCTGCGGCCGTGGACCCCGGTCTTCAGATCCGCGCGCCGGACGACCACGTCGCCCCCAGCGCCGATACGGTGCCGAAACGGTGCACAGACGCTGCGAGTGGCCGTGATCACCCGACCGGCCGCACCGTTGCCGGGTGACCATCTGCACGCAGCAGCGTCCTGGAGCGCAGCCCCTCCCCGCGGTCGACGACGTGGCGTCCGAGGAGTTGCGCCGGCTCGTCGCGGCCGTGGCGGGCGGGAGCGAGGAGGCCTTCGCCCGGCTGTACGACGCCGTCGCCGGGCCGGTCCACGGCACCGCGATCCGGACGCTGCGCAATCCGGCGCTCGCCGAGGAGGTGGCGCAGGAGGTGCTGCTGGAGGTGTGGCGCGGGGCCGGCGGGTACCGGGCGGAGCGGGGGACGGTCATGGCGTGGGTGATCACGATCGCCCACCGCCGCGCCGTGGACCGGGTCCGGTCGGTGCAGGCCGCGTCCGACCGCGAGAGGCGCCTCGCGTCGCTCGAACCGACCGTCTGCGAATCGGTCGCCGAACAGGTGGAACGCGGGCTGGACGTGGAACGGGTGCGCGCGGCGCTCGCGGGACTGAGCGGGGCGCAGCGCGAGTCGCTGGTGCTGGCGTACTACGGCGGGTACTCGCAGCGCGAGATCGCGCAGATCCTCCGGGTGCCGCTGGGCACGGTGAAGACGCGCGTGCGGGACGGGCTCGTCCGGCTGCGGGCGTCGTTCGCCGCCGGTCCCGCGGTCGGCCCCGGATGAGCACCGGCACCGGCTCACCGGCCGTGCCGGACGACAATGGGTACGCCGCCGGTGACGTTCCGGGGCTTCGGACCCCGCCGTACCCGGAGGACCTGATGGCCGAGCCGCCCGTGCCCGATGCGGGGATGCCCACCGGGAGCGTGGCGCGGCGCCTGGGCGTGTCCCCGACGACGGTCCGTTCGTGGGAGCGCCGCTACGGCATCGGCCCGTCGGAGCGGGAGCCGGGGCACCACCGCCGCTGGAGCGCGCGGGACATCGCCGTGCTGGAGGCCATGTGCCGGCTGACGGCCCGCGGCGTGCCGCCGGGCGAGGCGGCGCGGGTGGTCCTCGCGGCGGCCCGCGAGGAGGCCGTGCGGCCGGAGGAGACGGCGGCGCGCCCCGGGGGCAGCCGTGCGCTGCGCGTCGGGCCGGTGCGCCCCGAGTGCCGGGGCCTGGCCAGGGCGGCCGTGCGGCTGGACGCGCCGGAGGTGGCCCGGATCCTGCGGGACGCCGTCGACACGCTTGGGGTCGTCGACGCGTGGACGGAGGTGATGATGCCCGCACTGCGCGCCGCCGGCCGCAAGTGGGCCGCCGAGGGCGAGCAGTACGTCGAGGTCGAGCACCTGTTGTCCTGGCACGTCGCCTCGGTACTGCGCCACGCCGCCGTGCAGCCCGCGGCCGTCCGGGCGGTGCAGCCGGTCGTGCTGGCGGCGATGCCCTCCGAACGGCACACGCTGCCGCTGGACGCCGTCGCGGCCGGGCTGACCGCGCGTGCGCTGCCGTTCCGGATGCTGGGATCGACCGTCCCGCCGCGGGCGCTGCTCGACGCGGTGCAGCGGATCGGCCCGGGTGCGGTGATGCTCTGGTCGCAGGACCGGCGGACGGCCGACCGGGAGCTCGTGCGGCAGGTGACGGACAGCGCGTGGGGGCCGCGCGGCTCCCGCGGCCGGGCCGTCGTGCTGGTCGCCGGTCCCGGCTGGGACCGCTCCCGGTTGCCGGCCCGCACCGCGAGCCCCCGCACCCTGGCGGGCGCGCTCGACCTGCTGGAAGCGGCCGTCACGCCGTAACGGGGCCGTCGTCCCGCAACCGCGTCGACGAGCGACGTGGAATCGGCGTCGAACGGCGTCGAGCGCGGCGAATCGGCGGCGCCGAAACCCAATCCGCCGTACGGACGGCTCCGAAGGCCCGGTGCAGACAGCACTCCGGGCCGCACCCGCGGCCCCGACGAACCGAGGGGCCCACGTGACGACCGTCGACACCGTCTCCACCTCCGGAGCCCTCCCCCGGCCCCGGAGCGGACCGCCCGTGCGCCACGCGGTGGTGGTGGGCGCCGGCGTGGCCGGGCTCACCGCCGCGTACGAGCTGTCCGGGGCGGGCGTGCGGGTCGAGCTGTTCGAGGCGGACGAGCGGCTCGGCGGGCACGCGCACACCCAGGAGGCCACCGGGCCGGCCGGGCGCGCGGCGGTCCTCGACACCGGGTTCCTGGTCCACAACGAACGCACCTACCCGCACCTCGTGCGGCTGTTCGCCGAACTCGGTGTGCGCACCCGGGCCGGCGAGATGAGCATGTCCGTGCACTGCGACGGGTGCGGCCTGGAGTACGCCGGTGCCCGCGGACCGGCCGGGCTCCTCGCGCAGCCCGGGGCCGCGCTGCGCGGCCGGTACCTGCGGATGCTGGCCGAGGTGCCGCGCTTCCACCGCCGGGCCCGCCGCCTGCTCGCCACGCCGGGGCACGACGGTCCGAGCCTGCGGGAGTTCCTCGCCACCGAGGGCTTCTCGCCGTACTTCGTGAGCCACTTCATGACGCCCGTGGTCTCGGCGGTGTGGTCGTGCGCGCCCGATCTCGCGGGCGACTACCCCGCGCGCTACCTGTTCAGGTTCCTGGACAACCACGGCATGCTCAGCGTGAACGGCTCGCCGACCTGGCGCACGGTGGTCGGCGGGTCCCGCACGTACGTCGAGAAGATCGCCGCGAAGCTCGCCGAGCGGCAGGGCACGGTGCATCGGTCGGCCCCCGTACGGGCGGTGCGCCGCCACCCGGGCGGCGTCACGGTCGTCACCGCCGACGGCCGGCGCACCCGGGCCGACGCGGTCGTCGTCGCCACCCACGCCGACCAGGCGCTGCGGCTGCTCACCGACCCGACCGACGCCGAGCTGGAGGTCCTCGGCGCCTTCCGGTACTCGCGCAACCCGACGGTCCTGCACCGCGATCCGTCCCTCCTGCCGGAGGCCGGCTGGGCGCGGGCGTCGTGGAACTACCGGATGCCCTCGTGCCACGGCCCGGCCGACCGGGTGCGGGTGAGCTACCACCTCAACCGACTGCTGGGGCTGGACACCGGCGACGACTACCTGGTCACGCTCAACGACGACGGGCACAGTGCCGTCCCGGAGGACCTGGTGGTCTCCCGCACGGTCTACGAGCACCCGATCTACACCGGGAAGACCGTCGCCGCCCAGCGCCGCCTGCCCGAGCTCGCCACCGCCAGGACGGCGTTCGCCGGCGCGTACCACGGCTGGGGGTTCCACGAGGACGGCTGCCGCTCGGGCGTCCGCGCCGCCCGCTCCCTGCTCGGGGCGCAGACGCCGTGACCGCGGAATCCCGCCGCCTGCCCGGCCCCTGGGGCGCCGTGCTGTACGAGACGCGCACCGCGCACGTGCGCACGGCCCCGCTGCGGCACGCCTTCCGGCACCACGGCTACCTGTGGCTGGTGGATCTCGATCACCTCCCCCGAATCCCCTGGCCGCTCCGGACACTGGCCGCCTTCCGGCCCCGCGACCACCACCTGGACGGCTCGGACGCGAACGCGACGATCCGCCAGGACCTCCAGCGCCACCTCGCCGCCCGGGGCGTGCACCTCGGCCGCGGCCAGGTGCTGATGCTCACCCAGGCCCGCTCCCTCGGGTACGTGTTCAACCCGCTCACCGTGTACTGGTGCCGCGACGAGGCCGGACGCCCGCTGTGCACCGTCGCCGAGGTGCACAACACCTACGGCGGCCGGCACCGCTACCTGCTGCACCCGGACGCCGGGGGCCAGGCCGGGACTCCGAAGGAGTTCCACGTCTCGCCGTTCTTCCCGGTCGACGGCGGCTACCGGATGTCACTGCCCGAGCCGGACGGGCACCTGCGCCTCGCCGTCCACCTGGAGCGCCCCGGCGGCCGCGTCTTCACCGCCACCGTGCACGGCACCGGACGCCCGGCGAGCCCCGCCACCCTGTTGCGGGCGGCCCTGCGGCACCCGTTCGCCACCCGGGCCGTGGGTTTGCACATCCGCTACCAGGGCATCCGCTTGTGGCTGCGCGGTGTGCCCGTCCACCCCCGTCCCCTCCCCGACGCCGCCCAGCCCCCCGCCGGGCACCCCGCACGCGAGGAAGAGGTGCCCTCCGCATGACCACCACCCCGGCCGCCCCACGATCGGCCCCGCCCGCCCCGCCGACCCCGGTCGTCGACCCGGCCCGCTGGCCCGACGTCGCCCGCGTGCCGCACGCCCCGCTGCGCGCCGCGGTCGCCGCCCGGCTGCTGCGCCGGGTCGCCGCCGGCCGCGGCCTGCGCGTCGAGCTGCCCGGCGGGCGCCTCCTGTGCCCCGCCCCGCCCGGCGCCCCCGTCCTGCGGCTGCACCACCCGCAGGCGTTCCTCCACCGCCTCGGCGAGAGCGGCCTGATCGGCTTCGGCGAGGCCTACCAGGCCGGCGACTGGGACAGCCCCGACCTGACCGCGCTGCTGACCGCGCTCGCCGCCGACCCGCACACCCTCGTCCCGACCGGCACGCGCTGGCTGCGCCGGCTGTACGTCCAGCGCCCGCCGGTCGCCGAGGCGTCCACGGTCGACGGCGCCCGGCGCAACATCTCCCGGCACTACGACCTGTCGAACGACCTGTTCGCCCTCTTCCTCGACCCGACGATGACCTATTCGTCGGCCATCTTCCCGACCGGCCCCGGCCGGGCCCCGCTGGCGACCTGGGACGGCCTGGCCGCCGCCCAGCACCGCAAGATCGACCGGCTGCTCGACCTGGCCGGGGTCGGCCCCGGCACCCGGCTGCTGGAGATCGGCACCGGCTGGGGCGAACTGGCCCTGCGGGCGGCCGCGCGCGGCGCCCGGGTGGTCAGCCTGACGCTCTCCGAGGAACAGCTCGCCCTCGCCCGCCGCCGCATCGCCGACGCCGGGTACGCGGGCCGGGCCGAGGTGCGGCTCTGCGACTACCGCGCCGCCGGGGGCGAGTACCACGCCGTGGTCAGCGCGGAGATGATCGAGGCTGTCGGGCGGCCCTTCTGGCCGGGCTACTTCCGCACCCTGGACCGGGTCCTGGCGCCCGGCGGCCGCGTCGCCCTCCAGGCGATCACCATGCCGCACGACCGGATGACGGCGAGCAGCCGCACGTACACCTGGATCCTCAAGTACGTCTTCCCCGGCGGCCTGATCCCGTCCCTGCGGGCCATCTCCGAGACCGCCGCCCGGCACACCGCCCTGCGCGTGGAAGTGGCCGACGCGTACGGGCCGCACTACGCCGAGACGCTGCGGCTGTGGCGCGAGCGCTTCACCGCGCACGCCGGGCAGGTCGCGGCGCTCGGCTTCGACGACGTGTTCCGGCGCACCTGGGAGCTGTACCTCGCGCACTCCGAGGCCGGGTTCCGCACCGGCTACCTGGACGTCCACCAGATCCTCCTCACCCGCGGGGCGCCCGCATGAGCCAGGCCGCCTTCGACGGCGGAGCGTTCGCCCTCAACCTCGCCGTCACCGCCGCCACCGTCCTCGCGATCATGCTCGCGACGTTCGTCGTCGGGGTGCGCACCGGGCGGCACCGGGCCGTCGACGTCGCGTGGGGCCTGGCGTTCGCCGAACTCGCCCTGGTCGGCTACCTCCTGTCGGACGGCCACGGCGGCCTCGGGCGGCGGATGCTCGTCACCGTGCTCGTCGTGGTGTGGGGCGTCCGGCTCTCCGCCCACCTGTGGTGGCGCGCCCGCGGCCTGCCGGAGGACCGGCGCTACGCGCAGATGCTCGCCCGCGTGCCCGAGGGTCCGGCCCGCGTCCGGTACGCGCTGCGCAAGGTGTACCTGCTCCAGGCCGCGCTCGTCTGGTTCGTCTCGCTGCCCGTCCAGGCGGCCCAGTACGTACCGTCCCCGCCCGGCGCGCTCGCCTGGGCCGGGGTCGCGCTGTGGGCCGTCGGCCTGGGCTTCGAGGCGGTCGGCGACCGGCAGCTCGCCCGCTTCAAGGCCGACCCCGCCGGCCGGGGCCAGATCATGGACCGCGGCCTGTGGCGCTACACCCGCCACCCCAACTACTTCGGCGACGCCTGCGTCTGGTGGGGCGTCTTCCTCCTCGTCGCCGACACGCCCGTCGGATGGGCGTTCGTCCTCAGCCCCGTCCTGATGACCTGGCTCCTGGCGTACGGCAGCGGGAAGCCGATGCTGGAACGCCAGATGGCCGCCCGACGCCCCGGCTGGGCCGAGTACGCGGCCCGCACCAGCGGGTTCTTCCCGCTGCCGCCGCGCCGAGAGCCCCGAACCCCGACCGCACCACCTGCGAGGCCCCACCCGTGACCGTCTCCATCGCCCTGTTCACCCAGGACCTGCGCCTGCACGACAACCCCGTCCTGCACGCCGCCCGCGCCGCGGGTGAGCAGGTCGTGCCGCTGTTCGTCCTCGACCCGGCCGTCGAGTCCGCCGGCTTCGCCGCGCCCAACCGGCTGGCCTTCCTCGCCGACTGCCTCGCCGACCTGGACACCTCGCTGCGGCGCACCGGTTCCCGGCTGGTGCTGCGCCGCGGCGACACCGCCGAGCAGGTGGCCCGCGTCGCCACCGAGGCCGACGCCTCCACCGTCCACGTCGCCGCCGGGGTCAGCTCGTACGCCCGGCGGCGCGAGGCCGCGCTGCGCAAGCACTTCGGCGACCGCCTGCACGTCCACGACGCCTCGCTGACGGTCGTCGGGGCGGGCCGGCTCACCCCGGCGAACCGCGACCACTACGCGATCTTCACCCCGTACCACCGCGTCTGGCAGGAAGCCCCCTGGCGGACGGTCCTGGGCGCGCCCCGGAAGCTCGACACGCCGGACGGCATCGGCGGCGAGGACCTCCCCACCGCCCGCCCGGCCTCGCCCGCCCTGCCGCGCGGAGGCGAGAAGGCCGGCCGTGACCTCCGACGCGGCTGGGACATCGACGCGTACGCCGACCTCCACGACGACCTCGCCGCCGACGCCACCTCCCGCCTCTCCCCCTACCTGCACTTCGGCTGCCTGTCCCCCACCGAACTCGCCGTCCGAGCCCAGCAGCACGGCGGCGACGGAGCCCAGGCCTTCGTCCGGCAGCTCGCATGGCGCGACTTCCACCACCAGGTCCTCGCCGCCCGACCCGAGGCCGCCCACGACGACTACCGCACCAAAGGCGATCACTGGCACCACGACGACCGCGAGGCCGAGGCCTGGCGCCGGGGCCGCACCGGCTACCCGATCATCGACGCCGCCATGCGCCAGCTCGCCCACGAGGGCTGGATGCACAACCGCGGCCGGCTGCTGACGGCGAGCTTCCTCACGAAGAGCCTCTACCTCGACTGGCGCATCGGGGCCGCCCACTTCCTCTCGCTGCTCGTCGACGGCGACGTGGCCAACAACCAGCTCAACTGGCAGTGGGTCGCGGGCACCGGCACCGACACCCGCCCCAACCGGGTCCTCAACCCGCTGCGCCAGGCCGACCGCTACGATCCTGAGGGGAGGTACGTCCGCCGGTGGGTCCCCGAACTCGCCCACCTCCCGGGGGCCGCCATCCACCGCCCCTGGCTCCTCGCCCCCGACTACCCGGCCCCGATCGTCGACCCCGACACCCTCAGTGCGCGGCTGCGGCACGCCCGGGGCCTGAACTGACAAGGAGCGCGCCGATCCGTCCGGGCCGCCCGCTCCGAAGTCCCCGAAGCTGTCGGCGACCCAAGCCGACACAGCCCGACAGCCCGACAGCCCGACAGCCACGGTCCCCGGCCCGAGGAACCCGCCATGAACAACCCGCCCCCCACCCCGCCCCGCTGCCTGGTCACCGGCGCGACCGGCTACATCGGCGGCCGCCTCGTCCCCGAGCTGCTCGCCCGCGGCCGCCCCGTGCGCTGCCTGGTGCGCGACCCCGGACGGCTACGGGACCTGCCCTGGCGGGAGCGGGTCGAGACCGCCGTCGGCGACGTCACCCGGCCCGCCACCCTCGCGGGGGCCTTCGACGGCATGGACGTCGCCTACTACCTCGTCCACTCCCTCGGCACCGGCCCCACGTTCGAGACCACCGACCGGGAGGCCGCCCGCGCCTTCGGAGCCGCCGCGGCCGCGGCGGGCGTCTCCCGGATCGTCTACCTCGGCGGGCTCGTCCCCGACGGGGTCGACGAGGCCGAGCTCTCCCCGCACCTGCGCTCCCGCGCCGAGGTCGGCCGCGCCCTGCGCGACAGCGGCGTCCCGACGGCCGAACTGCGCGCCGCCGTCATCATCGGCTCCGGCAGCGCCTCCTTCGAGATGCTGCGCCACCTCACCGAACGCCTGCCCGCGATGGTCACCCCGCGCTGGGTCGCCACCCGCATCCAGCCGATCGCCGTCCGCGACGTCCTGCGCTACCTGGCCGGCGCCGCGCTCCTGCCGCCCACCGTCAACCGGACCTTCGACATCGGCGGCCCCGACGTGCTCACCTACCGCGAGATGATGCGGCGCTACGCCCGGGCCGCCGGGCTGCACCGGCGCGTCATCATCCCCGTCCCCGTGCTCACCCCCGGGCTCTCCAGCCACTGGGTCGGCCTGGTCACCCCGGTACCGGGCTCCATCGCCCGGCCCCTCGTCGAGTCGCTGCGCCACGAGGTCGTGTGCGGCGAGCACGACATCGCCCGGTGGGTGCCCGACCCGCCTGAGGGCCTGATCGGCTTCGACCGCGCCGTGGCGCTCGCGCTGCGCCGCATCAAGGACGCGGACGTCGCCACCCGCTGGTCCTCCGCGTCCCTGCCCGGCGCCCCCAGCGACCCGCTGCCCACCGACCCCGACTGGGCCGGCGGCAGCCTCTACCAGGACCTCAGGGAACGCACCGTCGCCGCCGCGCCGGCCGACGTCTGGCGTGTGATCGAGGGCATCGGCGGCGCCAACGGCTGGTACTCCTTCCCGCTCGCCTGGGCCCTGCGCGGCCTGCTCGACCGTCTGGCCGGCGGCGTGGGCCTGCGCCGGGGCCGGCGCGATCCGGCCCGCCTCCGGGTCGGGGACTCGCTCGACTTCTGGCGGGTCGAGGAGATCGAACCGGGGCGCCTGCTGCGGCTGCGCGCCGAGATGCGGCTGCCCGGCCTGGCCTGGCTGGAGCTCTCCGTCGCCCCGGACGGGGGGCACGGCACCCGCTACCGGCAGCGCGCGCTGTTCCACCCGCACGGCCTGGCCGGACACGCCTACTGGTGGTCGGTGGCGCCGTTCCACTCGGTGGTCTTCGGCCGCATGGCCCGCAACGTCACCGAACGCGCCCGCCGGCCGCGCTGAGCGTCACCAGCCACCGCCAGCGCGGTAGTTCGGTGCCGCAGCAGGCGAGCGCGAGGACGGACACGAGCGCCGCCGCCCACACCGGGAACAGCAGCCAGCCGGCGGCGACGGCCCCGGCGAGCTCGGCGAGCACCATCAGGACCGTGACCCACCCGGGCACCGCGACGACCGTCGCCCGCTTGTCCCCGGGCGTCTGCAGCACGGCCGGCACGCCGACCAGCACGACGTCCACCCCGATCGCGAGCAGCACCGAGAGCGGCCACAGCGCGATCGGCAGCCCGATCCACCCGACCAGCTCCAGGCCCGCCCTCAACCCGGTGGCGTACCAGGGTTCTTCGTACGTCTGCGTCATCGTCGCCTCTCCCCCGTGCAGAGTGCCGGGGCAGCGTAGCGCGCGCCGCTCTCCGGGCACACCCGTACCGGCCACCTCTGAACGACACCGCTGGCCTTGACGTCGGCGTCAACGTCTAGCGTTCTTCCCATGCGGATCGGCGAGCTGGCGGCACAGGCGGGGACGAGCACCCGCACCCTTCGGTACTACGAGTCGCGCGGGCTGCTGCCCGCCCGGCGCAACGGCAACGGCTACCGGGCGTACGACGAGGCGGACCTTCGGCTCCTGCGGCAGATCAGGACGCTCCAGGACTTCGGGTTCGACCTGGAGCAGACCCGCCCGTTCGTCGAGTGCCTCCAGGCCGGGCACCCGGAGGGCGACTCCTGCCCCGCCTCGCTGGACGTCTACCGCAGCCGACTCGCCGAGCTCGACGCGTGCCTGGCCCGGCTGGCCGAGGTCCGCGACCGGGTCGCCGCCCAGCTGGCCCGCGCCGAGCTCCGGGCCGGGGCCGACCACCCGGGCGGTCCCGAGCCGCACTGCGAGCTGTCCACCGCCCCCGCGCGACATGAGGAGAGTTGAGATGACGGGAACGGAGATTCCGACCGTGACGGACGCGAGCTTCGCCGCCGAGGTGCTCGCGGCCGACGTACCGGTCCTGGTGACGTTCACCGCCGACTGGTGCCCGCCGTGCCGGACGGTCGCACCGGTGCTCGCGGAGATCGCCCGGGAGAAGGCGGGAGAACTCAAGGTCGTCCAGGTGGACGTGGACACCAACCCCGAGTCCCAGGCGGCCTACTCGATCCTCTCCATGCCGACGATGGTGCTCTTCCGCGACGGCGAGCCCGTGCGCAGCATCATCGGCGCACGGGCGAAGGCCCGGCTGCTGCGGGAGCTGGCCGACGTCATCTGATCGCCGGCCCCGGGGGCGCGGCCAGGGCCCGGCGCGTCCCGAGGGCCAGCAGGACCACGCCGGTCGACGCGGCCAGGGCGAGGGCGCGTTCCGCGTAGCCGGCGCCGTCGTGGCCGTGCAGCCCGACGAAGGCGATCACGCCGACGAACATCACCGGACTGAAGGCGAGGGCGCGCCCGGACCAGACCTGCCACGCCGGGTTCGCGCGGAAGCGGGCGGCCAGGACGGACGGGGTGATCACCAGCACCGGGAAGCCGACGAACGAGATCGCCAGGTGTCCCGCCGCCCGCCACGAGCCCGTCCCGAGGCTCTGCACACAACCGGGGTCGGCCGCCCGGCAGTCGAGGCGGAAGAGGACGTCCCACACGTTGTCCAGCCCCAGCGGGGACGCGGCGACCAGCCAGGCTTCC
The DNA here is from genome assembly GCF_036322405.1 of Streptomyces sp. SP17BM10. Classification (NCBI taxonomy): domain Bacteria; kingdom Bacillati; phylum Actinomycetota; class Actinomycetes; order Kitasatosporales; family Streptomycetaceae; genus Streptomyces; species Streptomyces sp. SP17BM10. The sequence continues at coordinate 52,572 of NZ_JAQYXB010000451.1, read as the reverse complement.
GCAGGCAGCCGCCCGTCGGGAGCGGCGAGTGCCGGGCCCAGCGCGAAGAGGGCGAACACGATGGTCACAACCCCCGCGACACCCTGCGCCGCCAGCACGAGCCCCGCGTGATCCGCCGTCCGCGCCCCCAGGTCGCTGATCCCGTGCGCGGAGATCCGGTAGCCCCGCCCCTCCGTCAGCCCGCCGACCCACCACACGGCGGTGAGAAGGACCTGGGCGGCTATCGCGCCCCGGACAAGTGCCATCCGCGTACTGCGCATCCCGCGCCCCCTCGATGCCCATCCCCCGTTGATACAGTTGTATCAGATGGAGCGCGACTGCCGGTTCCCTTCGAGTCGGCCCGCCTCAGGCCAGCACCTCGGCGAGCATCTCCCTCAGCGGCGGTCCGTCCATCGCCGCGCGCAACTCCTCGACGCCCGCCCGCCGTTCCGCCGCTCCGAGCGTCAGGTACTGCTCGATCCGCTCGTTCAGGCAGCGGCGGAACCGATCGTAGTGCGTGTCGTCGCGGCGGATCCGCCCGGCCAGCTCGACCAGCGCCGCCGTCCCCGCGACGTCGTCCTCGGGGACCGGGTGACCGGGCACCAGGGCGGCCAGACCGACGGCGGTCTTGGCGAACAGGGTCCGCTCCAGTCGGCGGACGGTGAACAGGTGCGCGTAGTGCTGCTCGGGCAGCGCGAGCGGGAGGCGGCCGAGGGCCAGCGCCTCGTGGAGGGCGGTCAGGCCGGGAGTCAGCAGGTAGTGCGGGGTGGTGGCGACGTGCCGGAGCAGCTCGCGCTGCGGCACCAGCCGGCAGTCCGCCAGCCGTCCGTCCACCGCGACGGTGCGCGCCCGCCGGCCACCGAACGGCCCGCCGCAGACCAGCACCCGGCGGAAGCGGGGCCAGTCGCGCAGGAGATCGGGCAGCCAGCGCTCGATCAGCAGCAGGTAGTCGTTGTGCTCGTCGAAGTCGAGCAGGAAGTTGCGGAACCCGCCGAGGTTCACCAGCAGGTCGTACGCCGGCGCGGACGGCGCGGACGTCCCCCCGCCCGCCGCCGCCCGCAGCCCGTTGTGGTCGACCAGCGCGCCGGTCGTCCGGGGCACCCGCCCGACGCCGAGGGCGGCGAACTCCGCGATGCGCTGCCGGACGCCCGGGAAGTTCTGCACCAACCCGTGGGTGGCGAGCAGATGGGCGGCCAGCACCCGCTCGTGCGGGGAGAGTTCACCGAGGTGCCGGTCCGCCGCCCCGAAGCCGGTCCGCGGAAGCGTCTCACACAGCCGCAGGATCTCCGCCAGCGGCCGCTCCCGGCGCCAGAACGAGAACAGGCTGTCCAGCAGGATCACCGGCCGCTCCGCGAGCACGCCGTGCAGCACGAGGTCGGCGTCCATCACGGACACCACGCCGTCGCAGCCGTCCAGCAGCCGGCGCAGCCCGGCGCAGCGCGGCGCCGGGGAGCGGATCTCGTCGAAGGCGTCCGGATTGCAGTGGGCGAACTCGGCGGCCACGCCGTCCCCGACGAAGATCCGCTCATGACCGCTCAACGCCCGTGCGACCGCCACGAGTTCGGCGGCCGGCCCGAAACCGCAGTTCTGCGCCCCCATCACGAGCCGCACGGCGTCGCCTCCGGCTCCTCCGGCGCCAGGAGCACGTCCAGCTGCCGGGCGAACTCCTCCGGGTGCTTGGCGTACCCGGCGTGCCCGCCCGGGAACAGCACCAGATCGCGGCCGAGGAGGGCGGCGAGCTCGGCGACCGGACGGTGGATCAGGTAACCGCGCGACTCCAGGCCGCCGACCGGCGTGATCCGGGCGGCCAGCCGCGCCAACGCGGCGACGTCCACGGGAAACGCGGTCGTCGGCCGCATGACGTGGGCCAGGAAGAACGCGGTGTTGTCGCGCACTTCGGGCAGCGCGGGCGCCGGCCGTCCGCCGAAGGCACCCGCGAGGCTCAGCATCGCCGCCGCGACCCCGTCGCGCCGGTAGGTCTCGTGCACCTCCTCGAAGAACGCCACCTGCGCCTCCCCGTCCGGCAACAGCCGCATCGCCGGGGGCTCGTGGGCGACCACCGCGGCCACGCGGTCGGGCTTCGTCAGGAGCAGTTCGAGGGCGACGAGCGCACCTGCGCAGCTGCCGAAGGCGAGGACGGGCCCGTCGCCCGAGGCGTGCCGGTCGAGCAGCCGGAGCGCGTCCTGCGCCTGGACGTCGACCCGCTGGTCGACCGGCGGCCCGGTCAGCGGGCTGCGGGAGATCCCGCGCGGGTCGTAGCTCAGCACCCGGTAGCGGGCGCAGAGTTGCTCGGCCAGCGGCTCGAAGACCGCCGCGTCCGAGGCGCCGCCGGGCACCAGCAGGAGCAGCGGTCCGGTGCCCCTGACCTCGAAGTGCAGGCGCGCCCCGGGGACGTCCAGGGTGCCGGTCTCCAGCGCTGCCATCACGTGCTCCAGGCGCGTTCCGGTGTCGGGCGGTCCCCGGCAGGATACCCACCGGACGCGAACGTCCCGGTGGTCCGACGCGCTGGCGGAAACCGGACTGAACGCGAGTTCACGCCCGGTCCGGAAATCGTCTCAGGATCCCCACGGACACCACGAAGCCCACGAATTGATCGAATTCCCTCGCGCCACACCGATCGAACACAGACTCTCCTGCTGCGCCACCGGATAATCGGAGTATGGACTTTGGGATGTCGGTCGCGTAGCGTGGCCGCCGTCGATCTCATCGACTTCTATGTCTCCGGGGGTCTCACTTGTCATCGGAGTATTCAATCGCCATCGTCGGCATGGGTTCTCGCGGTTGCAGCATCCTTGAACGGATCGTCACCCTGGCACCCAGGACCGGAAAGAACGGTGCACCACCCGGCCGGTTACGCGTGGAGGTCATCGACCCCTTATCCGGGGGCGAGGGACTCCATTCCGTCTCACAGCCCGACTACTTACTGCTGAATACCTTGTGCGGCGAGATATCGATGTTCCCCGACCGGGACGCGGTCGGGGCGTACGCAGGCGAGGACGGCCCGAGCCTGTACGAGTGGGTGACCGAACGCGGTCTGATGATCGCCGGGGACGGGTACACGGTGGGCCGCACCGGCCGGCCCATCCGCCCCAACGACTTCCTGCCCAGGCGGGTGCTGGGCGAGTACCTGCAGTGGTTCTTCGCCCGCCTGCGGGAACGGGCCCCCTCCTGGATGAGCGTGAACGTGCACCGCTCCCTGGCGACCTCGCTGTCCTCGGCTCCCGGCCCGGGCGTCCGGATCGGCCTCGCCGACGGTTCCACCGTCGCCACCGATTACGCCTTCCTGACCGTCGGCCACGTCCCCAACCGGGAGAATTCCCTGCCGGTCGCGGCCGAATTCCCGTCGGCCGCCGCCCGTCACATCGGCGACCCGTACCCGCTCCCCGGCAAACTCGCGGTCATCGCGCCGGAGGACTCGGTGGCGGTCGCCGGATTCGGCCTGTCGGCCATGGACGTCATCGCCGCATTGACGGTCGGCCGCGGCGGCCGATTCTCCCGGGACGGCGGGCGGCTGCGCTATCGGCGCGGCGGCGGCGAACCGCAATTGCTCCTCTATTCCCGCTCCGGAGTTCCGTTCCGGGCCCGCCCGCACCGCATGCGAATGAACAGCCGCTTTCAGCCGCTGGTCCTCACCCGGGCGGCGGTGGCCGAGTTCCGCGAGGCCGGGCCGCTCGACTTCGACGACTGCCTGTTCCCGCTGCTGCTGACCGAGATGCGGATCGCCTACCACCGGTGCCGCGCCCTGGTCGAGGGCGGTGCCGACGCCGAGGCGGCGCTCGCCGCCGAGCTCACCGCGGCGGCCGACACCGACAAGCTCCCCGCGACGCTCGACCTGCTCGACCAACTGCACGGCTCCTTCGACCCGTTGAAGGCCTGGGACGACTCCGCCGCGATGGAACTGCGCGACAGCGGCGGCTATCAGCAGTGGCTGGCGGAAACGATTCACCACGATCTCGTCGAGGCCGAACGCGGACTGGACCACAGCCCGCTGAAGGCGGCGCTGGAGGCCGTCCGCGAGGTCCGCGACGTCCTGCGCGACGCCGTCAACTTCGGCGGCCTGAGCGACGCCTCCCTCGACCGGTTCCTGCGCACCACCGTGCCGCTGTTCAACCGCGCCGTGGTGGGCCCCCAGAAGGAGCGGCACGCCGAACTCCTCGCCCTCATCGAGGCGGGCGTCGTGCGCACGCCGTTCGGCGCGGCTCCGTCGCTGCACTGGAACGACGCCGACGGCCGGTGGACGATCGCCTCGACCCGCCTGGCCACCCCGCACCGCGAGGACGTCGACTGGCTCTGCGCGGGCAACTCGCCCTGGCCCGCCGCCGACGCCTCCGCCAGCCCGCTGATCCGCTCCCTCCACGAGGACGGCCGGATCCGCCGCCTCCTCCCCGACAGCACCGCCGTCCGGGGCGCCGACGTCGACGCCTCGCTGCACCCGGTCGACGCCGCCGGCGTGAGCGACCCGCGGCTGTGGCTGATCGGGCCCCTGTGCGAGGGCGCCACCTTCTACAACCACCTCGTCCCCACCCCCGGCTACTCGCGCGCCTTCGTCGACGCCCACCGCTGCGTCGCCGAGCTCTTCGCCCTCGACTGACGAGAGGAACGCCCCGTGACCACCGACACCACCACCGGCCGCCCCGGCGCCGCCAACGAGCAGGACGAACTCGCCAAGGGCCAGTGGAACGACGCGTACCGGCTGGACGACGGCCACACCAACCTCTGGGGCGACCCGCCGGTGCCCTACGTCGTGAACGCGGCCAAGCTGTTCGCCGACCACGACGCCTTCGTGGTCCTGGACCTGCCCTGCGGCGACGGCCGCAACCTGCCCCCGCTCGCCCAGGCGGCCACCGTCGTCCTCGGCGGCGACACCTCCCGCAACGCGATGGGGATCGCCCGCCGGGTGGTGGCCAAGGCCAACGCCGACAACGTCGTCTTCAAGGTGACCGATGCCTTCGCGACCGGCCTGCCCGACGACTCCGTCGACGGGATCTTCTGCTGGGACCTCCTCGGCCACCTCACCGAGCCCGTCAAGGCGCTCCAGGAGCTGTACCGGATCTGCCGCCCCGGCGGGCACGTCGTCGCGAACATGTGGACGATGAACGACTGTCAGGTCGGCGACCCCGGCATGAAGGAGATCCGGCCCAAGGAGTACCTGGACCACGCCGACTTCTACTGCCGCTTCTTCGACCGCCCCGACCTCGACGCCTACCTCGCCGACGCCGGGTTCGCCGACGAGGTCGCCGCGGTCGAGCTGCTGCGCTGGATGGAACCCCCGCACGCCGGCTACCGGCCGTACTTCCACGAGCACGAGAGCCTCGCCTTCACCATCCGCAAGAAAGGCCGGTGACCCGTGGCAGGACCACTGACCGGAAGGATCACCGCCAACCCGCACACCCTGCTGCACGACGAGGTCCTGGCCCCCCAGTTCGCGTTCGAGGTGGAGCACCTCCTCCCCTGGTACCTGGCGATCGAGAAGGTACTCGCCCTGGAGTACCTCCGGATGGACCTGATCGACGCGGGGCAGGCCGAGCTGATCGGCAAGGCGCTGCACGGCATCACGGCGACCACGGTCTCCGCGGACCCCGAGCGCAACATGTCGGACATCGCGTTCGCCCTGGAGCGGCACGTCGACCACCAGCTGCCGGCTCCCGTCCCGGCCTGGCACGTCGACCGCAGCCGCAACGACCTGCAGGCCTGCGCCCAGGTGATGTTCGCCCGGCACCAGCTGGCGCTCACCGCCGACGCCCTGCTCGCCTTCGGCCGCTGCGCCCACCGCCTGGCCGGGGAGAGCGCCGAGCTGCTCATGCCCGGCTACACCCACGCCCAGGCGGCGCAGGTCATCACGCCCGGCTACTACCTCGCCGCCGTCGGCGAGGAGGTGCTGTCGGCAGCCCGCCGGCTCCTCGCCACCTACGACGAGATCGACCTGTGCCCGCTGGGCGCCGGCGCGATGGCCGGCCAGGAACTCCCCTGGGACCGTGACCGCGCCGCCCGGCTGCTCGGCTTCGCCGGCCCGCGCCCGCACGCCCTCGTGGCGGTCGCCTCCCGGGACTGGGCGCTGCGCATCACCGGCGAACTCTCGCAGTTCGGCGTCGTGCTGAGCCGCTTCACCACCGACCTGATCTCCTGGGGCAGCAGCGAGTACGGCTTCATCGACCTGCCGGACGCCTACGCCGGGATCTCCTCGGCGATGCCGCAGAAGAAGAACTTCCCGCTCCTGGAACGGATCCGCGGCAAGACGGCCCACCTCGCCGCCTTCCACGTGGACACCCTGACGGGCCAGCGGAACACCCCGTACTCCAACTCGGTCGAGGTCTCCAAGGAGGCCGGGGCCAACGTCCTGACGGCGTTCCGCACCGCCCGGAGCGCCCTCACGCTCGCCACCGCCGTCCTGGACAACCTGGAGTTCCGCGCCGACCGCATGCGCGAGGCCTGCGAGCGCGAGTACCTCGGCGGGTTCACGCTCGCCAACCTGCTCACCCTCGAACAGGGCGTGCCATGGCGGACGGCCCAGGTGGTCGCCGGCGGCTACGTCCTGGCGGCCATCGGGCAGGGCGCGTCCCCGCAGGACGTCCGGCCCGACCTGCTGCGGCAGGTCGCGCAGGAGCACGGCCTCGAGATCGCCGAGCCGCAGCGCCTGCTGGCGACCGCGTTCGACGCCGGCGCGGGCATCCGGCGCAAGGTCTCCGCAGGGTCGACCCGGCCGGAAGAGGTCCGCGCGATGCTCGCCGACCAGAGCGGCCGCTACGACGCGAACGAGGCCGCCTGGGCGGCCCGGCGCCGCCGGATCCGCGAGGCCTGCGCGGAGACCGACCGCCTGCTGGGCCTCACGTCCGCCTGAGCTGCCCGCCGGAGCAGCCCGCCCGAACCGCCACCCGAACCGCCGGGGGGCACGGCACCCCACGATCACGGACACCCACCGACGCCCGGCGACGGCCACCACCCGTCCGTGACGGTCCATGACGGCCCATGACGGTCCAATGACGGTCAACGAGGAAACCACCATGTTCATACGGAAGGAAGCGGGCATCGGGACCGCCAACGGCACCTTCGGCGAGCTGCTGCAGGGGATGCTCCTCGAACGCCAGCGCCGGTTCCTGGTCACCCTGCCCATCGACGCCTGGTCGACGGCGGTCTTCCGGGCCACCACGACCACCGACGAGATCACGGTGACACCCACCTGGAAGCGCAAGTCCCGACAGCTGGCCACCCGGATCCTGCGCGCCCACGGCTACGTCGGCGGCGGCACCCTGGCGCTCGACACGGCGATCCCCGAGGGCAAGGGCCTCGCCAGCTCCTCGGCCGACCTCGTCGCCACCGCCCGCGCCGTGGCCGACGCCCTGGGGATCACCCTCACCGAACCCGAGATCGAGTACTTCCTGCGCGGGATCGAACCCTCCGACGGCGTCATGTACGCGGGCGTCGTCAGCTACTACCACCGCGAGGTGCGCCTGCGCGAGCGGCTCGGCTTCCTGCCCCCGCTCACCGTCGTGGCCCACGACCCCGGCGGCACCGTCGACACCGTCGACTTCAACCAGACGGTCACCGCGCCGACCATGCGCGAACGCCGCGAGTACCGCGACCTCCTCGACACCCTGAGCACCGCCGTGAGCTCCGGCGACCTCGCCGCCGTCGGCGAGGTCGCCACCCGCAGTGCCGAACTGCACACCCGCCGCCTCCCCCGCCCCGACTTCGAGGAGCTGCACCGGATCTGCCGCGACCACGACGGCCTCGGCCTGGTCGTCGCCCACAGCGGCACCGTCCTCGGCATCCTCCTCGGCGAACACGGCACCGACCCGCAGCGGCTCGAACGGGTCCTCGCCCGCTGCGCCCGCCTCCCGGGCACGGTCGAGGTCCACCGCACGCTCGGCAAGGCCGATTACGACACCCCGCCCCCCTCTGTCCACCACGCCGGCTCCATCGGAGGAGACTGTGCTCTTTGACAGTGTTGTCGACGCGATAGGCCACACCCCACTCGTCCGGCTGCGCCTTGACGCACCCGCCGGCGTGGAGGTCTTTGCCAAGCTGGAGTGCCAGAACCTCTTCGGGATGAAGGACCGGGTCGCCCGCAACATCATCCTGACCGCCAAGCGGACCGGCGCCCTGCCCGACGGCGCGGCGATCGTCGAGAGCTCGTCGGGGACGATGGCCCTCGGCGTCGCCCTCGTCGGCCGCGCGCTCGGCCACCCCGTCCACATCGTCACCGACCCGCGCATCGACGAGATCACCCTCGCCAAGCTGCGCTCCCTCGGCTGCGAGGTCCACATCGTCGAGGCCATGACCGGGACGGGCTGGCAGGGCGCCCGGCTGGAACTCCTCGCGCAGCTACGCGCCGAACTCCCCGGCGCGTTCTGGCCGGACCAGTACGGCAATCCCGACAACCCGGCCGGCTACCGCGCCCTGGCGGCCGAACTGCTCGACGACCTCGGCGGGTTCGACGTCCTGGTCGGCTCGGTCGGCAGCGGCGGCTCGCTCTGCGGCACGGCGCGGCAGCTGCGCACCACCCTGCCCGCGCTGCGCGTCGTCGGGGTGGACTCCGTCGGCAGCGTCCTCTTCGGCCAGCCCGACCAGCCCGGACGCAAGCAGAGCGGCCTCGGCAACAGCCTCATGCCGGGCAACCTCGACCGGCGGCTGATCGACGAAGTGCACTGGCTCAACGACCTGGAGGCCTTCACCGCGACCCGCGACCTCGCCCGCGACCAACAGATCTTCGCGGGCAACACCTCCGGATCCGTCTACCGGTTGCTGCGCCACCTCGCGGCCCGGGCGACTCCGGGCACGAAGATCGTCGGCATCCTCCCCGACCGCGGCGACCGCTACACGCGCACCATCTACGACGACGCCTACTGGACCGAGCACCGGGTGGACCGGCAGGTACCCGCCACCGCGCCCGTCACGATCACCCCGGGTCAGGTCGCCGAGCGCTGGTCGCGCGCCGAGGAGATCGAACGCTCCGCCGACCGCCAGCGCCTGCTCTTCGTCGAGTCGAACACCACCGGCACCGGCATGCTCGCCCTGCGGCTCACCCGGGACCTCGGACTCACCCCGGTCCTGCTCACCAACTCCCCCGAGCGCTACCCGGACGTGGCCGGGACCGGCTGCGAGGTGGTCACCTGCGACACCAACTCGGCCGCGGCGCTGCGCCAGGCCGTCCGCGCCGGCTGGCGCCGCGAGGAGATCGCCGGGGTCGCCACCACGAGCGACTTCTACCTCCCCGCGGTGGCCGAACTCGCCACGCTCCTGGGCCTGCCGGGGAACTCCGTGGAGAGCATGACCGCGTGCCGCAACAAGGCGGTCACCAGGGCCCGCCTGGCGGAGGCCGGCGTCCGCCAGCCGCGCTTCGCGATCCTCACCGACCCGGCGCAGGCGCCGGAGGCGGTGGCCCGGGTCGGCCTGCCCTGCGTGGTCAAGCCGGCCGACGACAGCGGGTCCAACCACGTGCTGCTCTGCTCGACGGCCGAACAGGCGGTCGCGCAGAGCCGGGTGATCCTCGCCGAGAGGGTCAACGTCCGCGGGCAGGCCACGGCCGGCACGGTACTCGTCGAGGAGTACCTGGACGGTCCGGAGTTCAGCGTCGAGACGTTCAGCTGGGCGGGCGAGGTGCACTGCGTCGGGGTCACCCAGAAGCACCTGGCCGGCCCGCCGCACTTCGTCGAGCACGGCCACGTCTTCCCCGCCGCGGTACCGCCGCACGTCGCGAACGAGCTGAGCGGGGCCGCCCGGCGCGCCGTCCGGGCGGTCGGACTGACCAGCGGCGCCGCCCACACCGAGGTCCGGCTCACCCCGGAGGGCGCGGCCGTCATCGAGGTCAACGGCCGCCTCGCGGGCGGGATGATCCCCGAACTCGTCCGGCTCTCCACCGGGATCCACCTGCTCCAGGAACAGCTCCGCGCCGCCCTCGGCCGCCCGCCCCGGCTGAACCGCACCCCCACCAAGGCCGCCGCCATCCGCTTCCTCCTCCCCGACCGTGCGGGCACCTTCTCGCACGTCTCCGGGACCGGGGCGGCCCAGGCTCTCGAAGGTGTCCGTCATGTCACCGTCACGGCTCGCCCGGAACAGCGCGTGGAGCCCGCCCGGAACGCATACCATCGGCTCGGCTACGTCATCGCCGAGGGCGAATCCCCGGACGCGGCCGCCCAGTTGTGCGCCAAGGCGCACGACGAACTGACGATCGTGCTGCGAGAGCGGGACACATGACCAAAGCGCAATCCACCGCGAGTCCGGTACCCACCGCCGACGGCTGGCCGCGGCGGAGAGCCGCCGTGCTGCGGGACGCGGTGGGCGTCGGGCTCGCGGTCGGCGCCCTGGGCCTGTCCTTCGGCGCCCTGGCCGTCGTCGCCGGCTTCTCGGTGCCGCAGAGCTGCGTGCTCTCGCTCCTGATGTTCTCCGGGGCCTCGCAGTTCGCCGTGATCGGCGTCCTCGGGGCCGGCGGCGCGGCCCTCACCGGCGCGGCGACCGCCACCCTGCTCGGCGTGCGCAACAGCCTCTACGGGCTGAACCTGTCCGCCCTCCTCCGGGTCGGCGGACTGCGGCGGGCGGCCACCGCGCAGCTGGTGCTCGACGAGAGTTCGGCGATGTCCATGGGCCGCGCCACCGAGCGGGAGGCCCGGCTGGCGTTCTACGCCACCGGCGCGGCCGTCTTCGTGTGCTGGAACATCGCCACGCTCGCCGGCGCGCTCGGCGCCAAGGTCCTGCCCGACCCCGAGGCGCTCGGCCTGGACGTCGCGTCGCCCGCGGCGTTCGTCGCGCTGCTGATGCCCCGGCTGCGCGAACGGCGGTTCTGGGCGGTGGCCGTGGCGGCCGCCGCCGTCGCGATCGCCGGGGTGCCGTTGCTGCCCGTCGGCGTGCCGGTGCTGCTCGCCGGTCTGGTCGCCGGCGCGGCCGCCCTCGCGCTGCGGAAGGAGAGCCGCTGATGTGGACCGCGATCCTCCTCGGCAGCCTCGGCGTCTACCTGCTCAAGCTGGCCGGCCTGTGCGTGCCGGAGTCGGTGCTCAAGCGGCGGCGGGTCCAGGAGATCTCGGCGCTGCTGCCCGTCGCCCTGCTGGCGGCGTTGGTCGCCGTGCAGACCTTCAGCCGCGGCCACGACCTCGTCCTGGACGCCCGCGCGGCGGGCTTCGGCGTCGCGGTGGTGGCCGCGGTCCTGCGGGCGCCCTTCCTCCTGGTGGTGGCGCTCGGCGCCGCGACCGCCGCGCTGCTGCGATTGGTGAGTTGACGTAGCGTCACGTGTCCCACGACGGACCGCGTATGCTCGGAGCGGCTGGCGACGCGGGGCCGTCCGGGCGGGTTCGGGCAGGTCCTCGCGCGGAGATCGCCACGCCCACCACTCGGGCCCCGCTGGGATTCCGCTCGGGTTCCGCTCACCCACCGCACGAGTACCGCAGAAGCACCGCAGTGTCACCGGAAAGGAGAAGGAGCCTGCGCGCCCGGTCGGGCGACCGCGGCTCCGACTGCCCATGGGAATCGACCACCACGGCCGCACGCACCGGCTGGACTGGGAAGACGTCACGCTGAGGGAATGGGACTGCACGGTCCTGTGGTCCGATCCGGGCGATCCCGAGGCCGGGATCGTCCTGGACCGCTCGGCCTTCTACCCCGGCGGCGGCGGTCAGCCGCCGGACCACGGCGTGCTGATCTGGCAGGGCGTGCAGACCTCGATCATCGGCACCCGCAAGGGCGACGACCTCTACCTGCTGCCCGCCCCGGGCGACCCCGTCCCGCCCGCGGGCACCACCGTCACCGGCGCCCTCGACGACCAGCGGCGCAGCTCGCTGATGCGCACCCACTCGGGGCTGCACGTCCTGTGCGGCACCGTCTTCCGGGACTTCGGCGCCCTGGTGACGGGCAACAACATGGAGCCGGGCGAGGCCCGGATGGACTTCAACCTGCCGGAGGTCCCGCCGGGCTTCAAGCAGGCCCTGGAGGACGCCGTCAACGCGGAGATCGCGGCCGACCGCAAGATCGTGGTCCGCACGCTGCCCAAGGAGGAGGCCGAGGCCATCCCGGACCTCGTCCGCACCCAGTTCAAGGCGCCGCCGGACATGCCCGAGGTCCGCGTGGTCGACATCGTCGGCCTCGACGCCCAGGCCGACGGCGGCACCCACGTCGCCTCCACCGGCCAGATCGGCCGCATCAGCGTCGTCAAGGTGGAGAACAAGGGCCGCCAGAACCGCCGCGTCCGGATCCGCCTGGAGCCCTGAGGCCCGGCGGCCGAGGCGCCCCCGGCGGCGGTACTCGCAAAAAAGTTCCCCTCCGCCGAAAGCTGCACGGCTTGTCATGACTGAAACACCGTCAGCGCGGGCATAACGACGACAGCCACCGATGGCCTCGGCTGGAACTCCCCCACGAGCCCAACCGAGGCCTGGCCGGCGACCGGGCCTGGACGTGACTCCCCCCACGGAGTGGCGACCAGGCCCGCATGGTGTTCAACCAGCGACACGCAGCGTACATGCCATATCAACGTAACGCTACTGTGCCGCCGGATCGGGCCCCGCCGGGCCCGCCGACAGGCACCCTCCGCGGCGCCGTCAGCGCCCCTGACCTGCCCCGACGACCTGCGGTGCGGCATCCGGGCGCGGCACAAGACGCTCGCGGTGGTGCTCCTCCGTCAGGTCGTGCCCGGCGAGGGCGTGGGTGAGCTCCAGCGTGATCACCACACCGGCCAGCGGCGAGCGCGGCGGTGTCGCGCGGGAGGCCCTCGGAGCCGTCATCACCCACGGGCACCGTTGCCGCACGCGCCTTCTGCCACTGTGGCCCCACGGCCTGCCGACCTCACCAGCGGTCGTGCACCTGCGGCCGGATCCGGCGGTCGTAGAGCTCCCGCACGGCGTCCAGGGTGGCCTCCGGCAGCGGCGCCAGGTCCGCGGCGGCCGCGTTGGCCCGCGCCTGCGTCACGGTGCGGGCGCCCGGGATCACCGTCGTCACCCCCGGCTGCTGAGTGATCCAGCGCAGCGCCGTCTGCGCCGCCGTGGCACCCTCGGGCGCGAGCGCGGCGAACTCGGCCGCCGCCTCCACGCCGGTCGCGAAGTCCACGCCGGAGAAGGTCTCCCCCTGGTCGAAGGCCTCGCCGTGCCGGTTGTAGGTGCGGTGGTCGTCGGCGGCGAACACGGTCTGCCGGGTGTAGCGGCCGGAGAGCAGGCCGGAGGCCAGCGGCACCCGGGCCAGGATCCCCACCCCGGCGGCCTCGGCGGCGGGCAGGACCCGCTCCAGCGGCTTGAGCCGGAAGGCGTTCAGGATGATCTGCACGCTCGCGACGCCGGGGCGGGCGATCGCGGTCAGCGCCTCGGCGCAGGTCTCCACGCTGACCCCGTAGGCGGCGATCCGCTCCTCCGCCACTAGGGTGTCCAGGGCGTCGAACACCTCGTCCGAGGAGTAGACGGGCGTCGGCGGGCAGTGCAACTGCACCAGGTCGAGCCGCTCCACGCCCAGATTGGCCCGTGAACGGTCGGCCCAGGCGCGGAAGTTGGCGAGGTGGTAGTGCTCGGGCCGCTGCTCGACCCGACGGCCGAACTTGGTGGCGACGAACACCCCGGCGTCCGGGCGGCCCTTCAGGTAGCGGCCGATCAACTGCTCGCTGCGGCCGTCGCCGTAGACGTCGGCGGTGTCGAAGAGGGTGACGCCGGCCTCCACGGCGGCGTCCAGGACGGCCAGGGCGTCCTCCTCGCGGACGTCCCCCCAGTCCGCGCCGAGCTGCCAGGTACCGAGTCCGACGATCGAGACGGGACGGCCGGTGCGGCCGAGTACGCGCTGTTCCATGACGCGAGCCTCTCACGCCTCACCACGCGAGACCCAGCGGCCGCCCCGGCCGGCCGTCACTCCGTCGGCGCCCCCGCCTCCTCGTGCCCGGCGCCCCGGCGCCCGTGACCGAGTATCACTGTCCGGCCGGCCCCGACGGCCGCGCAGCTGTTCGCAGGACTGCCATCCGGTTGTTACGGGTGTCCATTGACCTGCCGGAACGGTGTCGCCACCATCGGGGCATGACCTTCGCGCGCTGTCGTCGTCCCCGGTAGTCACCCCCAGGACGTCCGCCCTCGGTTTCGACCCGGGGCCGCCGCTCGTCCCCGGCGTCCCGGCGGCGCAGGAGCCGGGGCCCGGCTTCCCGTGGGTCCGCCGAACCGCGGGATGGGCCAACTACCCCTTGCGACAGGCGCGATCCGGCTAGATTCGTACCACTGGTCGGGGCCCGGGAGCGTGCGGGAGTGGAAGTGGCGAGTGATCAGGCCGCGTTCCGGCGGATGGAGCGTCATCTGCGGGGCGGCGCCGAGGACGTCGACTACCTGATCGACCTGTCGAACGTCGTGCGGGAGACCGCGCTGGGCGGGGAGAAGGCCCGGGAGCTCGGGCGGCTGCGCCTGGTCCTGCGCGCCCTGCGCGAGTTCACCGGTGACGACCGGGTCACCGTCCACGCGATCGCCGACGACAGCCTGATGCGGCCCGAGTTCGACGGGGAGCACGGGCACCCGGACGAACCCCGCCTGCTGCGCGAGTGGCGGGACCGGGGGCTGATCGCCTCCGTCGGCACCGCCGACCTCGATCTGCTCGAACAGGCCGACGAGTACCGCATCAGGGTCGTCAGCGGTGACAACTTCGTCGGGCACCGGGCGGAGCACCCGTGGATCCAGGGCAACCGCGACCGCTTCCTCAAGCCGGTGCGCCCGCGCGGCGGTCCGGTGCGGCTCGTCCTGCGGGACATGCGCGTCTACTCCGACCGGGACATCTCCCGCGAGGCCGAGAAGGACCGGCTGCGGGGCGACGGGATGCTCTTCCAGGGCCGGCCGCGGCGCAAGGTGCTGGAGCGGTCCTGGCGGTGCCCCCTCGTGGGCTGCCACCCCGCCCCGGCCTTCCGCCGCCGGCGGGTGGTCTGCCGCGCGCACGGGACGCTGCTCACCGACACCGGTCCGCGCCGGCCCCGCGTCCAGCTGAAGGTCATGGTGGACGGGCAGTGCCGGGCCTGGCACAACCTGGTGCAGGACGAGCGCGAGGAGTTCGTCCTCGGCCGGGCCAACCTCGACCGGATCGAGCTGTGCCACCTCGCGGAGGAGCGCCGGAAGCCGATCAGCCGCGAGCACCTGGTCCTCACCTCCCGCCGGGGTGCCCTCCAGGTGCTGGACACCAGTCTGGCGGGCTGCGCGATCCGCGAAGCCCGGCCCGGCGGGCGGCCCACCGCCTGGACGGACCTTCCGCGCCTGCGGGAGTCGCCGCAGCGCCCGCGGGAGTCCCTGTTCCGTCCTTTCGGGCCGGACGACGAGATCCTGATCGCCCCCGGCGTCGTCCTGTGCCGAAGCGGCCAGCAGTGGCCAGGGGAACGCCCGGCGGCCGTCCCGGCGAAGGCGCCCCGGCGCTCCCCGAGGGCGGACGAAGCCACCCTGCCGGGCTGAGGAACCCGTCCCGGTCCCGGTCGGCGGAACGGTCAAACAGGCGACGAGGAAGACGAGTTGGAACACCTCTGGAACACCGATCCGGAGCGGATCGGCCCCTACCGGCTGTACGGCAGACTCGGTGAGGGCGGGTACGGCACGGTCTACTACGCCCGCCGGATCGAGGCGGGCGACTGGGCGGGGCGCGAGGTCGCGCTCAAGGTGATCCGGCCGGACCGCCTGGCGACCGACGACCGGCGCACCTACCTCGAACGGTTCGTCCGGGAGGTGCGGGCCGCCCGCGCGGTCGGCGGCCGGCACACGGCGAAGGTCGTCGCCGACGACGTCACCGCCGACGAACCCTGGTTCGCCACCCGCTACATGCGCGGCATCGACCTCCGCTCGGCGCTGCGCACCTGCGGCGGGCCGCTGCGGGGACGCACCTGGCAGGTCCTCGCGGCGGGACTGATCGACGCGCTGACCCGGATCCACGCCGTGGGCCTGGTCCACCGGGACCTCAACCTCTCGAACATCCTGCTGGACGGCCCCGGCCCCTGCGTCATCGACTTCGGCATCGCCCGGGACCTCACGCGCACCGACGGAACCACCCTCACCGCGGCGGGCAACCCCGGCACCCGCACCTTCTCCTCGCCCGAGCAGCTCAGGAACCGGAAGGTGGAACGGTCGGGGGACGTGTTCTCCCTCGGTCTCGTCCTCGGCTACGCGGCGCTCGACCGCCACCCGTTCGGCACCGGCTCGGCGTCCGAACCCGAGATCACGTCCGGCATCCTCGCCGGCCGGCCCCGGTTGGACGGCCTGCCCGCGGCGGTGGCCAAGGTGGTCCGCCCCTGCCTGGAGCCCCTCCCGCGGAACCGGCCGACCACCGCCCAGCTCGCCGCCCTCCTGCCGAGCACCGAGCCGGACGTCACCGGCTGGCTGCCCTCCGCCGTCCTGGCCGCCATCGTCGGCCGCTGGCAGGCCGCGAACGAGCTGCGCGAGCCGCTGCGCCGCCGAGCGGCGCCCGCGGGCCCGCGGCAGTCGCTGACCGTGTCGCAGACCGGCGGCACCTCGGCCACCGCCGACGCCTGGTACCGCGAGAACCGCGACCTCGCCGCGCCGACGACGTCCGGCGGCAAGCGGCAGGGGACGACCCAGGCGGCGACGGCGGCGAAACAGCCGGCCACGACGCAGCCCTCGGCGACGCAGGCCACGGCCAAGCAAGCCCCCGCCAAGCAACCCCCGGCCGAGCAAGCCGCGCCGAAGCAAGCCGCCGCGCCCAAGCAGAAGCCCGCCAAGCCGTACGCCGGCGCGCCCGGGGCCAAGTGGCGGGCCGACGCCGAGGCCGGGAACTCCAACGCGATGCGACAGGTAGGGCTGGCCGTCCGGGCGGCCGGCGACCTACAGGCCGCCCTCTACTGGCTGCTGCTCGCCGCCGGAGCCGGCAACACGACCGCCGCCCGCGAGGCGGCGCAGCTGATCGACCGGTTCTTCCCGCACCGCGGGTCGGAGGCCGTGGTGCTGTACCGGTCGGCCGCGCGGGTCGGCGAGTCCGAGTCCATGATGCGCCTCGGCGCGCTGGCGGAGGCCGAGCCGGACGGCGCCGGGCGGGCGGAGGCGCTGCTCTGGTTCGAGCGGGCCGCGGCCCGGGGCTCCAACCAGCAGGCCACCGACGCCGTCGCGCGGCTCAAGGCCGCCCGGCCCGACGTCGGCCTCTCCTGGCGCGAACGCGCGCTCCTGACCGCGTACCAGGACGCTCCGCCGGGCAACGAGGGTGCCACGGCGTTCGACCTCGCGAGCTGGTACCACAAGGAGACGCGCGTCCCCGAGGCGCTGCACTGGTACCTGAAGGCGGCCCAGGCCGGCCATGCGCACGCCATGCTGCTGGCGGCGGAGATCCTCGAACGGACCGGCCGGGCCGAGCAGGCGCTCACCTGGTACCGGCGCGCCGCCGAGAAGCGCCACCCTACGGCGGGCAAGGAAGTGGAGCGCCTGCGCAAGGCGCTGGAGCGCGCCCCCGGGTCGTCGGGTGCGGCAGCGACCACCGCACCGGCCAAGGCGGCCGCACCGGCGAAGGCAGCCGCACCCGCGAAGGCGCCCGCCAAGGCAACGGCGCAGGCGACGGCGCAGGCACCAGCGCAGGCGCCGGCGAAGAAGCCCGCGAAGAAGGCCGCCACCACCAAGGCGTCCACTCCGGCTAAAGCACCCGCCAAGGCTCTCACCAAGGCCCCCACGAAATCGGCGCCCGCCGCGAAGGTGCACATCCCCTCCACCTCGCTCACCGCCAGGGAGCAGGGGCAGTTCCACGAGCGCAACGGCCATCCCACCCACGCCCTCACCTGCTTCCTGGCGGCCGAGCAGCAGGGTGATCCCACCGCGCCCCGCGAGGTCGCCCGCCTCTCGCTGGCGCTGCACGAGACCGCCGCCACGAGCCAGGAGCGCAAGCGGCTCAGGAAGGCGGCCGTCAAGCGCTACCGCGCGCTGGCCGAGGCCGGCGACCGCGCGGCCGCGCTGACCATGGTCGACCTCGACCCCGCCCGCGCCCGGCACTGGCTGGAGCACGCGGCCACGGCGAACGACGTCGGCGCGATGCGCAAGCTGGCCCGCCTCCACCTCGAATCGGGCACCGCCCACGACCAGCGGATCGCGCTCGGCTGGCTCCGACGCGCGGGCGAGGCAGGAAACCTGGGGGCCATCCTGGACGGCGCCCGCGCCCTCGAGCGCAACGGCTCGTACCGGGCGGCCATCGACTGGTACGGCTGGGCCGGCGAACGCGGCCACCCCGGCGCGGCCGAGCAGTCCGCCCGGATCGAGGCCGAGCACCCGTTCGCCAAGGCGCTGCACCGCTTCTCGAAGCCCTGGCGCCGCCCGCTGGGCGAGCGCGAGACGGAGGGCTGACACCCGGCCCGGCCGGGTGACCGACCGAGCCACCAGAGGTTCGCATGGAGCCCGCGTGGCGTACGGACCGGCGCAGTGGGCAGACGCATCCGCGCGGCCCGGTCCGTGGCGGGTCCGCGCGCCCGACGTGCGGAGGAGGACGGCATGAACCCGGTCGAACGCGCCCTGCGCTCGGTGGACGGCTACCAGCAGCGCCACCGCCCCACCGCCGTGGTCTTCGGCGTGATCAAGAAGTACGGCGACGACCGCGGCGGCCTGCTCGCCGCGCTCATCACCTACTACGGCTTCCTCGCCCTGATCCCGCTGCTCCTCCTGCTGAGCACCGTCCTGGGCTTCGTCCTGCACGGCAACCCCGGTGCGCAGAAGTCCGTCCTCAACTCCGCCCTCGCGGACTTCCCGATCATCGGTGACCAGCTCCGCCAGAACGTCCATTCCCTCCAGGGCAGCGGGTTCGCCCTGGTCGTCGGCATGCTGTTCATGCTCTACGGCTCGCTCGGCATCGCACAGGTGCTCCAGCACGCCATGGCCGAGATCTGGAACGTCCCGGGCGTGCGCCGACCGGGCTACTGGCCGCGCCTGGGCCGCAGCCTCCTGCTGCTGGTCGTGCTCGGCACCGGCCTGGTGCTCGGCACCGGGGCCGCGTCGGTCGTCGCGTCCTCGCTCGGCGGGCCGGCCGCCCGCATCGGCGGACTGATCGTCTCCGCACTCCTGAACGCCGCCCTGTGCCTGGCCTGCTTCCGCGTGCTCACCCCCCGCGAGGTCCCGACGCGCGCGCTCTGGCCGGGCTGCGCGGTCGCGGGCCCCCTGTTCACCGCCCTCCAGGCGTTCGGCTCCCTGCTCGTCGTGCACGAGCTGCGCCACGCCGGCCAGGTCTACGGATTCTTCGCCACCGTCATCGGCCTGCTGTTCTGGCTCTACCTGGCCGCGCAGATCACCGTGTACATCGCCGAAACCAACGTCGTCCTGGCGCGCCGCCTGTGGCCTCGCAGCCTGCTCCAGCCGCCGCTCACCGACGCCGACGAACAGGTGCTGAGCGCGATCGCCCGCCAGGAGGAGCGCCGCCCCGAACAGCAGGTCGACGTGGACTTCGAGGCCGACGCCCCCCGGCCGGATCCCGACGACGGCGGGACGACGGACCGCGCCTCCGGGGAATGACGACCCACACCCGGACGGACGCGAGGATCCGGGCGTGACCCACACCATCAGAACCGTGCTCACCGACGACTGGCCCCCGGTCGCCCGAGGCCGAGGCACCGGGGCCAGGGCCGGGACGCGCGCGAGACCCCCTCAGGACTTCTCGTCGCGTCCCCGGGCACGGCGCCTGCGGACGTGCCACACGACCACCGCGATCACGACGAGCGCCGCCAGCGCGATGGCGGCGACGCGGCCCGCGAGGCCCTCGATCCGGTGGTAGGCGGCGCCGGCGAAGTAGCCGAGGAGGGTGCAGCCGACGCCCCAGGCGATGCCGCCGACGGCGTTGTAGAAGAGGAAGCGGCGGTAGGGCATGCGGGAGGTGCCCGCCAGCGCGGGCACCATGGTGCGGAGGAAGGCGATGAACCGGCCGAAGAAGACCGCCGCCGAGCCCCGTCGGCTCATGAACTCCCGCGCCCTGTCGATCCGTTCCTCGTGCCGGCGCAGCGCGCGCGTTTGCATGAGCGAGGGGCCGAAGCGGCGGCCGATCTCGTAGCCGACCGAGTCGCCCAGGATGGCGGCACCGACGACGGCGACCGTGATCCACGCGAGCGAGACCTTGCCCTGGTGCGCGAGCAAGCCACCGAGGATGGCCGAGGTCTCGCCGGGGACGACGAAGCCGATGAAGCCCACGAAGATCGCGTCCTCGGCGAAGACGAGCGCCGCGACGACCGCGTACACCACTGGTCCGGACAGCCCGCGCAGCCAGTCGGTGATCACGTTCATCGGCGCATCCCGCTGCGGATCACCATCCCATGATCCCGCCGGAACGCCCCGCCCGCCCACGAGCACCGGGCGTGACGGCCCCGACACCGGGCGCCGTCAGTGCGTCGGACGCCTGCCCTTGCGGTGGTCCTGCTTCGGAAGGATCCGTCCGAGCATCGTCGGCCCCGACGGTTCGCTGCGCACGGGCGCCTGCGGGAGCGGCGTCTCGTCCTCGAAGACGAAGGTCCGGCCGCTGATCTCGACCCACACGGACTCGTGCAGCAGCAGCCGCTGCCCGCGCCGCAGCTGCCACGACCGACCGGGCCGGAGCTCGCGCTCGGTTCCGTCGGCCGAGCGGACCCGGCAGCCGTTGGTGCTCGTGTCGTGCGCCTCCAGGACGCCGTCGTGGCAGGCCAGTCGGACGTGCGAGCGGCTGACGAGGTGGGTGGCCGCGCCGGTGAGCCAGGGGCCGATGAGGACGGGCCGCTGCCCCTTGCGGGCCACCGGGTCGCGTCCGACGACGACGTCGCGCCCGGCCACGACCACGACGCGCGTCTGCACCTCGTCGTTCACGTGGATCTTGACCTCGACCTGGCTCGGGCGCGGCCCGCGGTCGATCAGCGGCAGCCGGTGCGCCGGGCACACCGCCCGGCCCCGGTCGTGCCGTGGCAGCGCCTGCCCCGCGCCCGTGCGGCGCCCGCCCTCGAAGAGCCGGCAGCCGCGCTCGGGGCAGCGCCAGAGGCGTTCGAGGAACTCCCGGCGCGGGCCGCTGCCGGTACGGCGGTCGAGCATCCCGGCGGAGAGCAGCAGGCGTTCCTCCTCCTTGCGCGTGATCTGCCAGTCGGCCGGCACGGGCATGACCCGCCGGACGATCCCGACCCGGCCGCCGGGCAGGGGGACGGGCTTCACGAAGCGGTCGCGGTTGCCGGAGATCCACGGGTAGCGGCGGTGGAGCTCGACGAACCCGTCGTCGCTCACGACCGAGACGCCGGAGAGGTCGGCGATCTCTATCAGCCGGTCGTCCGCGACCGTGCGCGGCTCCATCAGACCGGCCTCGACCCAGTCGTGCAGCTGCGCGCGCTCGGCACGGGTGAGGTAGGCGTCGGCGAGCAGCGACTCGTCCACGACGGCGTAGATCTGCAGGGTGTGGTCGCCCACGTGCGCGGCCAGCGCGCGGCAGAGCGCGGTGAGCCGCTCCAGGTCGGCCTTGCGGGCGCTCAGGAGGGCGTCGTCGCGGACGACGTTGGAGACGTCGACGACGAAGTCGGCCGAGGCCGGGTCCAGCGTCAGGAATCGCTCCGCAGACATGGGCCGAGGCTAGCAGCGACGGTGTGGGGCCGCCGTCAATGCCGCGAACGCCGGCCCGGCCTGACGATCCATCACGCCGGTCGGCCTCCCCCGCCCGGAGGGAGGCCGACCGGCCGCGCGTCACGCCACGTTGACGGCGGTGTCGTCCAGGACGAAGGAGGTCTGCTTGGTGTAGTCCTCCGAGCCGGTGAACTTGAGGGTCACGCTCTGCCCGGCGTACGCGGACAGGTTGATGGTGTGCTGCTGGTAGCCGGCGGCCGCGTTGACGTTGGAGTAGGTCGCCAGGGTGGTGCCGTTCGCGGTCACGGTCAGCTTGTCGAAGGCGGTGGTGCTGCTGGCGGCGGTGTCGATGTGCAGCCAGAAGCTGAGGTTGTAGGTGCTGCAGCCGGCCGGGAGGTTCACGGTCTGGGCGAGGGTGTCGGTGTTGGTGCTGCCGTACCCGTCGAGCCAGGCGTCGTACGTGCCGGAGTGCGGCGGCTCGCTGGAGCCGCTGTTGATGCTGCTGGTGCCGCTGGTGTTGGTCTCGGTCCAGCCGGCCGTCGTACCGGCCTCGAAGCCCGGGTTGGCGAGCAGCTGGGCGGGGGTGCAGCCGGTGCCGCCGCCGGCGGGCTGGACGGTCCAGGTGAACGTGACGGAGGAGGACGGACCGGTGGAGTCGGTCGCGGTGGCCGTCACGGAGTAGCTGCCCGCGGTGGTGGGGGTGCCGCTGATCAGGCCGGTCGTGGCGTTGACGGCCAGGCCTGCGGGCAGGCCGGAGGCGGCGTAGGTCAGGGTGCCGCCGGCCGTGTCGGTGGCGGACAGCTGAACGCTGGTGGCCGTCCCGGCGGTGGCCGTGCGGGCACCGGGGTTGGTGAGGGTGACGCTGCCGGTAGTGGTGCCGCTGCCGCCGCCGGCGAGCCAGGCGGTGGCGTTCAGGCCGAGCGCGGCGTCGGTGCCGGCCGGGTCGTTCCAGCCGTTGTAGACGGTCTTGCCGGGCTCGCCGGTGCCGTCGTCGATGGCGGAGCTGTCGCCCCAGATGGCGACGCGGCCCTTGCCGAAGCTGCTGGTGACGAAGAACGCGCCGGTGGTGCCGGAGGAGCCGGTGCGGTAGACGATGCCCTTGACGGAGGGGTTGTCGGCGGGCTTGAGGGTGAAGGTGGTGCCGTTGCGGATGATGCTTCCGGTGACGGTGCCGAACGGGCCGTTCAGGACGGGGTCGGCGGTGTCGCTGATCGCCCTCGGGTTGTCGGTCTGGATGTTGAGCAGGTCGACGGAGAAGCCGAACGGGTCGTTGCTGTTGACCGAGTTGGTGGTCATCAGGTCGTTCAGGATGGCCGGGGAGTCCCAGCCGTCGTTGTTGCGGTCGCTGGCGGTGTGGTCCGAGACGAGGAAGAGGCCGCCGCCGTTCTGGACGAACGTCATGACGGCGGTCTTCTCGGAGTCGCTGAGCCGGATGTTCGGCTCGGGCAGGACGAACTCGTCGAAGTTGGCGAGGTCCAGCGCGCCGCCGGTGCCGTAGGTGATGGTGGAGCCGCTCGGCAGCGTCTTGAGGCTGTACTGGCCGGTCTTCTGGAGGGCCACGCCCCAGGCGGAGATGGCGCCGGTCCAGTCCGTCTCCGACTGCGGGGCGGCGTTCTGGGCGAGCGGGTCCGGCTGGCTGCTGCTGATGATCCAGTCCGCGTTGCCGGCGGTCTCGGCCTTGCTGTTGTCGAACAGGACGCGGTGCTGTGCGGTCGCGGCGGCGGGGGTCGCGGTCGTCACGGTCGTGGCGTTCGTCGTGGTCGTCGCCGCGGCGGCCCGGTGGGGGACGGCGCTCGATCCGGCGAGGACGGTCAGGACGACCGCACCCAGGGCGAGGGGGCGGACGGCGTCAAGGCGTCTGAGCATGGGTCAAGTCCTCCGTGCAGTGGGGGTACAGGGGGCGGTGCTACGCGCGTAGGCGCGCGGACACCGTTCCATGATGGGGTAAGCGGCGCTTGAACGGAACGCGACGAATCGACGTTCCACACCGCCCCCGCATCCCCATAAACGGAACCCGGGTCGTCACATGTGGCGCGGCCCGACCGTCATGTCCCCATGGGTCAGTGCACGGGGCGAGTAGCGGGCGGGCATGGGACCGCCTGTGCGCGGAACCACGAGGACGCCGACCGGTCAACCCCGGCGGGCGGCGCTGCGGTGGCGGGCGAGCTTGGCCAGGGCGAAGACCACCAGGGCCGCGCAGGCCACCGCGGCCCGGGCGGGGAGGAACACCGAGGCGGGCACCAGGCCGGCCAGGGTGAGCAGCAGGGCGGGCAGGTACCAGGCGAGGACGGTGCGCGGCGCGTCGCCGTAGCGCAGCGAGATGGCGGCGTTGGCTGTGTAGAAGGCGAGGATGCCGCCGCACAGAGCCCAGCGGGCGCCCGGCGGGAGGTGGTGCGTGGGCGCGGCCACGGCGGTGCCGAGGGCGGCGGCGATGACGGTCACACCGGAGACCAGGACGAAGGGGAGGTACATCACCGTGTCGCGGATGGCCCGGTCGGAGCGTTCGGCCTGGACGTGGGCGAGCCCGCGCGCCGCCTCCGTCGTGCCCCAGACGAAGAAGACCAGCGCGAGTTCGGCGACCACGGCGAACGCGAGCAGCGCCGTCGCCCCCGACGCCCGGGTGAAGTGGGCGGACAGGGTGACGCCGATGGTGTAGACGCTCTCGCCGAGCACGATGACGACGAACAGGCCGATCCGCTCGACGAGGTGCTCGACCGACAGGCGGGCGTAGAACTCGGCGCTGATCCCGGCGCGCACCGAGAGCAGCACCACCTCCAGGACCGTCGCCGCGCCCCAGAGGACGAACCTCCCCGGCCCCGGCACGGCGGCGGACACGGCCCAGAGCGCGGCGGGCAGGAGGCAGTAGAGGACGGGCCGCCAGACGGGCAGCGGGCTCCCGGGCCGCCGCGCCCGGTCGAGCCAGATCGCGAAGAACCCCAGCCGGACCCAGGCCGCGCCCAGCGCGTACGCCCAGGCCCGCGAGCCGAGCCCGTCCGGCGCCGCCGCGGCCATCAGCCCGAGCGCGGGCATCGTCCCGAGGAGCAGCGCCTGGCCGCGGGGCCGGTCCGAGCCGACCACGTTGATCGTCACCGTGAGGTTCGCCCAGGCCCACCAGGCCGGGAAGAACAGCACGAGGAACGTGCCGAACTCCTTCGCCCCGGGATCGCCGCGCAGGCCCTGGGCGAGCACGCTGACCACGACCACGAACACCAGGTCGAAGAACAGCTCGAACCAGCCGGCCCGCTGCTCCTGCGACGACTCCTGGCCGTCATCCCGCTCCCGCATGCGACCACTCTGCCGCCCGGCGCCGCACCCGCCCCGGCGGCGCTCCGGCCGCGGCCGAGCACCTCGCCCGCGGGGCACCGTCAGGTGCCGCCGGCCCACCACTTCTTCAGGACGTCCTCCGCCGGCTTCCCGTGGGGCGTGTACGCGAGCTTCTTCTTCGTCTCGCCGCTGTCCGGCCAGTCGTCCCACATCCACCAGCAGACGCCGGCCCACCAGGGCTTTCCGTCGAAGGTGGCGAGCAACGCCTCGTAGGCGGCGGCCTGTTCGGCGTCGCCGTCGCGCTTGCTGACCGTCCAGGAGTAGGGGGCGGTGGTGGTGCCGCGCTGGCTGACGTAACCGGCTTCGGTGAAGAGGATCTTCCGCTGCTGGCTCTGCGAGTAGGCGGCGAGCTCGTCGGCGATGGGCTGCCAGGCCTGGCGCAGCTGGGCCGTGTCGGTCGTCGCCTTGTCGGTCAGCGGCCAGTAGGCGTCGATGCCGATGACGTCGAGGTCCTTCCAGAAGGGGATCTTCTTGTACTCGTCGTAGTTGGCGGCGTACGTCAGCGGGCCCTTGAAGCGGTCGCGGACGGCGGCGATGACCCTGCTCCAGTGCGCGCCGTCCTGGGAGGTGCCGGCGAGTTCGGTGCCGACGGCGAGCTGGTCGACGCCGTTGTCGGTGGCGAGTTGGGCGTAGTGGGTGATGAGGCCCTGGTAGGCGGTGAACCAGGCGTCCGGGTCGGACGGCCTGATCTCCGCGCGGTCGCCGCCCTTGGTCAGGTCCACGTGGGGCTTGATCATCGTCTTGAGACCCGCGTCGTGGGCGAGGCGGATGATGGTGCGCAGGCTGTCGTCGCCCGCGGTCTCGTCGGTGGTGCGCATGGCCGAGTCGGTGACGCGGTCCTGGTACCAGGTCGGGGTGAAGGTCACCCACCGGGTGCCGGTGGCGGCGATCTGCTGGATGTAGGTCGCGGCCTGCGGGCTGTCGTAGTCGTCGGTGTTCCACGAGGGGAGCGTCATGCCGCGCATCTCGCTCGTCTTCCCGTCGTCGGGTCGGCCGGTCGGTGGTGCGCCGGCCGAGGAGGGAGTGGGCTTGGGCTTGTCCTCGTCGTCGCCGGACTCCGCGGAGCATCCGGCGGCGACGAAGAGGACGGCCAGCGCCGCCAGTGCGGCGGCCGTCCTCCTCACCGGGTTCACTGCTGAGAGCTCCTCACCTGTTCGGGTCGCTCAGTCGGCGAGGTCCATCGGGCCCACGAAGGTGTAGCCGAGGGCCCTGATGCCGTCGATCGTCTGCTGGAGCGGCGCCACGGGGTAGTACGGGTGGTAGAAGAAGCTGGCCACACCGTCGCGGACGGCCAGGTTGGCCCTGGCCGAGTTGATCAGGTCGGCCGGGAGCCGCGCCGGATGGTTGTTGACCGGCACCGGCTCGTAGTTGCCGATGTCCTCGGGGAGCACGGTCGTACCGTAGACGTCCCTGACGGCGTAGGGGAAGAACTGCCCGATGTAGCGGCCCGGGTTCACGGGCGCGCCGCTCAGCGTTCCGGCGAAGTACAGCGGACGCTCCAGCCGGGCGGTGTAGTTCTGGCCGAAGATGCGGTAGTCGCCGGCCGAGGCGGCGTAGTGCGGGGTGGTCCAGATCGCGGGCCTGGGCAGTCCGGCCGCGGCGAAGCCGGCGAGGGCCGCGGTCACCCGGGACTGGGCCCAGGCGGTGGAGTCCTCGGCGGGCGGCCCGTCGTAGATGACGTTGTCGGCGGCGTCGACGTGCGAGCGGAAGAACTCGAAGTCGTCGGCCGTGACGCCCGTGTACGGGTTGTTGACGTTGCCGTACTGGTGCGTGTAGCCGTGGTTCATGAGGACGGCTCCGTGCGCGAGCATGTACTGGAGCGCGGCGACGACGTCCGGGGCCTGGGCCAGGGTGATGGTCTGGGGCGTCCCGTTGTCGTACACGCCCCGGGGGTCGGTGTAGACGGGGATGACGTTGATCCCGTAGGGGATCTTCTGCGAGGCCAGGTAGTCGGCCATGGTGCGCAGTTCGGTCGGGTCCGACCCCGGGCTGATGTCCTCCAGGCGCACGAACGCGCGGTGGCGCTCGGTGGTCGCCGGGGCGAGGGCGTCGAAGAGGAGGTCCTCGAAGGCGACCACGCGGTCCGACTCGGACACGTAGGCGAAGGGGATCTCGCCGACGTAGGTGAGGTTGGAGGAGCGGACCGCCCACGGGGTGACGGCCCCGGTGGTGGCGTCGGTGGCGAGCGCGAGCTGGGTGACCTGCGGGTACCCGGCGCCGGAGAGGGCGGGGTGCAGCACGCCGCCGTCCGCGCCCGCGGGGATCTTCCGGGTCAGCGTCTGTCCCTTGTACGTGACCTGGTTGATGTTCCCGACGCCGCCGTTGGTCGAGAAGTAGGAGTTGGTCGGGTCCCAGCCGTACTTCTTCTTGAAGTTCTCGATGCCGACGGCGTTGGCCATGTTCCAGACGTTGTCGCCGATCCAGTCCACCGGCTTGGCCGTCGTCATCACGTCCTGGTAGAACGCCGCCGGGACGGCGTCCGGAATGGCACCGCCGTAGTACGTCGAGCCGATGTAGAAGGTGGCGGAATACTGCTCCACCATGCCGGGGGCGTACGCCGAGACCGGCTTGGCGGTGACGGTGCCGAAGTGGCCGGCGAGGTTGGCCGTCGCCATGGCGTAGAGCTCGCCGAGGTAGCCGTACGGGCCGGTGGTGTCGTAGAGGACGAGAGCGGAGGCACCGGCCGGCGCGGTCGTGGCCTGGACGGACGGGCGCTCGGCCGCGGCCGCGGGGGCCGCCGCCGGGACGACGGTGAGGCGGTGCGCCCGGCGCCTGGTGTCGTTGGCCTTCTGCACGGCGCTCCAGGCCGTCAGGTCCACGGAGCCGGCCCCGGTGGCCGGGCCGGACGCGGCGACGGTGCCCAGGAGCCCGCCGGACGGAACGCTCGGATTCCCGGCACCGCCCGCCGCCTCGGCACCGGTGGAAAGCCCGACGCCGCCCAGCAGGGCGGTGATCACGGTCAGAATGAGCGGGACCCGGGCAACCGGAATTCTCCCTCTCGCATTGCTCATTGCTGTCCCCCCTGATTCATGGGTTTCGCCGGCCCCTCACCCCAGGCACCCCCCGGTGAATCTGGTGAAGACATGGCAAGGCACGGCGGTGAAGCCCCGGCATTTCGCCGATTCTCACGCCGGGCCCCAGGGGTGTCAACAGCATTTAGGGGCACGGGCCGTGCACTTTTCGATGGTCGACTTCGCACGGAGGAGCCCGGCGAGTACGACGCGGAACGCACACGCTCCGATGGCACCACATTCGGCCAATCATCGACCCTCGGCCTGCGGCAATCAAACGATCACCGGCCTACCGAACGCCCGATCGGGACGGTTCACCGCCGTTCCACGGAATTTAATATTCCGATTCGCGGCCTTTCGTGATCAAGTGTTTAAGCCTGCTTGTCATCTGATAGCCTCCGACCGCACGCCGCGGACCGACCGGCGGGCTGAAATCCGGGGGGATCTCATGTACGGAAAACCCGTTCTGGGGATAGTCCTGCCCTTGGCAGGCCTGATGGCGGCCCCAGAAGTTCTGCCGGGCATACCCTTCGCCAGGGGACTACAGGAAGCGGCCGGTGCCGGGTTCCTGCTCTACTGTTCGATTGCCACCATTCTCCTTCTCGCCAAATTCTGGTTCGCGCTCCGAAACTCCGGTGATCGCCCGTGATCACGGAGGTCCTTCTCTGGTCGAGCGTCGCCATCATCGCCATGGCGGGCTGCTACAACGCCACCCTCTTCGTCCTGTCCAGGCGCCGGGTCCGCGACGACCACGGTCCGCGGGCCGAGCGTCTCTACGTCTTCCTCCTCGCCTGCCTGAACGAGGAGAAGGTCCTCGCCGAGAGCCTGGCCCGGATCACCTCGCTGCCGGCGGCCGACTTCATCGCGCTGGTCATCGACGACGCGTCCGACGACCGCACCGCGGAGATCGCCCGCGCCGCCGACCCCGACCGGGTCAAGCTGCTGCGGCGGCACCTGCCGAACGCCCGCAAGGGCAAGGGCGCCGCCCTCAACGCCGGCATCCGCCACCTGCGGGAGTCCGGCATCCTGGACGGCCGCGACCCGGGCGAGGTGATCGTCTGCGTCGTCGACGCCGACGGCCGCCTCGACCCGCACGTCGTCCAGGCCGTCGATCCCTACTTCGACGACCCGCGCACCGGTGCCACCCAGATCGGCGTGCGCATGTACAACCGTCAGCAGGGCCTGCTCGCCCGCCTCCAGGACATGGAGTTCGTCATCTACGGCGACATCTTCCAGTCCGCCCGCCGCTACTTCGGCAGCGTCGGCATGGGCGGCAACGGGCAGTTCATGCGGCTCTCCGCGCTCGACACCCTCTGCGGCGCGGACGGCTCGGGGCCCTGGAGCGACTCCCTGACCGAGGACCTCGACCTCGGGGTGCGCCTCATCGCGGGCGGCTGGACCAACCACCACTGCACCACCGCCGCCGTCTCCCAGCAGGCCGTGCTCGACGTGCGGCGGCTGGTGCGGCAACGCTCCCGCTGGTTCCAGGGCCACCTGCAGTCGGCCCGGCTGGTGCCGCTGATCCTGCGCGAGGTGCCCACGAAGCCCGCGATCGACCTGCTGTACCACCTCTCCAGCCCCGTGCTGATCCTGCTCACCTCCCTGCTCCCGCTCTCCTTCGTCATCGCCACCGGCGGTGTCCTCCTCGGTTCCGTCGAGGCCGGGCACCCGCTGGTGTCGCCGATGTGGATCATCGGCCCGTACGTCCTGTCGTTCACGGCGGCGTACGCCTACGGCTGGGTCTACTTCCGGCGCGAGCGCGGGCTCGGGCTCGTCCGGGCGGTCCTGCTCTCCCACGTGTTCGTCATCTACGGCTACATCTGGTTCGCCGCCGGATGGTGGGGCCTGTGGCGCATGCTCACCGGCAAGCGGACCTGGCTCAAGACCGCGCGCACCTGACGCGCACCCGCTCGTCCCCTTCGGCACCGTCCACGCACGTGCGCACGCACGACCCTCCACGCACGTGCGGAACGAACCTGTGCGGAAAACCCTCCCTGCCGCTCGGCAGGCACCCTCTTTGGAGACTCATGTCCCCGAACGCGAACACCACACCCGTCCGCGCCATGCTCGTCCTCGGCACCCGTCCGGAGGCGATCAAACTCGCGCCGGTCGTGCGCGCCATGGCCGCCTCCCCGCACTTCGAGCCCATGGTCGTCTCCACCGGCCAGCACCGCGAGATGCTCCGGCAGATGCTCGAACTCCTACAGGTCGAGGCCAAGTTCGAGCTCGACGTGATGAGAGAGCGGCAGGAGCTGTCCAAGCTGACGGCCCGTCTGGTCGAGGGGCTGGGCGAGGTCGTCCACGCCGAACGCCCGGACCTCGTCGTCGTCCAGGGCGACACCACCTCCGCACTCACCGGCGCCCTCGCCGCCTTCTACGAGCACGTCCCCGTCGCCCACGTCGAGGCCGGACTGCGCACCGGGGTGCTGGACAACCCGTTCCCCGAGGAGCTCAACCGCCGCCTCATCGGCCGCGTCGCCCGCTGGCACTTCGCGCCCACCCCCCGCGCCGCCGGACACCTCACCGCCGAGGGCGTCCCGGACGCGGAGGTGTTCGTCACCGGCAACACCGTCATCGACAACCTGCTGTGGGTGCTCGAACAAGGCGCCGGCCACGACCACTTCGAGAGCACGGGCCGGCGCCGCGTCCTCGTCACCCTGCACCGCCGCGAGAACCAGGGCGACAAGATGCGCGCCATGGGCAAGGCCCTGCGCCGGCTCGCCGACCGCGGCGACGTCGAGCTCGTGCTGCCGCTCCACAAGAGCCCCGCCGTCCGCGAGGCCCTCCTGCCCGAACTGTCCGGCCACTGCGCCGTCCGCATCGTCGAACCGCTCGACTACGTCGACTTCTCCGCCACCCTGGCCGGCTGCGACCTCGTCCTGACCGACTCCGGCGGCATCCAGGAGGAGGCCCCCACCCTCGGCAAGCCCACCCTCGTGCTGCGCACCACCACCGAGCGGCCCGAGGCCGTGGAGGCCGGCGCGGCCCGGCTCGTGGGCACGGAACCGCACGTCATCCTGGACGCCGCCATGCGTCTCCTGGACGACGACGACGCCTACCGGCGCATGGCGAAGGCCGGCAACCCCTTCGGCGACGGGCACGCCACCGCGCGGATCCTGGCCCAACTCGCCGAGGACTTCGGCGTCGACGCCGACCCGGTGCCCGCGGCGACCCCCCTCGCCGTCCCCCAACCCGAGGGCCCGGAGTCATACTCGACGGCATGACGCGAGTTCACCGGCTCCTCACCGTCGTCCTCCTCTCCGCCGCCGCGGTGGCGGGGCTTTCCCTCGCGGTGAGCACCATCTGGGGGGACGAGTACGGGGAGCCGGTGCGGCCGTGGACCGACGGCTCGGTCC
The DNA here is from genome assembly GCF_036322405.1 of Streptomyces sp. SP17BM10. Taxonomy (NCBI): domain Bacteria; kingdom Bacillati; phylum Actinomycetota; class Actinomycetes; order Kitasatosporales; family Streptomycetaceae; genus Streptomyces; species Streptomyces sp. SP17BM10. Next base: position 21,453 of record NZ_JAQYXB010000451.1, on the reverse strand, counting down.
ACGGCCCCTGGCGGTCGGTCTTCGACGGCCACGGGGAGAACACGGGCTTCAGCGACGGCCTGGCCCTCTCCCCCAAGCCGGCGCGGCAGCCGGACGAGACCCACGCCGGACTGATCGTCTCCACCCGGCAGTACCGGGACATGACCTTCCGGGCCCGCATGCGCACCGTCGCCCAGCTGCGCACGCCCACCCCCAACCCCTGGGAGGTGCCGTGGCTGGTGTGGGGGTACACCGACCCGGACCACTTCTACTACCTCATCCTCAAGCCCAACGGCTGGGAGCTCGGCAAGCGCGACCCCGCCTACCCCGGCGGCCAGCGCTTCCTGGCGACGGCCGCCGAGGGGTTCCCCGTCGGCGGCTGGTCCGGCGTCAAAGTGGTCCAGCGCGGCGCCCGTGTGGAGGTGAGCGTCGGCGGCAAGGCCCTGGTCTCCTTCGAGGACGAGGAACGCCCGTACCTGAGCGGCAGCGTCGGCGCCTATACGGAGGACGCCCAGGTGGTGTTCAGCGACATGGCGGTGGAGCCGACGCAGTAGGGCACCGTTGCGCCTCTACCAGGGGACGGTCCGGCCGAAGCGGTCCAGGTACGCCAGGCCGGGCGTGCCCAGCCGGGAGAGCAGGACGTCGACGACCAGCGGGACGGTCTCCTCGATCGTGAACGGCGCGTCCGGGCCGCCCAGGGCGGTGCGGATCCAGCCGGGCGCCATGAGCACGACGGCGCGCCGCGTCCCGCCCTGCCGGGCCGCGAAGCTCCGCAGGAACATGTTCAGCGCCGCCTTGCTCGCCCGGTAGACCTCCCGTCCCCCGGTCGTGTTGTTCGTGATGCTGCCCTGCCCGGAGGACATCGCGCCGATCAGCCCCTCCGGGGACACCAGGTCCTCCAGGGCTTCGATGACGCGCACGGGACTCAGCGCGTTGGTCACCATGACGTCGACGAAGTCGGCCGTCGACACCGAACCGGCCGGTGTCCGCGCGTCGTTGGTCGTACCGGCGTTGACGAAGAGCACGTCGAACCGGTAGCGGGCGAGCCGTTCGCGCAGCGGTGGCAGGTGGGCGGGTTCGTTGATGTCGAGGTGCTCGACGGTCACCCGCCCGGCGGCGCGGTCGGCGAGCTCGTGCAGCGGCGTCCGGGCGGTGGTGTCGCGGACGGTGCCGACGACGTGCCAGCCACGGTCCACGAGCTCCGTCGCCATCGCGAGGCCGAGTCCTCGTGAGGCGCCGATCAGGAGCGCGGTGGGGGGTCGTTCTTCGGTGCCAGTCGATGACATGTGCGGCGTCATCCCCGTTTCTACTTCGAGCGTCGTCAGGGGGTCCGCTGCAAGCCTCCCGCCCGCACCGTGGCGGACGCGAGCCACAGGCCCGTTTTTGTAGGATCGCCATCATGGCCAGCGCCCTCACGTCCGAATCCTCGAATCCGGACCCCGAAGACGTGCGAATCATCCGCGCCCTGCAGATCGCCCCGCGCGCCTCCTTCGCCTCGATCGCCGCCGCCCTCGGACTGACCGAGGCCACCGTCAACCGCCGCTACCGCCGCCTGCGCGCCGAGGGCGTCATCCGCGTGGCCGGCGTGGTCAACCCGGGCGCCCTGGGCCAGAGCAGGTGGCTGGTGCGGCTGCGCTGCCGCCCCGGCAGCGGGCCGGCGATCGCGGACGCGCTCGCCCGGCGCGACGACGTCAACTGGGTGGCCCTCGGCGCGGCCGGCTGCGAGGTCACGTGTGCGACGCAGTCCCGGACGCGGGAACAGCACGAGGACCTCCTGGGCCGACGGCTCCCCCGGACGGCGGCGGTGCTCGACATCAACGCCTCCGCCATGCTCCGCCAGTTCCTCGGGGGCCGCGGCCACTACTGGACCGCCCTCCAGGGCACGCTGACCTCCGCCGAGGAAGCCGCTCTCGGGAGCGGGGGGTCCCCGTTCACCGAGGCCCCGGTCGTCGCCCGCGAGCCGCTGCGGCTCACCCCCGAGGACGAGAAGCTCCTCGCCGCCCTGGCCGCCGACGGCCGCGCCGGCCTCGTCGACCTCGCCACCGCCGCCGGCCTCACCCCCGGCCGCGTCTCGCGCCGCCTCGACACCCTCCTCCGGCACCGCGCCGTCCACGTCGACGTCGAGATCGCCGCCCCTGCCCTCGGCTACCACGCCCGCGCGAACCTCTGGATCCGCGTCCACCCGTCCGCCGTGAAAGCGGTGGGCCGCGCACTCGCCGCGGAGCCCGAGATCGCCTTCGCCGCGGCCGTCTCCGGCCCCTGGAACCTCCACGCCGTCGCCCACTGCCGCGACCTGGACGAGCTGTTCGAGTTCACCTCCGACCGCATCGGCTCCCTCGCCGGCCTGGAGAGCATGGAGGTCTCCCCCGTCCTGAGGCACGTCAAGCAGGCCGGCACCCTCCTCACCGACGGCCGCCTGGTCGAGCCCGCGGCGGCGCGGCGGAAACTCACGTGATCAGGAGGTGGCCGCCCTGCCGGACTGCCCGGCGTGAGCAATGCGAACGCCCTGCCCGTCCTGCGGCCCAGGCCGAGCTCGCGGTGCTCTCCTGCTACGCACCGGTCCCGCGCCCGCTCGGCTTCGCGGCCGCCGCGGCGCTCCCCGCCGCGGTCGAAACCGCCACGCGCGTGCTCGACCAGCTCGGCGTCACGGACGGCACGTCCAACTGGCGCACGGCGCCTCGGGGACGATCGCCAGCGCCGCGATGTAGCTCGCCGTGGCGCGCGGCGCGCGCGTGACCGGGAGCGGCGGCCGGGATCACTTCGGTGGCGGCGGACTGTCCCAGGAGTAGGTGTCGGGCCGGTTGTGGGTGCCGCCGGAGTTCTGGTCGTGAATGGCCGCGTCGGCGGTGTACGACGTCCCGTCGGTGAAGTCGACCGCGCAGCGCAGGTGAACCGTCTCCCCGCGCATGGTGCCGTGGACGTGCGGCGTGCAGGCGACCGAGCCGACCGGCCGGTGGTCCTGGGTGGTGATGTGGGACTTCATCACGTTCTGCAGAGCCACGTAGGCGTCGTCGTTCGGCCCGCAGGCGGCCGCGGTGACGGCCAGGGCCACGACCGATGCGGCGGCCACGGATGCCCGGGACAGCCGGGCCGGCTCGCGAAGTCGGTCCACGCGCATCGGTGAGCTCCTGATCGCCGGTCGAAGGGAGCCCGATCGTAGCCCCCTCGCGCGGGGGCGCCCACCGCGCGATCGACCGACCGTCCCCGACCGGCCGATCCGACACACCACGACCGGCGGACCATCGCCCACCACGGCAGGGCCTGCGCCTACTGTCACCCTCACCCCCAAAAGGGATATTTACGGACAGATAGGAGAATCGTCATGCAGCGTCGCACCACCTGGGCCATGTCCCTCCTCGCCGCCGCCGGCGTCGCCGCCGTGCCGACCGCCGCGGACGCGGAGGTCGTCTCCGGCGGCAACCACGGAACGGTGGTGGTCGGCAACGGCAACCAGGTCGCCGGCTACGACATCATCAACGCCGGCCACGACGCCACCGTCGGCTCCCACAACGGCTCCGGCGTCGGCGGCGGCGCCATGGACGCCGCCCAGGCCGCGGGCGGCAACTGGGACACCGTGATCGTCGGCAACGGCAACCAGGTCGCCGGGGACGACATCGTCAACGCCCTGGACGACGCCACCGTCGGCTCCTACAACGGCGGCTCGGGGATGGCGGCGACGATGACCAACGCCCTGAAGCCGATCACGGGCTGAGGCCGGGGAGCCTCGAGTGAGCGTGGGAAGTCGGCGTGGCCGACTTCCCACGCTGCTTTGTGTTCCCTGAACGCCGGTACGACCCGCTGACGGCTCAGTGGCCGCCCGCCCAGGTGCCGAGCGTGGCCTCGAGCCGCTGCCGGAGGTCCGGCGGGCAGGCCGGGTTGGTGGCCACCGCGTAGCGGACGTCGCGTGACGGGTCCTCGGCGAGGAGTGCGAGCACGTCGGCCGGGAGGTTCCGGTTGCCGGCCAGCCAACGACGGTTCTCCGCGTCGGCGGACGTCGCCGCGGCCCGCATCAGCCGCTGACCGGTCGTCGCCCACAGGGCCCAGCGGCGGACGACGTGGTCGAACCCCCTGCGCGCAGCGGCAGTGACCAGCTCGGGGGGCGCCGACGGGTTGCAGACGACGGAGACGCGCACCTGCTGGTCCCGGTCCCGGGCGAGCCCCTCCAGGAGATCGGCGGGGGTCCGGGGGTTGGAGGCCACGGCGACGCGGACGGTCCACTCGTCGCGGGCCGCCGCCCGGAGCGCCGCCTCGTCCCCGGTCCGGGCGACGGCGCTGCGCCGCACGTCCCAGTGCGGATCGCCGACCATCCGGTCCACCAGGTCGGACGGCACGTCGGGGTGGCCGAGCACCGCGACGCGAACGTCGGAGGCCGGGCTGTCGGCGAGCGTACGCAGGAGGGCCTCCGGCAGGTCCTCCCGCAGGTGCGGCCCGGTCCGCCGACCGTAGTCCTCGATCCACTCGTCCGGGTGGTACCACCCGGGGCCCTGGAGCATCCGCTCGCAGCCCGGCGTGAAAACGGTGTTGCAGAGCCGTTGTTCGTCCACGGCATCCTCCTCGGGCAAGCAGCCGCGTGCGTTAGCGTCAGATAGACGATAACACTTCTCGTCTCTTGGACGAGAATGACGGCTTCACATCTGCACGGCGGATGCTGGTGTGGGACGACGCCCTGCCATCGCCCGCCGGAAGCGGGCCAGGAGCGCCGAGATCGAGAACGGCGCTCCCAGTCGGCGATGGAAGCCCGGTCAGGACGATGTCAGCGACAGCTTCCTCGCCCTCCGTTCCCGACCAGTGCGAGACAGCGTCGCGTGGAACCACGATGAACGGGCCGACCTCCGCCTCCAGCCGTGTCAAGGACATGTCGCCTCCAGCTCCAAGATCTCCGTCCCGTCGCGACAGCCTATGCACCGGATCGGACACCGCAGCCTCGTGCCCGTGGTCGGCATGGTGACCAGCGTTGAGGAGCTGACCGCGCTGACGACGTTCGGCTCGACCTGAGCAGTGCTCGCGGTCGGGCACAACATGGCGGCCCACGGTGTCGCAACCAGGGGGCGTGGCACGTCGTCGTATGGGCCGCAGGAGGCCGCTGCCCGCGCTGGCCGCGCATGTCACACCGAGGATCGGCTCTCCCGTCCCCGACCTCGAGCAGCCGGTCAAGGCCGCACTGAAGTCGCCTTCGCCGAGCATCCCCGGCTCGGCATCGTCGCCGCCACCGCTGACGCGGTCAACGCGGTCGAGTGGGGCGGGGAGATCCTCGAAGCCCACGGCTGGCAGTTCAACCACGTCCTCGACGTCTACACCCTTCCCGCCGCCGTCGACCGCGGCGAGTCGCCGGAGCGCCTGGCCGCCGCGACGACAGCGATGCACCGGGCGGGCGACCTGCGCGTGGCCGTCCGGCCCCAGCTCGACGAGAACGTCGCCGCCCGTCGCGCGCCGGTACGCCGGGCATTCACCACGCACAAGTTCCGCGTCGAGGAGGGCGCCCTGGCCCACCGCTGCCCATGCGCCCGTCGTGCCCACCAGCCCGGCGCCGACCGGTGTCGACCCTCGCATCGCCTTCGCCCGCGCCCGCTGACCACCCCACCCATCCACAATTAGGAGAAGCCCCGTGTCCGTTCCCACCACGCCCGACGACCACGCCATCGACGTGACGATCTTCCGCCACCACCAGCGCCAGACGTCTACGCCTCGCCCGGCCGCATGCGCGCCTCGGTCGCTCAAGCGGTCATGCCGGCGCTCGGCTTCGAGCCCGACCCGGACATGCCCGGCTTGTTCCGCGTCACCGACCCCCAGCACGACGGCCGCGACCGTACGACCGCCGCCGTTCTCGCTCTTCGCACGATGGGCCACCGGATCGACACCGATCGCGAGTTCGACACACCGGGCAAGGCTCGGCGCGCCGACGGCGAGCCGGACGTCGCGGTGGGCGAGCACCCGGAGCTGGGCATCGTCGCCGCCGTCACCGACCACCTGCCCGTCCACCCGTCCGGGTTCCTCTCCCAGGCCGGCTGGCAGTACCTGCCGGACCTCGGCATCTACCGCGCGCCCGACAACGGCCTCGACGCCGTCGCCCACACCACCGCCCGTCTCCAGCGCGGCCGGTACACCGTCGCCGTCCAGCCCGCGCTCGGCCGCCGCCGTCCGCGCCCGGGGCACCGACACCCGCGAGCGCCCGCGGGCCTACGTTGTTCCCCGGCGCCGAGGAGCGGCTCGCCCAGCTGCGCGCCGAGTACAAGCGCCACCCCGCCCCGGCCACACCGCCGGCCGTCCCCGGCCCGCGCCACCGCTGATTCGCCACTCCACCACCAACGCGGCACCGGTGCGAACCTTGGTTCTGCAACCAGGACGATCACCACGAAGGCGGTAATCGTGCTCCAGACGACGCCCAGGGGCGAGTACTCGGGGTGGAAACGGTGCCCGCACGAGGGCGGACTGCCGCCAGCAGGTGAACCCCAAGGCCACCGATCTGGCAGCGATGGGAGCAATCGCGAGCGCCGTAACGCGGTTGGGGCTGTCCCTGACCGGGACAGCCCCAACCGCGCAAGATCTTCAGCCGACCTCTGAAGCGAACTTCCGGCTCAGGTCACTGGTCGTCGTCCTCATCGTCCTCGGACTCGGCGGTCCACCACAGGTCGATCCGATAGGTTTCCAGAGTCTCGCCGTGGGCCGCGAAGACGGCGTCCGAGTCGAGTTGACCTTCCGGCGTGGCCAGTTGGGCGCGCAGGTTGCTCTGCTGATCCTCAGCCGCCTGGCGTCCCTTCCAAGAAACGCGTCCTTCGTAGACTCCCGGGCGCGGCAGCTGGAAGTCACCCGCGATCTCGGGCGAGAACGCGCGGATGACGACGAATCCCGTCGGCGTGTCGAGTTCCACCTCGCGTTCACCCTCGGCTCCCCAGTCGTTATCGGCGGGTACCGGGCCGTCCCAGACGCGAACCAGGATCTCGGCGGGGGCAGTGCCCTGGAGACTGTGGATGTAGATCTGGGTGCCTGTCCCGGCGACCACGTCTCGTAGGCTCTCGACGAGGGCTTCGTCGTTCGGGACGGTGGCATCGGAGTCGTACACCACGATCTTGCCGTTGTCCGGCCAGGTTTCGGTGCGGAACTCGAAGAGGACGGGCACCATTTTCTCCTTGCTGCTCTGACCAGTGTTCGACTACGGGATGATCTTTACGTAGAAGGGGTCGTTGTCCAAGAGCCGGTTGACGGAGTAGACCTCCCCGAGCATGTTGCCGCCCTTGCCGTTGTCGGTTCCGTCGATGAGGCGTGCGGAGTATCGGTTCACGGCCTTTCCTGTGCTGTCTTTCCTGTTCGCGCCTTCGTAGGTGGAAGCGAAGGGGTATTCGTCGCACTCCAGACCGGACTTGGTGTAGTCGCCCCACACGTCCTCGCAGGTCTTGATGGCGACGGCACGGTTCTTCTTCTGTTCTTCTCGGTCGATGAGGCGGTGCAGGGGCTGCGTCGCCCCTGGGATGCTCTTGGCGTTGAAGGAGGGGAAGGTGCGTTCGGGGTTGTTCTGCGCGTCCGATATATGTTGCGCGCTCTCCCGGACTGCAGGGTCGGAGAGCTTCATGACGAGCTCGACCCTGGCGCCGGTGAAGACGGTGCCCTTGTACTTGCCTGCGACAGGGCCGGCGTAGTCGAAGCGGACGTCGGAGTTCGCGGCGTCCGCGTCCTGCCACGCCCTCGCGGGTGCGCTGGGCGACGTGACGTTCATCGACATGGTCACGGTCGTTCCGACGATCTGATTGTTTCCCTGGTCGTACAACGGGCCGTTGTCGGGCGAGGTGTAGGTGAGCGACCAGAACGGGTTCGCGTTCCACGAGCCGAGGAGATCGTTGCGTCGCTGCGTGCTGGGGACGGTCACGGGACCACCGAGGTGGCTGAACTCCTGGTTGATCGACCACGTCTTCGGCTCTTCGCCGGAGACGGCAACAACCTTGGAGGAAACGGGATAGGCGCGAGCCGGGCCAGCTCCACGGGCTGCGCGTTCGCCGGCACCCGCGATCGTCGCGTACAAGGCTGTGCGCGCGCTGCTCTGGGACCGGCTGAACACGCACGTCTCCCACGCCATGCGCGAGTTGAGCGCCCAGCGCACCTGGCTGACGGTCTTCCTGCTTCCCGCCTACTCGCCCGACCTCAACTCGGTCGAATGGGTGTGGGCACATGTCAAGCGCAGCCTGGCCAACCTCGCGGTGGTCGCTCTCGACCGGCTCGAATCCCTGGTCCGCAACCGGCTCAAGCGTCTGCAGTACCGTCCCGAAACCCTCGACGGCTTCATAGCCGGCACCGGCCTGACCCTCGACACCCCGACGTCACCCTGACGAGCCGAAGTCGGTAGTTCAGAGAAGCCCGCATCCGCTGCCCCATGCTCAAGGTCAACCCCAAGATGCTCAGCAGGCTCAACGAACTCGAAACCGACCTCCTCGCCCGCCGCGAACGCGCCGAGGCCGAAGGCTGGTTCGGGGAGATCGAAGGTCTCGACCTCACCCTCGCGCTCCTGTGCTCGAAGAGAGACGAAACAGAGCGAATCACCCGCAGACCCGTCATCGACCTGGGCATTCCCACACCACGAACCACCCAGTCCACACCGAAGACAGGTTGAGCATCGACATAGCCAAGTCTTCCGCAAACTCCAGTACTCACTAGCCAGTTCAGCTTCGTGAAGCCAGTCCCATCGCGGGGTGGATCTGGAAGACTGCTGCCCGGCGCGAACTTGCGTCAGGGCAGGGAAGCCGGAGGAGGGGGAGAGCCGCTGTGGAGCCGGTCCTCATCGTTCTGATCGTGGTGGTGCTGCCACTCGTCATGACGACGTTGTTCAAAACGGTTTACATCATTCGGGAGGCTAACGCCGCCATCGTGGAGCGCTTTGGGCGCTACACCCGCACGCTCAACCCCGGTCTGAACTTCGTCATCCCATTGATCGACCGCCTTCGCTTCCGGGTCGACCTGCGTGAACAGGTCATGGCCGTTCCGCAGCAGCAGGTGGTCACGCAGGACAACCGACATATCGACATCGACATCGCTGTCTTCTACCAGGTGTCGGATGCAAGGGCCGCCACCTATGGCGTGACCAGCTACGTCCAGGCAATCGAGCAGCTCACCATCGCGACGATGCGTCGCACCATCGACGGCATGGACATCGAACGGGCCCTGACCTCCCGAGAGCAGATCACCGCAGACCTGCGCGCTGCGCTTGATCGGGACACCGCCCGCTGGGGTATCCGGGTCCACCGAGTCGAGTGCAAGGTAGACGCGTTGCCTACCTACATCCAGGATTCGACGCCGAAGCAGGTTCGCGCCGACCACTTCAGGGTTCCCGTCGCCCCGGCACATGGGAACGGAGCAGCGACTGGTTCACCGCAACCGCTCGTGCGGTCAGGAATGGTCCCCGGGCACCGTCCGCTGCGGCAGGACGATCCTCGCCGTATCGGCCGCTACCGCCTGACGGCGGTGCTGGGGCAGGGCGGGATGGGCACGGTCTACCTCGGCCAGTCGCCTGGGCAGCGCATGGTCGCGCTCAAGGTCATCCGGTCGGAGCTCGCCGAGGACTCGACCTTCCGGAAGCGTTTCGCCCGCGAGATCGAAGCCGCAAGCCTCGTCGGTGGGTTCCACACCGCGTCAGTGGTCGACGCCGATCCCCTCGGTGACCCGCCCTGGCTGGCCACCGAGTACATTCCCGGCCCATCACTGCACGAGGTCCTCAGCCAGCAGGGCGCCCTGCCGCCGAGGACTCTGCACACCCTCGCCGTCGGCGTCGCCGAAGCACTCGAACGCATCCACGCCCGCGGCATCGTCCACCGCGACCTCAAGCCAAGCAACGTGATCATCTCCAGCGCAGGACCCCGCATCATCGACTTCGGCATCGCTCGCGCCCTCGACAGCACCGGACTCACCAGTACCAACTATGTCATCGGCACACAGGGGTTCCTCGCTCCGGAACAGCTCACCGGCGCGTCGATCACACATGCCGCGGATCTCTACGCCTTCGGCATGGTGCTGTGCCATGCCGCCGGAGCCGCGCCGCTCCCGGTCGGCGAATCCCTGGAATCCGCCCTCAGCTTGTTGCCCTCTCGGTTTGCCGGCGTCATCACCCGCTGCCTCGACCACGATCCCAGTCATCGTCCGACTGCCACCGAAGTACTCGAACTGCTTTCCCGAAACGACCCGTCGACAGGCGATTGGTTGCCGCTCCCCGTGCGCACGATGGTCGACCTGTACAACCCTCCTGCCATCTCAGCACCTTGACCCCTTGGCGCGGCACGTTCGATTGTGGTCAGCTCTGCGAATCCGCCTGCAACGGACTCTGATCCGGTAGACCGTCCTGCGTATCACGGGTGCACCTGACGGACACGGAGTTGCGTCGGAGCCCAGGTGATCACCGTTGAGCCAACCTCCGTCGCAGGACCGGCCCGCCGCATAGCCCCATCGAGTGAAGTGCAGAGAAGCACGGGTCAGTACAAGATCCGGCCCATCAAGGAGAAGGTCGGCGAACTGCTCGGCCACCCCCACCCGCAGCGTGTGCCGACCGGGGTGGTCGTCGAGCAGTGGATCGGCATCAGCACCGACGAGTTCCACCGGGCGAAAGACGCCGACGTCGCCTACATGAATGATCGTTTCCCCTTGATCGAGGAGGGGTTCTCCCGCTCGGACTGTCTGCGGCTGCTGCGCTCGCGCGGCTTGGGGTCCACCCCGAAGTCGAGCTGCCTGGGGTGCCCGTACCACGGCAACGCCCAGTGGCGGGCCCTGCGCGACAACTCGCCCGAGGAGTGGGACGACGTCGTCGCCTTCGCCCGTGCCATCCGCAGGGGCAACGCCCGAGCGACAGCCGAGGGCACGCCGCTGCTCGGTCAGGCGTACTGCACCGCAGCCGCCGCCCGCTCGACGAGGCACCCATCGACCGAGTCACCGCCCACGAGTGGTCCGGACGCCAGGTCGACATCTTCGACGCCATCGCCGACGCCGAACTGGAGTCGGGCGAACCGGACGGCTGCTCGCCCTGGGTCTGCCGCTCCGGCGCTCCCGTCGCCATCGAGAGGACCGTCGCGTGGCTGAACGGCTTCCGCCGACTCCACCGCCGCTACGAGCCAAAAGCCGACCACTTCGCGGCATTCGCGAGCATCGCCGCAGCCGTCATCTGCTACCGCCGACTCTCCAAATGAGATGACTTCTTTGAGCTTGCTCCGCTTTGACGGACACCATCGGTGTGGTGGTCAGGCCGCGAGGACGGTCTCGTACTCGGCGGGACTGCGGTAGCCGAGGCTGCTGTGCAGCCTTCGTATGTTGTACCAGGCTTCGATCCACTCGAAGATCGCGGTGCGGGCCGCAGCCCGGCTCGGCCATGGGCTGCTGCCGAGCAACTCCCGCTTCAGCGTGGCGAAGAACGACTCAGCGAGCGCGTTGTCCCAGCACTGACCGGTGCGGCCGACCGACAGTCGGACATCGAACTCCCTTGCCAGGAGAGCGAATTCGCGACTCGTGTACTGGCAGCCGCGATCCGAGTGGAACACCACCGGGCCGGATGGGCGGCGGGTGTGGCAGGCCGCCCGCAGGGCGTCGGCGACCAGTTCGGTCCGCAGGTGGTCGGCGGTGGCCCAGCCGACCACGCGGCGGGAGGCGATGTCGATGACGGTGGCCAGGTAGAGCCAGCCCTGGTCCGTAGGTATGTAGGTGATGTCGCCGCACCAGCGCGTGTCGACGGCCGCCTGGTCGGGCTGGAAGTCCCGCAGGACCAGGTCCGGCCGGGTGCCGGCCTGCGGATCGGGGTGCGCTGGCCTCGTCTGCGATGGCGGCCCTGCAGGCCGGATCGGCGCATCAGCCGCGCGATGCGGCGGCGCCCGCACCGCTCGCCGTCGCGCTGGATCACGGCATGGACGCGCGGGGATCCGTAGCTGCCGCGCGAGGACTCGTGGACCTCGGTGATCTTCTCGGTCAGCTCCGCGTCGCGCACCGCGCGGGGACCGGGAGTGGCGGTGCGGCGGGCGTAGAAGGCGGCACGGGAGACCTTCAGCAGCTCACACGCCCGTTTGACGTTGTGGCCGCCCTGCTTCTCCGCCTCGATGAACGGATGCACCGTCACCGGGTCTCCGTCGCGAAGAAAGCCGTAGCACGCTTGAGGATGTCTACGTCCTCCCGCAGGCGGCGGTTCTCCCGCCGCAGCCGGGCCAGCTCCTCGCGCTCGCCGCTGGTCAGGCCGTCCCGCTCCCCGGCGTCAACCTCAGCCTGCTTGATCCAGTCGCGCACCGCGGTCTCGGTCAGGTCGAAGTCCTTGGCCACCTGACCGACCGAGCGATCCCCGCGCCGGCACAGCTCGACGATCTCGGCCTTGAACTCCGGCGTAAACGAGCGGCGAGGGCGTGGCTTCTTCTTCCCCATGCTCTCCATGATGGACATCATCCTTCCGGGGCCAAAGCCCCTGATCTCAGGTGTCCGTCAAAGCAGATCAAGCCCAGGCACCACCGCGACCGTCCCCGCACTCCTGGACACACTCCTGATGTACATCCTGCGCATCTGGCTTGCCGAACAGCCCACCCACGGCAGCACCACCGGCTGGGCCGCAGCACTCAACGACCCGGCGGTCACCCCAGCCCTCCACGCCGTCCACCGAGACCCGGCAGCCCCGTGGACCGTGGCGAAGCTCGCCGCAGAAGCGGCCTCTCCAGGGCAACGTTCGCGAGGCGCTTCACCTCGATGATCGGTCAACCGCCCCTCGGCTACCTGACCTGGTGGCGGATGACCACGGCAGCCCGCCTACTGAAGGCGACGGAAGCTCCCTTGAGATCCATCGCTGCCCAGGTGGGTTACACCTCCGAGTTCGCCTTCGCCAACGCGTTCAAGCGCACGCACGGGCTGGCCCCCGGCGCATACCGACGGATGAGCTGAATCGGTCGCGTCGACCGCACAGCGGGACAAGTCCAGCTCACCGCGGCTGCCGAGTTCGTCCAGGAGGACCCGGTGGAGCTTGGCCCACACCCGCGCCTTGCTCCACTTGGTGAAGCGCCGGTGAGCCGTCGGTCCGGACGGCCCGAAGCACGGTGGCAACTGGGCCCACGTCCAGCCCGAGGTCGCGACGAACACGATCGCCACCAACACCTCACGATCCCCGTGCCGTCGTCGACCGCCGCCCTGTGGACGTGTCGGCGCGGCCGGCACCACCAACTGGAACAGCTCCCACAGCTCATCCGGGACCAGGCGCTCCACGATTGTCATCCGCAAAGCCTACCCAGTCGCCCAAATGAGATGACTTCTTATTTGCGCCGTACTCTTGGCTAGCAGTGCGGTCGTCCAGCATGTAGAGACTCAACTAGCCGAACGGTCTTCTCGTGTGGGATTAGGCGGCCTCGGCGGCAGAGCGTCGATCCTTTCAGCCGCCCATTGCTCCGGACCAATCGACGGAAGGCCGCGAGGGTCACCCGAGACAACGCCCTTAATTTTGCCAGCTGCCAAATTGGCGGAGCCGCGGTACTCCAGGTCAACTTTGTCATTATTGGGGTCCGGGTCGATCCAGAAAGAAGTGTCCAACACTATCGCCGAAGAGCCGGAATTGAAGGTACCTCTCGGAAACAAACGCGCCGCTCGCCCGCCGAGCTCCAGCTCCCCCTCAAGACCGTAGCCATCCCAGGAGGAGAAAATAAGCCACCCCGAGTACGCTGGCAGCCTCATCCCGCTACTCATGTCAGTCACCGACATCAACCACACCCCATCAAACTGTGAGCATGTGCGGAGTCGCGTCTCGATCTCAGCGATGCTCCCCTGAAGGCGAACGATTTTCCCTGACTGACTCTTGTAGCAGTCGGCGGGCCTTTCCTCGTCACGGCAAGCCTGATATTCCGCTTTGGCTTGCGCTAAGGCTTTTTCCAGATCTGCAAGTTGTTCGCTGAGCTGCACCTGATCACAAACCATCGCTGCCGCCTCCTTCGCAGACCTCCCCGGCCCCTGTCTGTTGCACATACCGTCGGCTGCAGCGCTCCGGCCTTGCAGCAGCCTGCACTCAGCGGGCGGGCGAACGGCCTTGAACCGCCGCATGCCGATCAACGTCAAGCACCTGCGATCGATCTTCGCCCAGCCCTTTCCTTCTCCACAGCCTCCATGTGCAGTACAAGGAACAACGCGAGCAGGAGATCATCCGGCAGCGATCCATACTCGTCGGATATTTCCACTTGGCTGGGGCGGTTGCCGAACCGGCCGTAATGGAGAATCAATGGCCCGAGCGTGCGCAGGCGGTTGCCATGCCAGTCGGAGCCCAGTTCATAGGGGCCGATTCGGCGGAGTCGGCTGCCCAGATGATCGTATTCGAGGGTCCACTGTCCAAACGTGCGTGGCCGGTTCCCCAGCCGGTAGTAGGTAATTCCCAAGCCGCCGATGTCTGTCAGATTGTTGCCGAACCGGTCATAACCGAGGTTCCATCGCCCCAATGTGCGCGGCCGACTGCTCAGACGACCATACGTGATCCCCACGCCACCAATGGAACGCAGCCGAGCTCCATGCCAATCGTATGTTAAATCGATAATCATTCACACTCACCCACCAAGGGGCATCTGAAGCCTGGCAAGCTGGGCGACGGCGAGAGGTCGAGGCCTTGGTCCGTCACAATGCATGCAACCATCTGGCGCATACCGGCCTGACCCTTGGCCAGGGCAACCTCGGCCAGGGCAACCTCGAGATGTCTTTCTCTTTCCACCCTCCGTCATCTGGGTAGGGTTCGCAAGCTAGTCTAATACTTGAACTCTCAAGTATTCCAGGATAGTTGACGGAGAGTACTCAGATCGGAGAAATTTCCCTTCGGTGGTTACAGAGAGGCCATTGAGCTTCAGTCGCAACCGACCCGCGCTGGGCCTGTCGGACCGTCTCCTGTGACTCAGGGCATGCATCGCGATCACGCCGAGGAGGTCCGGCCGATCACGTGAGCGCCTCGGCAGGTGATCAGCGGGATTCTGCCGCGGGTGCGGATTCGGGCGGCGGCCTCAGTCTTTCGCATCCGAGGCGGCCCCGCGATGATGCAGGACATGGATGGTGTTGAAGGCCCTGTAGCCGTGGTGGCGCGCCTGTGGGAGGAGCATCAGAACGAGCCGTGGGACCGCGGGTGGAACGACCTTGAGGTGGCGGGCGTCGATCTGGTGTCGCTCGACACCAGGTTGGGCGGCTGTACCTACACGTGGGTCGCCAACGGCGGTTCCCTCCACGAGCGGGGAATGGCGACCGTGGGACTCATCCTCGGCCAGCTTGAGACGATCCTTCCCGAGCTCACTGAGGATGACAGCCCGCATGTGTGGCATCGGTTGCACCTGATGGCTCAGCTCATCATGGCTCACAACACCCCACCAGCTGAGGCGAGTTCTTAAGGACCCGCCCGCCCGATCATGTGACTATCGGGCTGCCGGGTCGTTGTTTCGGGCATGGGGCGGGGTGATCTCACGTATGCCGAGTGGGAACGGCTGAGGCCGTTCCTGCCGGTCAGCAACAGGCGTTGTGGCCGATGGCGGCACCACCGGCAGGTGGTCGACGGGATTCTGCACCGAGTGCGGACCGGTGTTCACTGGCGTGACCTGCCCGAGCGGTTCGGCCCATGGAAGACGGTCTATGAGCGCCATCGGCTGTGGTCGGCCGACGGGACCTGGGAGCGTCTGCTCCAGCGGGTCCAGGCGGAGGCGGACGCGGCCGGGGACATCGACTGGGACGTCTCCGTCGACTCCACCATCGTCCGGGCCCACCAGCACGCGGCCGGCGCCCGTACCGATCCGCCACCAGCTCTTGCCGCGGCTTGTCAGGGAGGCGACCCGGGCCCGCGATCACAAGCTACCGACGCCCCGCCCCCGACCCCTACGGACACTCCACCCACGCTCACCGGCTCACATGATCAGTGGCTCCCGAACTCGCCGACGAACACCCACCCCGGTCGAGTACGTCGCCACCACGAACGGCCTAGACGTGGCTCCGGTTCACCCCGGAACAGTGGCTCTCATCAACGGGTCTGGCTCAGGTTCTGTGACTGGTGACGCTGGGTGACGGATCCTGGGTGTTGGTGGGGTCTGGAGATCGTCCGGAACTGGCCGGTCTGGTCACCCTGGCGGCTGACAGTCGGCGGCTGTGTCGCAATCGTGGTCGTGGTTCGGTGAGTTGCTGTTCCCGTCGCTGCCCCAGGTGGAGGTCGCCGGTGTCGAAGCGTCCGGTGCGGTGGTGCGGATCGCCGCCCGCGTGGCTGCTCCGGGGGCGTCCTGCCCCGACTGCGGGGCGTGGTCGGAGCGGGCCCACGGCTCCTACCTGCGCTATCCGTCGGATCTGCCCAGCTGCGGGCAGCCCGTGACCGTTGCCCTGCGTGTACGCCGCTTCGCCTGCCCGGACCCGGTGTGCCGGCGGCGAACGTTCGTCGAACAGGTCGACGGGCTGACGCGTCGCCACGGGCAGGTCACCGAGCGGCAGCGTTCGTCGGTCGCCGGGCTGGGTCTGGCGCTGGCCGGGCGGGCCGGTGCGCGGATGGCTGCTCTGCTGGGTATCCGGGCCAGCCGGAGCACGCTGCTGCGGCGGGTGATGGAGCTGCCCGATCCGGCCGTCGGGGCCCCGGTGGCGGTCGGGGTCGACGACTTCGCCCTGCGCAAGGGCCACACGTACGGGACGGTGATTACGAATGCGGTCACCCACGAGGTTCTGGACCTGCTACCAGAGCGGGACGCGGCCACGCTCGCCCCGTGGCTCGCCGGGCACCCGCAGATCGAGGTGATCGCCCGGGACCGCGCCAGCGCCTACGCGGAGGCGGCCGACCGTGCGGCGCCGCAGGCCCGGCAAGTGGCAGACCGCTATCACCTGTGGGCGAATCTGGTCCGTGCCGTGGAGCGCGTCGTCACCGATCACCGCGCCTGCCTGCGCGTTCCCGAGTCCGAACCGGAGCCCGAACCCCAGTGGGAGACCCCGCTGCCGGCGGAGGCCGGGAGCGCCGACGCGGGTGCAGCGGACCCGGCCGGACGCGTCGCCGAACGTCGGCGTGCCAACTACGCCCTCGCCCATGGGCTCCTGGCGGGCGGCATGAGTCAACGCGCCGTCGCGAAGCACCTGGGCTGGAGCCGCAACACCGTGCGCCGCTACGCGCAGGCCGTGCGGTGGCAGGACATGATGAAGGGCCCGCAGGCCCCGCGCACCGTCAAGCTCGACCCCTACAAGCCCTACATGCTGCGGCGCTGGGAGGAAACCAGCGGCAGAATCAGCGGCATGGCGCTGCTCGGCGAGATCACCGCCCGGGGTTACCGCGGCGGATACACCCAGCTCGCCGAGTGGAAGCAGCGCGAATTGCTCCCGGACGGCCCGCCGCCACCGCGCCCGCCCACGGTCCGCGAGGCCACCGACTGGCTCACCCGCCATCCCGACGGCCTCACCGCCGACGATGCCCTCCGGCGCAAGGCCCTCCTGGCCCACTGCCCCGAACTGGACACCACCGCCCACCTGGTCACCACGTTCGCCGAGATGCTCACCCTCCTCGACGGGGACCGCCTGCCCGAGTGGATCACCGAAGCCAAAGCAGCGGGCCTGCCCGGGATCAGCACCTTCGCGAACGGCCTGAACAGCGACTACGCCGCCGTCCACGCCGGACTGACCACGCACTGGAACTCCGGCCACGTCGAGGGCGCCGTGAACAGGATCAAGATGCTGAAACGACAAATGTTCGGACGCGCCAGCTTCCCGCTCCTACGCAAGCGAGTTCTTTTGGCCTGACGCTCCGTGAATCCCCGTAATCGGGGCCAGACCCTCATATGACCCGACAAAATCACCCAGCTAATGGCCCAAGTTGTGCTGCCAGGCAAGGGTCGAGACCAGCTCGACGCTGAAGGCCTCGCACAGCGCGAGCGCCTCGCGGCCAGCCGCAGTGTCCCAGAGGTCCGCCGACGGGGGCAGTGCCAGCACGATCTCGTGGCAGGCTCCCTCGACGGTGAGGTTGCGGACGCTGTGGTAACCGAGTTCGGGTCCACGCCCCTGATCAGGCCACGCCGCCAGGAACGCCTCGTGGGCGCGGCGAGCCGGATGGTCCCACAGCATTGACTGTGTGCCGCTGTCCAGCCAACTGGATACCTCGCGGGGGAGGTGGATGATTCGTTCCGTCTTTTCCGCGTCCAACTCCTCCCAAGGCTTCCACTCCATCAGCTCCACCAGGAGGTGAACCTGGACCGTGGCGACGCCGCCGTCCGGCTCCCCTTCCTGCGGATCGGCGAAGAACGGGGCGCTGAGCATCTCGGCAACGGCTTCCGGGTATGCGTGGTAGGGCTCCTCTTCACCCGGGGCAGGGACCATCGCGCGGAACACCCGCTCCAGTACCGTGCGGTGAAGCCCCCAATCGGGGTCGATCGCGAGCATCAGCAGCGGAGCATGAAGCCGCCAGAGCGCCAGCGTGGCGGCGTGGCGGCGTTGGACAGGCGTCATGGCAGCGCACTGGTCAGCGAGTGCAGCGTCGTCCAGGTCATCGAACACGTCCATGGCCCCCATCCTCCCAACACGGGCCCGTGCCCCAATCCTCGGCGCTGATCTCGCCCAGCCGCGAGCCTTCTGCAGAGCTGACGATCAGCACCGGACGGCGGGCACGGGCTTCCCCCAGCCGGCCTGAGCCACACGGCGTTCACCCCACCGGTTTGCAACACTCGGTGACGGCTCCACAGAAGTTGAGCCAGACCCTCCTATGACCCGACAAACTCAGTCCGGACGGCCGACTCAGCGCGGCCCCCGGCCGATGTCGCGGCCGAGTTCGAGGGCGAGGATCTGGTCCAGGCGCACGAACGTCTCGAAGCGCGTGCCGGGCGACAGGTCGGTGCGGGCCTCCAGGGCGTCGAGCGCGCGCAGCGCGACCCGGGCGTCGAGGTCCTCGTCGAGGCCGTCGAAGCTCGCCTGGACCAGGTCGGCCTCCGGCGCGCCGGACGGCATGGAGGCGAGGTCGGCGACGAGCGCGCGCCAGCGGGTCAGCTTCTCGGCGGCGTCCGCGAGGGTGCCGGTGGTGAGTCGGACCGGGGCGGTGACGGCGTGTTCGAGGAGGGCGAGGCGCAGCGCGAGGGGGTCGTCCTCGGGGGCGAGGGCCGGGGCGGGAAGGTCGTCGGCCACCGGGCCGGTGCGCAGGAGCACGGGGGCCGACGGTTCGGGGTGGGCGTCGGGGCGGCTGGTGACGGTCAGGTCGGCCACCGGGCGGTCCTGCGTGTCCGCGTGCGTGTGCAGGTGCGCGGGCGGGTGGATGCCGAGTCGGTCGGCCGCGGTGCGGAGCGCCCGCAGTTGCTCGTCCGGGCCGTCGGGGGCATCGGGAGCGTCCGGGACGGCCAGTTCGGTGAGCACCTGGAGGCCGTGCGTCTCGCAGGTGCGCGCCAGGACGTCACCGGCCAACAGGGCGCGGAGGTCGCCGAGGCGGAACGGCCGGCCCGGCTCCCCCACGTCGACGGTCACGCGCAGGAGTCCGGTCCGGCGGGGGCGGATCTCGCTGTGGCGGCCCGTGCGGGCATCGGTGATGCGCAACGGCGTCTCCCTCTCGACTCGGTGGTGCGGCCGGGCGTGGCCGGGTTCGGTCAGGATGCGGCATCGTCCGGTTCGTCGCCGGTACGGCTGTCGGCTCCCCCCGGTGAGTTCCCCCTGAAGGTCCTGGCGACGCCGACCGCACCGAGGCGAACGCTCGGGCCCTCCCCGCGGTCCCTCCGCGTGCCGGTCGATACGCTCGGCATGACCCGGTCGGGAGATGCAACGGAAGGAGCGTCCGCACGCGCCGCAAACCGGCCCCGGAACGACGACGTACCGGCGCACGGGCAAGGACACCCCCGGATCATCCCGGCCTCCGTCCGCGATTCGGCGCTGATCGGGCTGCTCGCCGGGGTGATCGTCTTCATCGCCGCCGTCCCGACGGCGGGTTCGGCGGCCGGAGGGCTGTCCCGCCGGCCCGGCCCGGGGCAGCGCGTCCACATGATGCGGCAGTGCTGCGACAACCCCGTCCGCTGCCGGTCCGCGCGCCGGCGCCGCCTGGGGGGGGTGTCCGCCCGCCCGGCGTCCACACGGGGTCAAGCGCCGTGGCCCGCGGGCGCGGTGAGCGACCGGAGGCCCGGGTGGCTACGCTCGGTCCCACGCTGCGACGTCCCGACCCGGCCCGACAGCGTCCCTTGGTTCCCGAGACCGCGAACGGACGACCATGAGCACACCCCTCCAGGACCCCTCGTTCTTCCGGGACCCGTACGCGACGTACGCGGCGCTGCGCGGCGGAGCGGCCGTACAGAAGCTCCCGGGCGCCGGGCCCAGAGGCGGTTACGTGGTGACGGGGTACGCCGAGGCGCGGCAGGCACTGGCCGATCCCGGGCTGTCGAAGGACACCGCGCGCTTCTTCGCCGGCAAGGCGACCGGGCGCGACGTCCACCCCGCCGTCTCGCGGAACATGCTGGCCACGGACCCACCGGACCACACCCGCTTGCGGCGGCTGGTCACGAAGGCGTTCACCCCCGGCGCCGTCGCCCGGCTGCGCCCGTACGTCCGCGGCGTCGCCGACGCCCTGCTCGACCCGTGGCGGCCCGGGGAGACGGTGGACCTCGTCGCGGGCCTCGCGATCCCGTTGCCCGTCACGGTGATCTGCCAGCTCCTCGGTGTCCCGGCCGACGACCGGGACGCCGTCCACGCGTGGTCGACGGACCTGTTCGCCGCCGGCGACCACGAGCGCACCGACGCCGCGTCCCACGCGCTCGCCGACTACATGACCGGGCTCGTCGCGGCCAAGCGCCGCTCCCCGGACGACGCCCTGCTCTCCGCGCTGGTCGCCGCCCGTGACGGCGACCGTGGCGAGGACGGCGATGGTGACGGCGACCGGCTGACCGAACAGGAGTTGGTCTCGCTGGCGGTGCTGCTCCTGGTCGCCGGGCACGAGACGACCACCGCCGCGATCGGCAACGCCGTCCTGGCCCTGCTCAGGCACCCCGACCAGCTGGAGCTGCTGCGCGCGGACCCGGGCCGGATCGAGGGCGCCGTCGACGAACTCCTGCGCTACGACTCGGCGGTCACCGTCGCCACCTGGCGCTGGGCCCCCGAGCCGGTCCGGATCGGGGGCACCGAAGTCCCGGCGGGCAGCCCGGTGTTCGTCAGTCCGGGCGCCGCCAACCGCGACCCGGCCCGCTTCGCGGACGCGGACCGGCTCGACCTGGACCGGCCGGACGCCCGCGCGCACCTGGCCTTCGGCCACGGCATCCACCGCTGCCTCGGCGCGCCCCTCGCGCAGGCCGAGGTGGCGACCGCGCTGCGCGTGCTGTTGGCCCGCTTCCCCGGCCTGCGCCTCGCCGAGCCGGCCGATCACCTGCGGTGGCGACACTCGCGGCTCGTCCACGGGCTGGAGGCGCTGCCCGTCGTGCTCTAGTAGGGCTTGGTCAGGTCGGTGCCGTGGTGGCGTGTCCTGGGGAGTAGGTGGCGCGTTGTTGGTGTGTGACACCTGGGGAGATGGCCGAGGTCCGGGAGGACCTGGAGGCGTTCACGGCGGGGTTGTTCGAAGCGTTC
>NZ_JAQYXB010000450.1:0-480 GCF_036322405.1 Streptomyces sp. SP17BM10 | reverse complement strand
GGTCAGGCGCTCGATCGGACCGGAGACGGAGACGGCGGCCACGACGCGGTTGGAAGGGCCGCGGACGGGCGCGGAGACGGACGCGACGCCCGGCTCCCGCTCGCCGATCGACTGGGCCCAGCCGCGGCGCCGGACGCCGCACAGCGCGGTGGCGGTGAAGCGGGCGCCCTGGAGGCCGCGGTGGAGCCGCTCGGGCTCCTCCCAGGCCAGCAGGACCTGGGCGGCCGAGCCGGCCTTCATCGGCAGGGTGCAGCCGACCGGGACGGTGTCCCGCAGGCCGGAGCGCCGCTCGGCGGCGGCTACGCAGATCCGCATCTCGCCCTGGCGGCGGTAGAGCTGTGCGCTCTCGCCCGTGACGTCGCGCAGGTGGGACAGGACCGGGCGCTCGGTGGAGAGCAGCCGGTCCTCGCCCGCCGCGGCGGAGAGTTCGGAGAGACGGGGGCCGAGGATGACGCGCCCCTGCATGTCCCTGGGGACCAG
>NZ_JAQYXB010000449.1:0-53850 GCF_036322405.1 Streptomyces sp. SP17BM10 | reverse complement strand
GACGATCTCGATCCCGCAGGTCTCCTTCAGGTACGCACGGGCGACGGCGCCCAGCGCGACCCGGGCCGCCGTCTCACGGGCGCTCGCGCGCTCCAGGATCGGGCGGGCCTCCTCGATCGAGTACTTCTGCATCCCCGCCAGATCCGCGTGACCCGGACGGGGACGGGTCAGCGCCTCGTTACGGGCCAGGCCGGCGAGAACCTCGGGGTCGACCGGGTCGGCCGACATGACCTGCTCCCACTTCGGCCACTCCGTGTTGCCCACCATGACCGCCACCGGGCTGCCCATCGTCAGACCGTGCCGGACACCGCCGAGGAACGTCACCTCGTCCTGCTCGAACTTCATCCGCGCGCCGCGACCGTAACCGAGCCGGCGGCGCGCCAGCGCGTCGGCCACCACGGCGGTGGTGACCGGTACACCAGCGGGCAGGCCCTCCAGCGTCGCGACCAGTGCGGGACCGTGCGACTCCCCCGCCGTCAGCCAGCGCAACGTACCCAACGGAGCTCCTTCATCAGCGGGCCGGGAACAGCCGGCGCAGTTCGGCGTGGAAGCCGGGGAACGTCTTGGTCACGCACGCGGGGTCGTCGAGTTCGAGACCGGGCGCGCGCAGGCCGAGGACGGAGAACGCCATCGCGATCCGGTGGTCGCGGTGGCACCTGATCCGGGTCGGCCGGACGCCCCCGGGGTGCACGGTGATCCGGTCCTGGCGCGTCTCGACCGCGACGCCGCAGGCGGCCAGGTTCCCGGCGACCGCCTCGATGCGGTCCGACTCCTTGAGGCGCGCGTGGGCGATGCCGCGGATGGTGATCGGCGCGTCGGCCAGCGGGGCGATCGCGGCGAGCGTCATGAACGTGTCCGAGATCCCGCCCATGTCGACCTCGAAGCCGCCGCGCAGCCGCCCCGTCCCGGTGACCGTCGTCGCGTCCGGGCCGACCTCGACCCGGGCGCCCGCGGTGCGCAGCACCTCGACGAAGCCGAGGTCGCCCTGCAGGCTGTCCCGGCCCAGGCCCGGGACGGTGACCGCGCGCCCGGTGACCGCCGCGGCCGCGAAGACGTAGGAGGCCGTCGAGGCGTCCGGTTCGACGGCCAGGTCGGTGGCCGTGTATCCGCCGGTGCCGATCCCGATGACGCCGGGGTCCACCTCGGTCACCGAGGCGCCGAAGCGGCGCATCAGTGCGATGGTCATGTCGACGTACGGCCGGCTGACCAGGTCGCGCACGGTCACCGTCAGCGGAGTGCGCAGCAGCGGCGCCGCCATCAGCAGGCCGCTGAGGAACTGGCTGCTGTGCCGGCCGTCCACGGTGAGTTCGCCACCGCGCAGCCCGTCGGCGTCCACCCGCAGCGGCAGTCCGCCGCTCCCGCCGGCGCTGACGCGCGCGCCGAGCCGGGTCAGGGCGTCGGCGAGGGGGCGCAGCGGGCGGGCGCGCAGCTGGTCGGAGCCGTCGAAGAGGTAGCGGCCCCGGCCGGTCGCGGCGAACGGGGGCAGGAAGCGGGCGGCGGTCCCGGCGTCGGCGCACCGGATCGTGGCCCCGCCGGACGGGCCGCCGCCGATCCCGGTGACCCGCCACTGGCCGTCCTGCGGGCCGGTTTCGACGGGCACGCCCAGGTCGGTCAGCGCCGTCCGGAAGGCGAGCGTGTCGTCGCTGGTCAGCGGTGCCCGCAGCCGGCTGGTGCCGGTCGCGGCCGCGGCGAGCAGCAGGGCCCGGTTGGTGATGCTCTTGGAGCCCGGGATCCGGGCGGCGAGCGGCGGGGCGGCGGCCGTCACCGGTGGACCTCCCGGGCCGTTCCGGTCAGCGGTCGCACGAGCGCACCACTTCGGTCAGCAGGCCGGCGACGATGCGCACGCCGTCGCGGGTGAGCACCGACTCGGCGTGGAACTGCATGGACGCGAAGCCGCGGCCCCGCAGGGCGTGCACCTCGCCGGTGGCGGCGTCCCGGCTGAGCTCGACGACGCCGAACTCGGGGTGCGTGATCTTGTCGTCGTCGCTGCGGGCGGCGAACGTGTTGTAGAAGCCGACCCGCTCGGGCGCGCCGAACAGGTCGATCTCCTTCTGGACGCCCTGGTTGGGCACGTCCCGCCGGGCCAGTTCGAGGCCGAGCAGCGTGGACAGCACCTGGTGGCTGAGGCAGACCGCGAGGAACGGCCGCTGCTCCCGCAGGAGCCGGGAGACCGCGGCCCGCAGGTGGGCGATCTTGGGGTGGCCGGTGTCCCGCGGGTCGCCGGGGCCCGGGCCCATCACGACCAGGTCGTGGTCGTCGGTGTCGTACGGCTCGTCGAACCGACGAACCGTCACCTCGAGGCCCATGGCGCCGAGTTGGTGGCCGATCATCGACGTGAACGTGTCCTCCGCGTCCACGATCAGCACCCGGCGGCCGATCAGTTCCGCCACGCCGCCCGCGCCGCCCGCCCCGCCGGCAGCGTCCGCCCGGCCCGCGCCCTCCCGCAACCAGAAGTCGGCGATACCGGCGTTGCGCTGCTCCAGCGCCTCGCGGACCCGGGGGTGCTCGGCGAACCGGCCGGTGCCCCCGGCTTCGAGCGCGGCCAGCAGCCCGGCCGCCTTGGCACGGGTCTCGGCGACCTCGCTCTGCGGGTCGGAGTGCCGCACCAGGGTCGCGCCGACCCCGATCCGCACCAGGCCGCCGCGGTCGATGTCGGCGGTGCGGATCAGGATGGCCGAGTCCATGGTGCGGCCGCCGTCCTCGTCACGGCCGATCAGCGCCATCACGCCGCTGTAGTAGCCCCGTCCTTCGGGCTCGTACCTGCTGATCACCTTGCAGGCGCTCTCCAGCGGGCTGCCGGTGACGGTCGGGGCGAACATCGTCTCGCGCAGGATGTCCCGGACGTCGTGGGAGGTCCGGCCCTCGATGAAGTACTCGGTGTGCGCGAGCCGGGCCATCTCCTTGAGGTAGGGGCCGACGACGCGGCCGCCCCGCTCGCAGATCCGGGCCATCATCTTCAGCTCTTCGTCCACCACCATGTAGAGCTCGTCGGCCTCCTTGCGGTCGGCGAGGAAGGCCATGACGCCCGCCAGGTCGGGGCCGGCCGCCGGGTACCGGTAGGTGCCGCTGATCGGGTTCATCACGGCGGTGCCGTCGCGCAGGCTGACGTGCCGCTCCGGACTGGCGCCGACGAAGGTGCGGTCGCCCGCCCGGACCAGGAAGGTCCAGTACGCGCCGGACTCCCGCTCCACCAGCCGCCGGAAGAACGACAGGGCGCTGCGCGGCGTGTAGTCGGTGATCTCGGCGACGAACGAGCGCTTGATGACGAAGTTCGCGCCCTCGCCGTTGCCGATCTCCCGGTCGATGACCCGGCGCACGGTGGCCGCGTACGTCTCGTCGTCCACGTCGAACCGCCCGCCGGACAGCGTGATCGGCTCGTTCGGCAGCCGGCGCAGCGCCTGGGCGAGCGGCAGGGCGGCCTGCTCGGCGACCGTGAGCGTGATCAGCGGCGCGCCGTCGTCGACGCCGGCGTAGCCGCGCTCGGTGATCTGCCGGTACGGGACGACGGCCAGCACCTCGTGCCGGGCGCCCCCGTGCGCGGCGGCCCCCGGGCCGGACGCCGGCGCGTCCGGCACGGGGATCGCGGCGAGGGTGTCCACGGCGGAGGCCTCGCCGAGCAGGACTTCGATCACGTCCTGCCCGGCCGCCTCGGGTCGGTACAGCAGGGCGTAGGCGCCGGGGAGCTCGGTGAGCACCCGGTCCAGCAGGTCCGCCCCCATCGGGCTCTCCTCTCGGTGTTGCGACTGGTTCACCGGCCGGCCTCCGCGAACGGGGCGAGCCCGGCGAGCAGGGACTTGGTGGAGGTGACCACCGCGCAGCGCTCGGCCGCGTAGGTGAGCGCCAGCCGGTGGTAGGCCTGCGAGAAGTCGGCCACCGCGTCGGCGACCAGGAACGCCTGGATGTCGTTGGTGAAGGCCTCCACCGCCGTCATCAGCACTCCGACGTGGGCGTACACGCCGCAGACGACGAGCTGGTCCCGGCCGTGGGCGCGCATCCGCTCCAGCAGGTCCGACTTGTGGAACGCGCTGTAGCGCCATTTGGTGAACACCCAGTCGGACGGGCCCGGTCCGAGCGGCTCGACGACCTGCCGGTCCTCCGGCGACACCTCCATGCCGGGCCCCCAGAAGTCCTTGAGGAGGCCGCGCTGTTCGGCGGTCATGCCGCCGGGCTGCGCCGTGTAGGCGACCTGGGCGCCGAGCGCCGCGAACTCCTCGCGCAGCAGCGCGGTGTTCTGCACCAGTGGCCGCCCGGGAGACTCGTCGGCCGGGAACGGCCGCAGGAAGTAGCGCTGCATGTCGTGGATCAAGAGGACCGCCCGGTCGGGATCGACCGTCCAGCGCGCGGTGTTGGCCGGCAGGTCGTTCTCGGAGGGCATCGGATAGGGGTCGATGGACGGAAGGCCCGCCATGGTCGTCCTTTCGGTGGGCGGCCTGCCGTTGAGGGGCGGCCGCTTCGGGGCTTGGGGGAGGTGGCCGGGCGTCAGCCGAGCCAGGCGGACACGACCGAGACGGCCTGGCGCGGGTTCAGCCGCGGATCGCAGAAGCTCGTGTACTTGCCGCCGACCTCGTGGAGCCGGTCCCGGTCCGCGACGCACTCGGTGACCTCGTCCGGCGTCGTCTCCAGGTGGATCCCGCCCGCCGTGCCGCCCGCGCACGTGACGGCCCGGTGGAAGTCCACGACCTCCTTGACGACCGTCGTCACCAGCCGGGTCTTGAGCCCCCCGGGGCCGCTGACGGTGTTGCCGTGCATCGGGTCGGTCAGCCAGACGACCGGGTGGCCGGCCAGGCGGACGGCCCTGACCAGGTCGGGGAGCCGCTCGCCCACCGTGTCCGCTCCCATCCGGGCGATCAGCGTGAGGCGGCCCGGGGTCCGCTGCGGGTCGAGCTTCGCGCACAGCGCCAGCAGCTCGTCGGCGGTCATGGTCGGGCCGACCTTGCACGCGACCGGGTTCGCCACGGCCGCGAGCATCGCGACGTGCGCGCCGTCCACCTGCCGGGTGCGCTCGCCGATCCACGGCCAGTGGGTGGAGCCGAGGAGCAGCCGGCCGTCCGGCTGGGTGCGCAGCATGGGGAGCTCGTAGTCGAGCAGCAGCGCCTCGTGACTGGTCCACGCCGGGGTGTCCGGCCGGGCGCTCCGTCCCCGGCCGCCCCAGCCCAGCAACCCGACGATCTCACGGGCGGACTGATAGCCAGTCAGCATTCGCGTCGGGTCCGGCCGCCGCAGTTCGGCGTCGGGCTCCGGCGAGTTGACCATGTGGCCCCGGTAGACCGGGAGTTCGACGTCGCCGACGGTCTCGGTCGGCTTCGAGCGCGGCTTGGCGTACTGGCCGGCCAGCCGGCCCACCCGCAGGACCGGCTTGTGCGAGGTCATCCGCATGACGCCCGCCAGCACCTCCAGCAGGCCCGCCTTGCGGGCCACGTCGCCCGGCGTGGTCTCGGCCCAGTCCTCGGCGCAGTCGCCGGACTGGATGATCTGTATTCGGCCGACCGCCGCCTCGGCGAGCAGCATGCGGAGCGCGTCGGTGTCCTCGACGGCGACGAGCGGTGGCAGCGAGGCGAGTTCGCCCCTGACCGGGCCGAGTTCGGGGTGACCGGCCCAGTCCGGCTGCTGGACCGCGGGCAACGAGCGGAGGAATTCGTCGACACTGGGCACCTGGTGCCTCCAAGGAGAGGGGAAACCGCCCGTTCGGCATCTCCGGAGCGGCTGCGCACCGACTCTCCGGGAGGGAACGGCCCGACCAGAAGCCGCGGCCCCGGACTCCGTCAAATGGCACCGGACTTCGCCCCGACTTGACGGAGTCCCGCGGCCGGCGTTGCGAACGGGCCACCGCCCGAACAGAGTCCAGTGCGGCGGCCCCGAACGGCCGCCGGAATTCCCCGATCCCCGTGGAGGTCACCGATGTCCGAGGCCGAGCAGCCGCCGGCATTCCAGAACGACGACGAGATCCGCCGGCACAACCGGTCGATCGTCGAGCAGTACATGAACACCCGGGGCGAGGACCGCCTCAAGCGGCACCTGCTGTTCACCGAGGACGGCTGCGGCGGGCTGTGGACCACCGACACCGGCGAGCCGATCGTCACCCACGGCCGGGACCGGCTGGGCGAGCACGCGGTGTGGTCGCTGCAGTGCTTCCCGGACTGGGTGTGGACCAACGTCGAGATCTTCGAGACGCAGGATCCGAACCGCTTCTGGGTGGAGTGCGACGGCGAGGGGAAGATCCTGTTCCCCGGCTATCCGGAGGGTCACTACCGCAACCACTTCATCCACTCGTTCGAGTTCGAGAACGGGAAGATCAAGCGGGAGCGGGAGTTCATGAACCCGAACCAGCAGCTGCGCGCGCTCGGGATCCCGGTGCCGGCCGTCCGGCGCGAGGGGATCCCCACCTGAACCGGCCGACGGCACCGGAGGAGACGGACCCGTGAAGGCCGACATCGCCTGGTGGGAGCTGGACGGCTCCCCGCAGACCATCGAGTCGCTCGCCGAGCACCTGCGGGACGGCGCCGTGGCGCCGTGGGCCGACGTGCCCGGACTGCGCCTGAAGTTCTGGATCGCCGACCGGGAGAACAACCGCTGGGGCGCGGTCATGGTCTGGGAGACGGACCGCCCCGCGGACCGGCCGCTGCCGCCGAACCGCGCGGCCGAGCTGATCGGCGCCCCGCCCACCCACCGGATGCGCTTCGACGTCGAGGCCGTCGCCGAGGGCCTGCACTCCCTGCCGGTGCTGCACGGCCTCGGCACCGCCCTGGCCCCCTGACCGGATCCGTCGACGATCCGTCGGCGGGCCGGCGGCGATCCGTCAGGGATCCGTCAGGGATCCACTGCACCACCTCTCCAGGAGACCCCTTGCACGACTACATCGTTGTGGACGCCTTCTCCCGCAAACCGCTGGAGGGCAACCCGGTCGCCGTCTTCTTCGACGCCGAGGACCTGCCGGCCGAGCGGATGCAGCAGATCGCGAAGGAGATGAACCTCTCCGAGTGCACCTTCGTGCTCCCGGCCGAGCAGGGCGGCGACGCGCGCATCCGGATCTTCACCCCGGTCAACGAACTCCCGTTCGCCGGGCACCCCATGCTGGGCACCTCGGTCGCCCTCGGCCGGACGTGGAAGGCCGACCGGCTGCGGCTGGAGACCGCCATGGGCGTCATCCCCTTCGAACTCGACCACGGGGAGGACTCCAGCTCCTCCCGGATGCGGCAGCCGATCCCCACCTGGGAGCCGTACGAGCACGCGGAGGAGCTGCTCGCGGCGCTCGGCGTGACGGATCCGCTCACCCCGGTGGTGGCCTACCGCAACGGCCCGCGCCACGTGTTCGTCGGCCTGGAGAGCGTCGAGGCGCTCTCGGCGCTGCGCCCCGACCACCGCGCGCTCACGCGCTTCCCCGACATGGCCGCCAACTGCTTCGCCGGCTCGGGCACCGCGTGGCGCACCCGGATGTTCTCCCCCGCCTACGGCGTGGTCGAGGACGCGGCGACCGGCTCGGCGGCCGGCCCGCTCGCCATCCACCTGGCCCGGTTCGGGCTCGCCGCGTACGGGCAGGAGCTGGAGATCCTCCAGGGGGTCGAGATGGGCCGCCCCTCGCTCATGCTCGCGCACGCCGAGGGCGACGGCGACCTGCCCCGCGTCGTCCACGTCGGCGGCCACGGCGCCGTCGTCGCCCGCGGCACCATCTACGTCTAGGAGACTCCGGTGAGCACCACCGCCAACCAGACCCCGACCGGCAACTCCAGCAGGTTCGAGTCGCTCAGCGGGGAGACCGACCTCCCCTTCCCCGAGTACGACGCCCCGCCGGCCGAGCCGATCGGGCTGCTGCAGTCCTGGCTGGCCCGGGCCGCCGAGCGCGGCGTCCGGGAGCCCCGGGCGCTCGCCCTGGCCACCGCCGACGCCAAGGGCCGCCCCTCCACCCGGATCATCGCGATCAGCCGGGTGACCGAGAGGGGCCTGGTATTCCTCAGCCACACCAGCAGCCAGAAGGGCCGGGAGATCGCCGAGACCGGTTGGGCGTCGGGCCTGCTGTACTGGCGGGAGACCGCGCAGCAGGTGTCCGTCTCCGGACCGGTCGAACGGCTCGACGACGCCGAGTCCGACGCGATGTGGTCGGCCCGGCCGGTGCCGATGCACGCGATGTCCACGGCCGCCCACCAGAGCGACCCGCTGACCGACGTGGCCGCGCTGCGCGCCGAGGCCGAGCGGCTGGAGGCCGCCGGCGTCGCGCTGCCGCGGCCCGAGCGCTTCGTCGGCTACCTGCTGGCGCCCGCCGCGATCGAGTTCTGGGCCGCCAGTTCCGACCGGCTGCACCGCCGGCTGCGCTACGACCGCCGGGACGACCTGAGCTGGACCACCACCAAGCTGCAGCCGTGAGCTGACGCAAGGCGCGAGAAGGAGAGCGGCCGGGACATGGACGTGATCATCATCGGGGGCGGGATCGGTGGCCTGACCACCGCGCTCAGCCTCCACGCGGCGGGCATCCGCGCGACCGTGCTGGAACGGACCCGGGAGATCCGGCCGCTCGGCGTGGGAATCAACGTGCAGCCGCACGCGGTGCGGGAGTTGACGGAACTGGGGCTCGGCGACGAGCTCGCCGCGCTCGGCGTGGCCACCGCCGACATGGTCTGGGTCGACGCACACGGCGAGGCCCAGCACCGGGAGGAACGCGGACTCGCCCGGGGCTACCGGTGGCCGCAGTACAGCATCCACCGCGGCGGGCTCCAGCTGCTGCTGCTCGACGCGGTCCGGGCGCGGCTGGGCGCCGACGCGGTCCGCACCGGCACGGTGTTCGAGGCCGTCGAGCAGACCCCGGAGGGCGTACGGGTCAGGGTCACCGACCGGACGACCGGTGAGCCCGGCCTGCTCACCGCCGACCTGCTCGTGGGGGCGGACGGGCTGCACTCCGCGGTGCGGGCCGGGCTCCACCCCGGCGAAGGGCCGTTGCACTGGTCCGGGGTCATGATGTGGCGCGGGGTGACGCCGACCGCGCCGTTCCTCACCGGCCGGACGATGATCCACGCCGACGCCGGCCGCGGCGCCCGCCTGATCGCGTACCCGATCGGCCCGGCCGCCGGGGAGCCGGGCCGGGTGCTGACGAACTGGGTGTGCATGGTCTCGACGGCCGAGCCGCAGCCGCTCGGCGGCGACGCGCGGTGGAACCGGCCGGGCCGACTGGAGGACTTCCTCCCGCACTTCGCCGACTGGGACCTCGGCTGGCTGGACGTGCCGGCGCTGCTGAGCGGCAGCACCGGCGTCCTGGAGTACCCGATGGTCGACCGCGACCCGCTGCCCCGGTGGGGAGAGGGACGGGTGACGCTGCTGGGCGACGCCGCGCACCCGATGTACCCCGTCGGCGCGAACGGCGCCTCGCAGGCCGTCGTCGACGCCCGCGTCCTGGCCCACCGGCTCGCGACGACCGAGGACCCCGTGGCCGCGCTGCGCGGCTACGAGGACGAACGGCGCGAGGCCACGACCGCCGTCGTGCTCGCGAACCGGCGGATGGACCGGTCGAAGCCGAAGGACACCGGCGACACCGCCGGCGCGCCCGCCGAGGGCGTCTACACCGCCATCGCCAAGACGTACGGCCGGGCCACCGGCGACGACGCGGCCGAACTCAACGCCCGGGCCTCGCTGACCCCGCCGGTGCGGGCGTCGGCCGGCGCGGACCCACGCCGAAGGACGAGAGGAAGCGACGACATGAGCGTCAACCCCGTGGACGTGACCGCGACGTACTACGCGGCCTGGAAGGCCAAGGACTACGACACCCTGCGCTCGGTACTGGCCGACGACATCGAGTTCACCGGCCCGTTCGGCAACGCCAGCGGCGCCGACGACCTCCGGGAGAAGATCGAGAAGGCACCGGGCTCCTTCACCGACATCGTGATCCGGAAGGTCTTCAGCGACGGCCCGGACGTCGTCACCTGGTTCGAGATGCACACCAGCTTCGCGCCCCCGGTCCAGGTCGCCGCCTGGAGCCACGTCGTGGACGGGAAGATCGCGCGCCACCAGGCCGCCCTGGACCCGCGGGCACTGCTCGGGCTCGGGCAGGAGTAGTCCGGCCACACCCCTGCGCGCGACCGCCGGGCCGGGCGGTGGACGGGTCCGCCCGCCACCCGGCCCGGCGGTCGCGCGCAGTGCCGGGACACCCTTCCCCCGGCGCGACGGGGTGGCCCCTGCACCTGGCCTGCGGCACCCCTCCCGGGCGACGCTTGAGGGGCTTGAGCAAGCCGCAAGAGCAGTGCATAGAGGGGGATTCTGTGAACGCTGCTGGCAACATCAGAGCCGTCCGACACCGACGCACCGCGCCGTTCCACCTGGGATCGGTGCGGCCGGTGTCCGACTGCGAGTTCGTCCTGAGGGACCTGAGCACCACCCTCTTCGCGTCGCTACCGCGAAGGGACCAACGGCACAAGGGGGAACAGTACCTCCGTGGACTGCTGGCCGCGCAGGGCCGCAGGTCGATCAGGAACATCGCGGCCTGCCTCGGGGACCCGGCGCTCGACCAGAGCCTCCACCACTTCATCTGCAGCTCCACCTGGGACTGGATGCCGGTGCGCGAGGCGCTCGCGGACTGGC
Organism: Streptomyces sp. SP17BM10; assembly: GCF_036322405.1. NCBI lineage: Bacteria > Bacillati > Actinomycetota > Actinomycetes > Kitasatosporales > Streptomycetaceae > Streptomyces > Streptomyces sp. SP17BM10. The sequence goes on along the minus strand of NZ_JAQYXB010000449.1, from coordinate 43,290 downwards.
TCGAACCCACCGTCCGGCCGCAGGCCTGGGTGGTGCGGCAACTGTCGATCCCGAAGTCGGGACGGCACTCCGTGGGCGTGGGCCGGGGCTTCGACCACCACCTGGACCAGGAGTTCCACGGACAGCGGGCGTTCGGCCTGTGGGCCGCCGCGGAGCGGGCCAGCGCCCCGGTCAACTGGCGGCTGCTGTTCGCCGACCGGCGGACGGCGGACGGCGCCGGCCGGGGCCTGCCCGCGCGGCCCCGGCGGATCGGGGAGCCGCAGCACGGGGAGACCCCCGACGACTGCGCCAGCGCCGTGGCGCTGGACTTCGCCCGGCTCCACGACGCCACCCGGCGTCCGGTGGTGCTCGACGTACCGGTCGAGGACCCGGTCGGCGTGCTCCGGCGGTTCGACCGGGCCGGCGTGCGCGCGCTCGTCCGCGTCGGCGCCACCGAGCGGCTGACCGTCGAGGACCCGGCCCTGCCCGGCCACGGCCCCGGACCGCAGGAGGCGCGACGGATCCTCGACTCCGCCGCGGGGCTGCGCCGGCTGGTCGGCTGGCCCGACCCGACGGCGCCGTCCGGCATGCGGCGGGCGTCGGCGGCCGCCGTACAGGTGGGCCTGCCGGGCGCGGACCCGGGCCTGACCGGCGGACGCGACAGCGGGCTCGTCCTGGTCGGCGAATGGGACGACCCGCGGCGCCGGCCCACCGGGCTGTGGCTCGGCAACCTGGCCGGGGCGCCCGCGGCCACGCTGCTGCGGCTGACCAAGCTGGCCGACCGGGTCGGGCGCGACCTGGCCGGCTTCGGGGACCGGGCCGGGCTGCGGGACTTCGAGGGACGTTCGCTGCGCGGCTGGCACTGCCACAGCACGCTGGCGTCCGCGGCGCACGCGGTGGAGGTGCTGATGGCGGCCCACCGCGAGACCGCGGAGCACGCCCCCAAGATCCCCGCCTGAGGTGCCCCGTGCGGCGGCCGCGAGGCTCCGGCCTCCCGGCCGCCGCACGGCGCCCCGCTACGGTGCCAGCGCCGTGTCCCGCTGCCGCCACAGCACTTCCCTGGCCCTCAACAGCCGCAGCGCGAGCTGGACTTCGAGCGTGCGTCCGGGCTGCTGCCAGGCGGGGCCGAGGAGTTCGGTGATCCGGTCCAGGCGGCGGGCCACCGTGTTGGGGTGGACGTGCAGGTCCTCGGCCGCCCGGGTGGGGCTGGCGCCGGACGCGAAGTAGGCCTCCAGGGTGGCGATCAGGCTGGTCGCCCGCTCGGCGTCGTGCTCCAGCAGCGGACCGAGGAGCGAGGCGACGAACCCCTCGACGTCGTGGTCGTCGGAGAGCAGCAGCCCCAGGAAGCCGAGGTCGGCCATCGCCGCGGCGCTCCCCGCGCCGTCCAGCGCGGTCAGCGCGTCCAGGCAGCGCAGCGCCTCCTGGTGCACCCGGGCGACCGACGCGAGCCCGGTGGCCGGACCGGCCGCCCCGACGGTGACGGGCTGCCCCAGCAGCGGGGAGAGCTCCGTGGAGACCGAACGGGCGGCGGCCGAGGCGTCCGTACCGGGCAGCAGCAGCACCACGCACCCGTCGCGCGCCGTCTTGAGCCCGGACCGCCGGTACGCGTACGACGCGGCCCACACCGCGGCCTTCCCGTGCTCGCCGCCCTCCGGCCGGGCCACCACGACGACATGCGGCCCCTCCGGGTCGATTCCGAACTGGCCCGCCTGATAGGCGATCTGACTCGACGGCTGGACGGGGGCCGCGAGCAGGACGTCGAAGAACTCGTCCCGGCCCGGCCCGGCCGCGACGGGCACGCTGCGCCGGCCCACGACCTGCAGCGCCACCGCCCGCCCGACGAAGGCGAGGAAGCCCTCCTCGTCGGAGCCGAGCGGTCTCGCGACCCGGGCCACCACCACCCCGAGGTCCTCGACACCGGCACCGACCGGCGCCACCCAGAGGTCCTGCGCCGGCGTCACCGGGGCCCGTGCCGCGTGCGCCTCCAGGGCGGCCCGGCCGGTCAGCACCTCCGCGAGGCCGGGCACCTCCCCGGTGGAGGCGAGCACCTGCCCGTGCGCGTCGCCGATCGCGAGCGTGGCGCCCAGCGCCTCCGCGGCCGTCCTCGCGACGACGTGCAGGTCACAGCCGTTCAGCACCTGGTCGGCCAGCCGGATCCGGGCCTCGGCCAGCTCCCGGGTCCGCGCGATCGTGTCCCGCGCGCGGGCGCCCGCGGACTCCAGCTCCGCGATCTCCAGCCGCGTGCGGTCCAGCAGCCTGGCCCGCTCCAGCGCGACCGCCGCGAAGTCCGCCAGGGAGCGCATCAGGCTGATCTCGTCGGGCGTGAAGTGGCGCACCACGCGGTCGGCGCCGTAGAGGGCGCCGATGGAGTCCGTCCCCACCTGGATCGGCACCGCGATCACCGCGCGCAGCCCCTCGGCGCGGACCACCTCGTCGATCTTCTCGCTGTGCGGGATCCGGTCGTCGTTCAGGTAGTCCGGCGACCAGAACGCGCCGCCCTGCCCCTGCGCCATCTGGCCGAGGCCGTGGTGCTCCTCGACCACCAGGCCCACGTTGAGCGTCGTGGTCTGGCCGTCCGAGCAGTGCACGTACGACCCGCCCCGGGGCAACGGCAGGCTGATGTAGGCCATGTCGAAGCCCAGCAGCCGGCGGGTCCGGCTGGTGATGACCCTCAGCAGGGTGTCCGGGTCGTACGGGGCGGTCATGTCGTGGATCATGTCCACCAGGGCGGCCGTGGCCGCCTCCCGCTGCCGGCGCTGGTCGAGCGAGGCGTGGATCCTCAGCCCCAGCTGGACGGCCCGTTCGAGCTCCGCGCGCCGGCCCGGCGGCAGCCGCTCCCCGCCGGGATCCGCCGCGCGGTACAGCAACTCGTGGAAGCGGCCCAGTGGCGCCTCCGCGGCGAGCAGTTCGAGAATCGCCAGGGCAGGCGCGTCCTCGAACCCGGAATCCAACGGCATGGTTCCCCCTCCACAGCCGGTGAAGATCATCAACACCCGAGCCTAGGCGGCCCGCGAGAGGGGGGTCAAGCCGCTGGCCTGCGATTTAACACGCCCGTAGTGCCCCGGACACCGCCCCGAACACGGGGTGCTGTTACGCCGCCACCTTCCCGGAAGCGGACGGCGGGAGGAACAATTCCAGGCGGGCGCCGCGGGAGCGGTGCCCGCTCGCATGACAACGGGGGACATATGAATAGGCTCACGGACTACGGGCGTTCACTCGCCCGCAGCCGGGCCGCACGGCTCCACACCGACCGGCGCGATACCTTCACCCTGGCCGGGCGCGAATGGGACCTGTTGGACGAGGTGTTCGCGCCGCCCTTTTCGGCGTCGTCCGGGATCGCCCTGGAACTGCTCGGCCTGGACGGGACGCAGGGAACGCCCGCAGCGCCCGGAACGCCCGGAACGCCCTGGCACGGCTCGTTCCTGGAGGTCGGCTGCGGCACCGGCATCATCGCCGTGTCCGCCGCACTGGCGGGCTGTGACCGCGTGACGGCCCTGGACATCAGCGAACCGGCCGTCCGGAACACGGCGCGGAACGCCGAACGGCACGGCGTGGCGGACCGGCTGACCGTCCTGCACAGCGACCTCTTCGGGAACGTTCCGGCAGGCGAGCGGTTCGACACCGTCTACTGGCACTCGAATCTCGTGCTCGCCCCGCCGGAGTACCGGCACAAAACGATCCACGAACGCGCCTACGTGGACCCCGGCTACCGGGACCACCGCAGATTCCTCGCCGACGCACCGTCATTCCTGACCGAACGCGGGAGAATCCTGCTGCATTTCAGCAATCGCGGGAACGCGGCCCGGCTCCACGAGATCGCCGCCGAATACGGCCGGGAACTCCGGGAACTCCGCAGTCTCCGGGTGCGCGAAGGGGAAGACCTGGTCGAGCACGTTCTCCTAGAGATATCCGTCGCGCCGCGGCCATGAGAACACTACTGGTCGACAATTACGATTCCTTCACCTTCAACCTCTACCACTACCTGGCCCGGGTGAACGGTTCCGAGCCGGTGGTGATCCGCAATGACGACCCGTCCTGGGACCTGTCCCGGCTCTCCGGCTTCGACAACGTCGTGCTCTCCCCCGGTCCGGGCGATCCGGCCCGGGCGGCCGACTTCGGGATCTGCCGCGACATCGTCGAGCGGGGCGAACTGCCGCTGCTGGGCATCTGCCTCGGCCACCAGGGCGCGGCGCTGCTGCACGGCGGCACCGTCACCCGGGCCCCGGAAGCGCGGCACGGCCGCACCTCGCCCGTCCTGCACGACGGCACCGGCCTGTTCCACGGTCTCCCGTCCCCGTTCGAGGCGGTGCGCTACCACTCGCTGACCGTGTCCGAACTGCCGGACGAAATGGAGGCCGTCGCCCGGACGCCCGACGGGGTGCTGATGGGACACCGGCACCGGCGCCGGCCGATCTGGGGGCTGCAGTTCCACCCCGAGTCGGTCCTCACCCGGTTCGGCCATGAACTACTCGCCAATTTCACCCGGCTGAGCCGGGAATGGCACGCGGCCCGGGGCTCGGCCGTCCGCCCGGCCCCGCCCGCGCCCGCGCCGGCCCCGCCGGAGCCGGCGGGCGCGGCGGGCGCGGCGGGCGCGGCGGGTCCGGGCGGCACCCGACGGCTCCGGGTCCTCGCGGAGCGCCTCCGGACCGAATGGGTCGACGAGGTCGCCTTCCAACGGCTCTTCGGCGCGTCCGCCCACGCGTTCTGGCTGGACAGCAGCCGCCCGGACGCCGGCGCGGGCCGGTTCTCCGTCCTCGGGGACGCCTCCGGCCCGCTCGCGCGGATCGCCGAGGGCGACGTGCGGAGCCGGACCGTCACCGTGCGCTCCGCGGCCGGCTCGCGGAGCGTCACCGGCGACTTCCTCGACTGGATCGACCGGGACCTACGCGGCATCCGGACCGAACTGCCCGACCTCCCCTTCGAGTTCGCCCTCGGCTGGGTGGGATACCTCGGGTACGAGCTGAAGGCCCAGTGCGGTGCCGCGGCGGCCCACCGGGCCGAGGACGCCGACGCCACCATGGTGTTCGCCGACCGCGCGGTGGTCCTGGACCACCTCACCGGCACCACCCACCTGCTGGCGCTGGCGCAGGACGGGGACGAGGACCCCGCCAGGTCCTGGCTGCGGGGCGCCGCGCGGGCCCTGGCCTCCGTGGCCGGCCGCCCGGCCGCGGAGCCCGTCCCGCCAGCCCCGCTCTCCGCCGTCCGGCTGCGCCACGACCGCGAGGCCTACCTGCGGCTGATCGCCTCCTGCCAGGAGGAGATCGCCGCCGGGGAGACGTACGAGGTCTGCCTGACCAACATCGCCGAGGCCGGCGGCGACCTCGACCCCTGGGAGGGCTACCGCGTGCTGCGCCGCTTCAGCCCCGCCCCGTACGCGGCGCTGCTCCGCTTCGGGCCGCTCGCGGTGCTCAGCACCTCGCCGGAGCGCTTCCTGCGCGTGGGGGCGGACGGCGTCGCGGAGTCCAAGCCGATCAAGGGCACCCGGCCGCGCGGCGCGACGCCCGAGGAGGACGCCGCGATCGTCGCGGACCTGCGCGCGGACGAGAAGGACCGCGCGGAGAACCTGATGATCGTCGACCTGGTCCGCAACGACCTCGGGCGGCACGCCGAGATCGGCTCGGTCGAGGTGGCGGGCCTCTTCGACGTCGAGACTTACGCGACCGTCCACCAGCTGGTGAGCACGGTGCGGGCGCGGCTGCGGCCGGACCGCACCGCCGTGGACTGCGTCCGGGCCGCGTTCCCCGCCGGTTCGATGACGGGCGCACCCAAGCTGCGGACCATGGAGGTGATCGACCGGCTGGAGGCCGGGCCGCGCGGCGTCTACTCCGGGGCCATCGGCTACTTCTCGCTGTCCGGCGCGGCCGATCTGAGCGTCGCGATCCGCACGGCGGTGGTCACGCCGGGGCGCGTGCGCTACGGGGTCGGCGGGGCGATCGTCGCGCTGTCGGACCCGGAGGCCGAGTTCGAGGAGACGGCGGTCAAGTCGGCGCCGCTGCTGCGGCTGACCGGGTCCGCGTTCCCCGGGCGCCGGCCGGTGCCGGCGCCCGGCTGATCCGGCCGGTCCCCGGGGTCCGGCGCGCTCCCGGGGTCCGGTGCGCCCGCGGGCTCCGGCGCGCCGCGGCCGGTGCGCCGGCCGCCGGCCAGCAGCGCGGCGGGGCCGGCCTCCCGGTACCGGGCGACCAGGTCCTCCAGCAGCCGCCTGGTCTCCGGGTCGCCGGGCGTGTGGATCCACATCTTCGTGTCGGGCGCGGAGGCCGCCGTGAACGCGTTGGTCACCACGCTGAGCCGCTCGCCGTCCACGCTCCAGAACGACTTGCGCCGGGTGTTCGACGCGGCGACCTCGTGCCTGGCCCACATCTCGGCGAAGCGCGGGCTGGCCTCCCCGAGCCGCCGCACGAAGTCGCTCCAGTGCGGGTCCTTGAGCCGGTGGCCGGACTCGGCCCGCAACTGGGCCACCATGACGGCCGTCTCGTTCTCCCACTCCACGAGCGGCTGGAGCCGCCGCTCGACCGTGAACAGGTGCCACAGCACGTTGCGCTCCCCCGGCGGCAGCAGGACGATCGCCGGATCGAGCGCCCCGTACGCGTCGTTGAAGGCGAGCACGTCGTAACGCGCCGTCACGATGCAGGCCGGCAGCGGGTTCAGCGCGTCCAGGATGGCCTGGTTCTCGGCCGGGTCGGCGAGCCGCGCCGACGCGTCCAGCGGCACGGCCGGCACCGCCGCGAGCCGGTAGAGGTGGCCGCGCTCGGCCCGGTCGAGACGCAGCGTGCGCGCGATCGCGTCGAGCACCTGGACGCTCGGGTTGATCCGCCGGCCCTGCTCCAGCCACGTGTACCAGGCCGCACCGATGCCGGAGAGCTCCGCAACCTCCTCGCGCCGCAGGCCGGGCGTGCGCCGCCGCAGACCGGGCGACAGCCCGACGTCCTCGGGCTTGGTGCGCTCGCGTCGGAGCCTCAGGAACGCGCCCAGCTCCGCGCGTCGCTGGGCCTCACCGGTCGGAGGGGGGCCGTCGGTCGCTCTGGTCACCGGACGATTCTCCCGGACGGCGGGCCGGTCCCGGTAGCCGGGTACTCCCGGTTCCAGGATCACTGGATATCTGGTACCCCCCACGCGGCCACCGGGATCATCGCTGCCATGACCGAGAAGACTCAGGAGCGGGCGGCGTCCGCCGCCCGGCCCACGCCCCCCGCAGGTCCGGAGACCGTGCTCCCGACCCCCGACGCGGCCGCACGGACCCGCCGGAACAACCAGATGCTGGTGGTCCTGCTGGGTGCGGTCTTCATGGCCCTGCTCGACTCGACGATCGTCAACGTCGCCACCCCGACGATCCGGACCGACCTCGGCACCACGGGGTCCGCGCTCCAGCTGATCGTCTCCGGCTACACGATCGCGTACGCCACGCTGCTCGTCACCGGTGCCCGGCTCGGCGCCCGCAACGGCTTCCGGACGGTGTTCCTGGCCGGACTCGTCACCTTCACCGTGGCCTCGCTCGCCTGCGGCCTGGCGCCCGACGAGGGCACCCTGATCGGCGCCCGGGTGGTCCAGGGCGTCGGCGCGGCGATGATGATGCCGCAGATCTACAGCCTGATCCAGCTGAAGTTCGAGGGCGCCGCCCGGGCCCGGGCGCTGAGCCTGTACGCGGCCACCATCGGCCTCGGCGTCGTGGTCGGCCAGGTCGCCGGCGGACTGCTGGTCAGCGCCGACCTGTTCGGCACGGGCTGGCGCCCGGTGTTCCTGATCAACGTGCCGGTCGGGGTGGTCCTGGTGGCCGCCGGTCTGCGCGTGCTGCCGAAGGGCCGCCCCGAGAACCCCAAGGGCCTCGACATCCCCGGGCTGATCACGCTGACCGCCGCACTGCTGCTGCTGGTCATCCCGCTGGTGCTCGGCCACGAACAGCACTGGCCGGCCTGGATGGTGGTCTCGCTGGTCCTGTCCGTCCCCGTGTTCGTCGCCTTCGCGTTCGTCGAGCGCTCGGTCGCGCGCCGTGGCGGTGCGCCGCTGATCCCCGGCCGGGTCCTGAAGACGCCCGGCCTGCTGCCCGGGGCGAGCGCGATGTTCCTCGCGATGGCCGGCTACGCGGGCTTCCTGTTCTCCTTCTCCCAGCACATGCAGTCGGGGCTCGGCGAGTCCGCCACCCGCACCGGCCTGACCTTCGCGCCGCTCGCGCTCGGCGTCGCCACGGGCAGCCTCACCTGGCAGAAGGTCCCGGCCGCGTGGCACCGCCGGATGATCGTCATCGCGTGCACCGTCACGGCCGTCGGCCACTTCGGCATCGGCTTCGCCGTCCGCTCGGGCGGGCACGGCGGCGTCGCCCTACCGCTGCTGCAGCTCGTGGTCGGCCTCGGCATGGGCTACATCACGAGCCCGCTGCTGACCGTCTCGCTGGCCCGGGTCACCCCGGCCGACGCGTCGGACGCCAGTGGCGTGATGACCACGTCGGCGCAGATCGCCCAGGTGCTCGGCATCGCGACCTACGGCAGCGTGTTCCTGAGCACCGCCGACGGCCAGGGGGCGCACCCGTCGGCCCACGCCATGTTCGTCACCGCGATGCTCGTGGCCGCGGGCGCCCTGTTGAGCGCCGTCGCGTCGATGAAGCTGCCCCGCCCCCAGAAGGCCTGAATCCGGCGGTCCCCGGAGGTCGTTGCCGCGAGCACGGCCGTTCCGACCGGACCGCGGCGGATTCGCGCGAGACGCTCGGCCGGGAATTCCCGTCCGAGCGTTTCGCGTGCGCGGCGCGGCCCTCGCCCCTGACGGCACGGCCGGTTCTGCCGTTCCTTCCCAGCTCAGGGGCTTGATCGACCATCCGGCGCCAGCAGAAGGTCAGCAAGACGCCCGGGATTCGACAACCATGGCCACCATCAACCTCGTCCGCGGCAGGGGCAGCTTCTTCACGGAGTGTGAGCACTCCGAGAGCAGATGGGTACGACCCCGACGCCGAGGAGACCCCCAGGCCGCAGCATCGCTCCATGGTGAGCGGCGAGGCGCTGCACTCCGTGCCGACCGGGGCCGAGCGCTGTCCCGGGTGCACGCCGACGACGCGGCGCGGGCCGTCGCCGCCGCGATCGAGGGCGGCCGAGCCGGCGAGGCGTACAACATCGCCGACGACACGCCGCTCGGCTTCGGCGCCCACATCCGCGCGGTGGCCGACGCGTTCGGCACGCCGGAGCCCCCTGTTGGAGGGCCGCCGGCCGCTCGGGACGCCGGGTCGCCGGAACAGCCGCTGGTCGTGCCGGGACGCCGACCGCGTCACACGGTCGCGGCGGCCGCCCGCCGAAGGGCGGTCGTCGCGCCGTGGACGATCGGCTCGCCGTGTCCGAAGACCGCGGTCTCGACCTCCAGTTCGGCCAACTTCCGCAGCGATCGGACGGCCCTGGCGCGGTCGGTGTTGAAGACGCCCATCATGGTCCGGCCGCCATTGGCGACCGCGTCGCCGGTGAACAGCACCCTCGGGCCGGGGAGATGGAGCGCGATCGACCCGTCCGTGTGGCCGGGCACGGCGACCACGACAGCCCCGTCGCCGAAGTCCAGCACCTCGCCATCCTCCACCTCGCGGTCCACCCGGCAGGGTGGAGCCGGCGGCAGCGGCGGGAGCGCCGCCCTGATCGGTACCTCGAAGTCCTCCAGCACCGCCGGCGCTCCGGCCGCCCGCCCCCGGATCACCGGCGCCTCCAGCCGGTGCGCCACCACCTCGGCACCGTGCCGGGCGGCCAGGGCGGCGGCCGAGCCGGTGTGGTCCTCGTGCCCGTGCGTCAGCACGATCCGGAGGAGGTCGCCGTCCAACACCTGCTCGATCTCCCACGCGCAGTCGGCCGTCCCGGTGTCGATCAGGGTCAGCCCGTCGCCGTCCCGCCACAGATAGGCCGCACCCACGGCGAAGCGGAGCATCCGAAGCCTCGGCAGCACCTCGACAACATCCATGGTCCGAGTCTGAGCGTCCTGGGCCGCCGCCATGCTCCCCTTCGCTGACAGCCAACCCGGTGGCAGGACAGGACCGGACCCGCCCTCGCACAACCGATCCGGCGTTCCGGCGGGTCGGGCGGCGCGCCGAGGGCTACCCGGGCAGCGGCATCCGCAGGATCAGCCGGTCGCCGCCCGCGCCGAAGTAATCGGCCCGGTGGTCGACCTGGACGAAGCCGAGCGACTCGTACAGGCCGCGAGCGGCACGGTTGCCCGGGGCGACGGTGATCATCACCTCGCGGACACCATCGACGGTGAGACGGTCCAGGCCCTCGGCCATCAGCGAGCGCCCGTAGCCGAGCCCCCGCGCACCGGGGACGACGCCGAGGGCCAGCACCCAACTGCGCCGACCGTCCGGGGTGGTGGCGAACAGCGCGTACCCGCCGAGTTCGCCGCCGCGCTCCACGACCAGCAGCCGGTCGCGGTACAGCTCGTACAACTGACGGAGCACGAAGTGCGGGTAGGGCATGTCCGGGAAGAGCCGGTGGTCCATCCGGACCAGTTCCGGAAGTTCGTGCTCGGCCACGGGCCGCACGGTTCCACGGTCGGGACCGTCGGGTCCCCTGCTCAGGTGCACAGTCATCACCTCTCGTTGGTAGCCTCGTCGAACCATGCCCCCAGCCAACGGCGACCTACCCTGGAACGACTTCGACCCGGAGTCCTACGCGGCGTACAACTACCGGTCGCTGCGCGCCGACGACGGCCAGATCCTGGCCGCCGTCCGGGACCACTTCGGCGCCCTGGCCAGGGACCTGCCGTCCGGGGCGCTGCGCGGCGTCGACGTCGGCTCGGGAAGCAACCTCTACCCGGCGCTCGCCATGCTGCCATGGTGTTCCAGGATCTCCCTCCTCGAACGCGGCAAGCGCAACGTCGACTGGCTCCGGCGCGAGCTCGGGCGGTACTCGGAGAACTGGGACGAGTTCTGGCGGGTACTGGGCGAGGACCCCGCCTACCGAGCGGTGGCCGACCCGCGCCGGCGGCTCGCGCAGATCGCCCGGGTGGTCGACGGGAACCTGTTCTCCGACCTGCCGGAGCACAGCGCCGACATCGGCACGATGTTCTTCGTCGCCGAGTCGGTCTCCGCGCACCACGAGGAGTTCGCGGCGGCCGTCGACCGGTTCGCCGCGGCACTGCGGCCCGGCGCGCCGTTCGCGGTGGCGTTCATGGAGAACTCGCTCGGTTACGAGGTCGGCGACCTGCGGTTCCCGGCCTGCCGGATCACTGCCGAGGACGCCCTCGCCGCGCTCGCCGGACACGCCGCGAGTGATCTAGGAGTGATCCGGATAGAAACCCCTGAGACCGGACCGCTGCGGGACGGATACACCGGGATACTCCTGGCACTCGGACGAAAAGGGGCGGAGGGACAGAACATTGACATGCAGTCAGTTCGAGGTGATCCGCCGGACGCCCCTCCGCCCCGAACGCCGGGACCGCGACCGGCGCCGTAAGGCCGGGCCGTGACCGCCCGCGCCCGGGAGGGGACGGCCGAGCAGGCACTCCCGGAGCAGGGCCGCAGGCCGGGCGAGGCCGCGCCGCCGTTCGCCCATCTCTCGCTGGAACTGGGCCACTTCTACCCGAGCGACCTGCGCGCCGGGCCCGCGCGCCTGCGTGAGCGGTTCGACCGGGTCGCGCCGTGGGCCGAGGCGGCCCGCCGGGCGTGCGCGGCCCAGGTCGGCCCGGCGGCCAGGATCAGCACCTGCGTCCTGATCGACGACCACGCCGCCCGGCGCACCGCACCGAGCGAGGTGCTGCCCAAGCTGCTGGCGGTGGCCGCCGACGCCGGGCTCGACATCGACTACCTGGCCCGCGAGTCGGCCTGCGCCCGAGCGGGAGCGGTCCGCCCGGCCCGGCTGGTCGAGGCCCGGCTGGCGCCCTCCCTGGCGGCCGGCCCCGACAGCTCCCGTCCGGCGCCGAGCGTGAACGGCTGGCTGAGCAACGGCGAGCGCTCCCCGTCAGCCGGAGCGCCGGGCGGCGGACCGCTCTGGCGGCCCCCGCGGGAGAGCGGGAGGCACCGCCACTCGGTCTTCGTGGACATCGAGCTCTGGAGCGAGCGGAGCGGCGGCCGGGCCTGGTCGTGCTCCTTCCTGGCCGCGGTGTGGCAGCTCCTGCGGCTCGGCCTGCTGCGCGATCGGAGCCGGGCGGTCCTCGAAGCCGTTGCCGCCACCGGGGAGTTCCCGGACTCGTGGCGGGACCTGCCCCCGCTGATCCGGATCCGGCCCGAGGCCGAGCCGTTCACCGCGTACCGCACCTGCTCGGTGCTGCCCTCCGGGTTCCTGCCGGTCGAGCACGCCGTCAAGGTGGTGCTGGACCACTGGGCCCCGCCGCCGGAGGCCCTGGCACAGCTCGCCGCGCACGCCGCCCACGAGGGCCGCACGTTGCCCGCGGAGGTCGCCCACCGGGTCGACTACGTGTTCTACGGGCCGTCGTGACGGTGCCTCAGTCCCCGCGTCAGCCGCTGCCACTGCCGCTCCAGGCGTCGGGAGCTCGCTGCCGGCCCGGACCCGACCGACTCACACCTGGGGGGAACGAGTGACACAGGAAGCTTCGGCGCCACCGCTGGTGCGGATGCCTCCGATCGTCCGCAAGATCCTCGTCTCGCTGACGGGCGGCGGGATCGCCTACCTGCTCACCAACGCGACGGCGCAGCCGCAGAGCATCACGCTGATCCTGTCGTCGTTCGTCGGCGGCACGCTGCTGATGGTCCAGTTCCTGGTCGACTTCGAACGCCGCCTGCTGTCGGTGGAGGGAGCGCTGGTGAACGGCCTCGCGGGCGTCAGCGAGGCCTCCCGGCAGATGCGGCAGCTCCGATCGTCCCGGCTCGACGCCGCGACCGTGACCCGACTGCTGAACCAGACCGCGGAGGTCGGCCAGAACGGACCGGCCGTCATGTACGCCTTCCTGGAACAGGAGATCCGGCGGCTGGCCGAGCTCATCCGGGAACTCCCCGCCGGTGAGGCCGCCTACGACGGCGAGGACCGCGACTGGCTGCTCTCGCTCACCGCCGTCGCGGTGGGCAGCATCGACGCCACCAGTGCCGCCGCGGACTCCGAGTTCTGGGACTCCGAGCTCGGGCTGCGCTACCTCGCCCTGCAGGGCGAGGCCGTGCGCCGCGGTGTGACGGTGCGTCGGGTGTTCATCCTGGACAGCGAGGACCCGGCCGCCCTCCGCGAGGTCGAACAGGTCTGCCGCCAACAGGCCGAGGCGGGCATCGTGGTCCGGGTGATGCGGTCCAGCGGCCTGGCCGCGTCCTCCCGGGTCGATCCGATGTTCGACTTCATCGTGTTCGACCAGACCCTGAGCTACGAGGTCTCCTCGGCCCGCGCCCTCGACCAGGGCGGCCGCCTGGCCATCGCCAACACCCGCCTGGTGGTTCGTCCGGAGCGGGTCGAACGCCGCATCCGCCGCTTCGAGGAACTCTGGAACGCCGCGAGCCCGCCCGCCCGATGACCCCCACGGATCGACAGCTCTCAGCACCTACGACAAGGCGAGTTCAAGCGGAGTGGACGCCGTCACACGTGGCCGGACATGAGATTTGGCAGGCCCTCATTTCGAACCTCCAGAGCGGCCCGCACGACGCTGGGGTGCCCCTCATGCCGGGGCCTGAGGGGCACCCGGAGCGCACCGGCCAGCAAGCACCGGGCATAGTCCCGCGAACGGCGCCTTCGCAGGTCAGCGCGCCCGCCCGCGAGGTTTCAGGGGGATCGACGGGAGCTCTGGGGCCCGCAACCGGGCGCCGTCGTAGCCGTGGACCTCGCCGAAGCGGGAGGTGGTCATCCAGTCGGCCCTGGCCTGCGCGATGTCCTCGGTGGAGCGGCCGATGAAGTTCCACCACATGACGATCTTCTCGTCGAACGGCTCCCCGCCCAGCAGCAGGACGGCGGCGTCGGTGCGGGCGAGCAGCGGGAGTTCGGGGCGGCCGCAGCCGAGGTAGAGCATCGAGCCGGGTTCGATGCGGACGCCGTCGACGTCGACGCTGCCGGACATGGCGAGCACGGCGTACTCGAAATCCGGCACCAGCGGCAGCTCGAGGTCCGCGCCGGCGGCGAGCGCCAGGTCGGCGCCGACGAGCGGGGTGTAGGTGGTGCCGGGCGAGGTGGCCGTGTCCAGGGTTCCGAGGATGACGGTCGCGTTCAGGCCCGGGGCCGTCACGACCGGCAGATCGGGGTGGTGCTCGAACGCGGGGGCGGCGTGCCGGTGTGCGTCGGGGAGCGCGACCCAGAGCTGCGCGCCGTGCAGGTAAGGGGCGTGCGGGCGCGGGGACTCCTCGGAGTGCGAGATGGCCCGGCCGGACGTCATCAGGCCCAGCTCGTACGGGCGGACGGTCTGCAGGCTGCCGAGGCTGTCGCGGTGCAGCACCTCGCCCTGGTGGAGCCAGCTGACCGTCTGCAGGCCCATGTGCGGGTGGGGCGGCACCTGCATGCCGGGCTCGTCGGCGATGTCGTCGGGGCCGTAGTGGTCGACGAAGCACCAGGCGCCGACCATCCGGCGGCCCAGGTTGGGGAGCAGGCGCCGCACCACGGTGCTTTCGCCGAGGGGGACCCGGCGCCCGGTGAGGAGTTCCTTCACCGGGCCGCCGCTGGCCTCCCGGCCGCAGGGGGTCGGGGCGGGCTTGAGGTCGAGGTTGCTCATGTGCGGGTCCACCACCGTACGGAGAGGGGCGACGAGGGGCGTTCGTCAGTGATCGTCCCTCACCTCGCCGGGAACCCGCGGCCGCGACGCGGACTCAGCCGGACGTCGAACGTCGGGCTCAGTGCGCGCAGGCCCACCAGGCGTCGGTGGTGGCGGCGGTCGCCAGGTCGCGCAGCTTGCGGACGGCCTCGGCCGGGTCCTGCGCGCCGTAGACGGCCGAGCCGGCCACGAAGACGTCCGCGCCGGCCTCGGCGCAGCGCTCGATGGTGCTCGCGGAGACGCCGCCGTCGACCTGGAGCCACAGTTCGAGGCCGTGCTTGGCGATCAGCTCCCGGGTGCGGCGGATCTTCGGCAGCATGATGTCAAGGAAGGCCTGGCCGCCGAAGCCGGGCTCGACGGTCATGATCAGCAGCATGTCGAGCTCGGGCAGCAGGTCCTCGTAGGGCTCGATCGGGGTGGCGGGCTTGAGGGCCATCGAGGCGCGGGCGCCCTTGGCGCGGATCTCGCGGGCCAGCCGGACCGGCGCGGCGGCGGCCTCGGCGTGGAAGGTGACCGAGCCGGCGCCGGCCTCGACGTACTGCGGGGCCCAGCGGTCCGGATCCTCGATCATGAGGTGGCAGTCGAGCGGGATGTCGGTGGCACGGGTGAGCGACTCCACGACCGGGACGCCCAGGGTGAGGTTGGGTACGAAGTGGTTGTCCATGACGTCGACGTGCAGCCAGTCCGAGCCCCGGACGGCCTCGGCCTCCTCGCCGAGACGGGCGAAGTCCGCGGACAGGATGCTGGGGTTGATCTGCGCCATTACCAATACCTTCACACGAGGGCTCGGGCACCACCGTGAGCGGGCACCCCACCCCATCATCTCCCGCAGCGGGACCGGCCCGCGCACCGGTCGGGCGCCCGCGTGACCGTCATCACACCCGGGGCTGGGTTACCGCACCCGTCGCCGTGGTCATCAGCACTGGAGCGACCGCCGGTTCAGTCGCCCACCTCCGATTCCGAGGAAGGTCTCGCGATGGCCGATCTCGTCCACCCCGCCCGCTCTCTCTGGTGGCTCTTCGAGCCGGTGCACTCTCTCACCTACTTCTCGCCCGAAGGCCAGGCGGCCTTCGAGGCGGCCGGACTGCGGGGCGGGTGGCGCGGCTACTTCGCCAGCCGGTCGGCGCCGCTGGGCGCGGTGGACGCGCCGCCCGTGATCGCCGCGTTCTTCAGCTTCGCGCCGGCGGTCGTCGAGCGCGCGGTACCCGAGGTGTGGACGCACGCGAGCCCGGAGAAGGCGCTGGCCGCCCGGGCCGAGGGGTCGTCCGCGGCGCTGGCCCGGGTGCTGAAGCACGTCGACCCGGCCCAGGTCGAGCTGGCCGCCGACGCGCTGGAGCGGGCGGCGGCCCGGCTGGACTGCGCCGGGCGCGTCCTGGCCGCCGCGAACGCCGCGCTGCCCCGGCCGGCCGACCTCTACGGGCGGCTGTGGCAGGCCGCGACCGTGATGCGCGAGCACCGCGGGGACGGGCACGTGGCCGCGCTCGTCACGGCCGGCCTCGACGGCTGCGAGGCGCTCGTCGTCCGCTGCGCGCTGGACGTCCGGCGCGAGGACCTCCAGCCGCGGCGCGGGTGGACGGACGAGGAGTGGGAGGCCGCGTCGCGGCGGCTGGTCGAGCGGGGCTGGCTGACGGCGGGGGGCACGGTCACCGAGCTCGGCCGGATCCGGCACCAGTCCCTGGAGGCCGCGACCGACCTGGCCGCCGCCCGGGTCTGGGAGGACTACCCGCGCAGCGAGCTCGACCGGCTGGCGGCCGCGTTGAAGCCGATCTCGGCCCTGTGTCGCGGCGAACTGCCGGTCGACCTGCTGGGCCTGCCGAGCATCAGGCCGTAGCGCTCCCCGATTCGCCGGACCCTGCCCGCGGACCGGATTCGCCGGACACGCCGGACCCGCCCCGCGGACCGGATTCGCCGGGCGGGCCGAGGACGATCCCCCGCCCGGCGAAGAAGCGCCCGAAGTCCCGCCACGGCACGTGTGCGAAGGACTGCGACCCGCCCGGGAACCCGGACGGGTTGTGGATCACCAGCGCCGTGCTCGTGGCGCCCACCGCGAGCACCAGGTGCCCGCCCCGGCGCGTCGGGTCCGGCCCCTGCGGCTCGCGGATCGACGGGTGCACCGACAGCATCGGCAACCGCCCGCCGGCCACCTCCGCCGCGATCTCGCCGGGCGCCAACTCCCGTGCCTCGGCGGCCAGTCCCCACCGCTGTCGGACGTGGGCGGCGAACGGCGCGTGGATCAGCCCGCGCAGGCCGCCGCCCTCCCGGACGTACGCGCCCGCCGCCTCGCACTCCCGCGCGAGCACGAGCGCCGGGGGCGCGAGGCCCCACCAGAAGTCGAGCGCCATGCGCAGGCAGGCCACCCCGCACAGCCGCCACGACCACCACCCGTACTCCTCGGGCGTGGCCGCCCCGGACTGCCCCCACCGCGGATCGTCGGCGGCGTCCACCGCGCCGCCGACGATCTCCCGCACGAGCTCCGCCGACTCCCACTGCGCGTAGTACGGCACGTCGTGCACAACCGCGTCGTCACCCATCCCCCGACGCTCTCACGCACCGCCGCCCCACGCGACCCGCCACACACGGCCGGCCACACACAGCCCGTGCCCTACCAGGCGTAGTCCTCCGGGGCCGGGCGGTGGCCCGGGAAGAGGTCGTCGAGGCGGTCGAGGGTCTTGCGGTCGAGTTCGACGTCCAGGGCCCGGACCGCCGAGTCGAGGTGCTCCTGCGTCCGCGGGCCGATGATCGGGGCGGTGACGGCCGGGCGGCCAAGGAGCCAGGCGAGGGCGAGCTCCCCGGGGGCGACGCCGAGTTCGTCGGCGAGGTCCTCGTAGGCCTGGATGCGGTCGCGGTGGGTGGTGAGGAGCTCGTCGGCGTGCGCCTGCGCGGCCCGCACCCGGGTGCCCTCGCGCTCCTTGCGCAGCGCGCCGCCGAGCAGCCCGCTGCGCAGCGGGGACCACGGCAGGAGGCCGAGGCCGTAGTGCTGGAGGGCCGGCACGACCTCCAGTTCGACGGTGCGGTCGAGCAGGTTGTAGAGGGACTGCTCGCTGACCAGGCCGAGGAAATGGCGGCTGCGGGCGGCCTCCTGGGCCTGGGCGACGTGCCAGCCGGCGAAGTTGCTGGAGCCGACGTAGATGATCTTGCCCTGGGCGACCAGGACCTCCATCGCCTGCCAGATCTCCTCCCAGGGCGTGTCCCGGTCGATGTGGTGCATCTGGTAGAGGTCGATGTGGTCGGTGTTCAGGCGCCGCAGGCTCGCCTCGACGGCCCGCCGGACGGCGAGCGCGGAGAGCTTGCCCTCGTTGGGCCACTCCCCCATCGCGGCGTAGGCCTTGGTCGCGAGGACGGTCCGCTCGCGGCGCCCGCCGCCCTGGGCGAACCAGCGGCCGATGATCTCCTCGGTACGGCCCTTGAGGTTGCCCTCGCCGTCCCGGCCGTAGGCGTTGGCGGTGTCGAAGAAGTTGATGCCCCGGTCGTGGGCGACATCCATGATGCGGTGGGCGTCGGCCTCCTCGGTGTGCGGGCCGAAGTTCATGGTGCCCAGGCAGAGGCGGGAGACGGTCAGGCCGGTGCGGCCGAGGTGGGTGTACTCCATGGCCTCCACCTTCGACCGCACCGGCACGGGTGTCCAGCACCTTCACCGGACCGGCGGGTCAGCTCCCGTACGCCTGCACGCCCTCACCGCCCGTGGGTGGCGAACTTCCGTACGGCCAGCGGCATGCAGAGCACGAGCAGCACCGCGCTCCACAGCAGCGCGGCGAGCACCGCGTGCTGCATGGGCCAGGCCCCGCCGGGTGCGGAGGGGTTGCCGAACAGGCTCCGGCTCGCCTCGACCACCGCGCTGATCGGGTTCCAGTCCGCGACGATCCGCAGCCAGCCCGGCATGCCGCCGGTCGGCACGTACGCGTTGGTGATCATCGCCAACGGGAAGACGGCGACCGAGAGCTGACCGGCGGCCTCCTCCTCGCCGACGGCGAGGCCGAGGCACGTGCCCACCCACGTCATGACGAAGCGGAAGAGCAGCAGCAGCCCGAACGCCCCCGCCGCGTCCGCGAACCCGTGCCGGACGCGCCAGCCCGCGGCCAGCCCGACGGCCGCCAGCAGCGCGAGCACGACGATGCTGACCAGCAGGTCGGCGAGGGTCTGGCCGAGCAGGAGCCCGGTGCGCGAGACGGGCATCGAGCGCAGCCGGTCGGTGACCCCGCGCCCGACGTCGCGGGCGGCGCCGACCATGGTGGGCATGATGCCGTTGGTGGCGACCATGGCGAACAGACCGGGCATCAGGAACTCCCGGTAGTCGCCCCCGCCCGGCACCCGCATGGCACTGCCGAAGACGTACCCGAAGACCACCACCATGATCACCGGCACGCCCAGTGAGGCGGCCAGCAGGCCCGGCGAGTGGCGGTAGTTGAGCAGGACGCGGAGCATCGACGTCCCGGTGTCGGTGACCAGGCGGGACGGTCCGGCGGCGACCGGCGCCGCGTACGTGGCGGCCATCAGGCGGCACTCCTCAGGTCGGCGGTGCGGGTGGCGGTGAGCGCGAGGAACACGTCGTCCAGCGAGGGCGCCCGGACCGCGACGTCCTGCGCGACGACGCCCTGGGCGTCCAACTCCCTCACCAGTGACGGGAGCAGGACCTCGGCGCCCGGCGGTGTCACCACCGTGACCAGGCGCTCGGCGACGTCCACCTGCGCGTCGCCGCCGGATAGGCGGGACAACACGACTGCGGCATGGCCCAGTTGGGCCGCGTCGGCGAGGGTGACGGACACCCGACTGCCGATCTGCGCCTTGAGCCGGGCCGGCGGACCGGTGGCGATCGCGGCGCCGTGGTCGACGACGACGATGTCGTCGGCGAGCCGGTCGGCCTCCTCCAGGTACTGGGTGGTGAGCAGCACGGTGGTGCCGTCGTCGGCCGACTCCTTGACGGTGTCCCAGATCTCCTGGCGGCTGCGCGGGTCGAGCCCGGTGGTGGGTTCGTCGAGGAAGAGCACCGGCGGGCTGGTGACGAGGCTGGCGATCAGGTCGAGTCGCCGGCGCATGCCACCGGAGTACGTGCGGACGAGCCGGTCGCCGGCGTCGGCGAGGCCGAAGCGCTCGAGCAGTTCGTCGGCGCGGGCGCGCGCCCGGCGGCCGCCGAGGTGGTGCAGCCGGCCGAACAGGCGCAGGTTGTCGCGCCCGGTGATGCCCTCGTCGACGGCGGCGTGCTGCCCGGCCAGGCCGATGGCGCGGCGCACGGCCTCGCACTCGCGGGCGACGTCGTGACCGGCGACCCGGGCGGTGCCGCGGTCGGGGGCGACGAGGGTGGCGAGGACGCGGACGGCGGTGGTCTTGCCGGCGCCGTTGGGGCCGAGGAGGCCGCAGACGGTGCCGGCGGGGACGGTGAGGTCGAGGCCGCGCAGGGCCTCGGTGGCGCCGAAGCGTTTCGTCACGCCCGTCATCTCGATGGCGGGCCCACGGTGGTCGGAGCGGTCGGGCATGGCGGTCTCCACCCTTCTCTAGGTACAGCGTACGTAGAAGCGCGTGCGGACACATCGTACTACGTACGCCGTACGTATCTAAGATGGGTGAGCGAGGTGATCTTCCAGTGCCGTCCAGCAAGCGCCCCACCAGCCCGGAGGAACCCGGGCAGCAGACGACCGCGGCCGACAACGCGGCCGGGAACCCGGCTGACCACGGGACCGGACCCGCGACGCCGACGCCCCCCGACGCGCCCGAGCTGATCTGGCTGCGCCCCGAGCGCACCGGCCGCGGCCCCCGCCCGGCCCACAGCCGGGCGTCCATCGCCGCCGCCGCGATCGCCATCGCGGACGCCGAGGGCCTGGACGCCGTCTCGATGCGCCGCGTCGCCGCCGCCCTCGGCGCGGGCACGATGTCGCTCTACAACTACGTGCCGAAGAAGGAACACCTCCTCGACCTGATGCTCGATGCCACCGCCGGCGAGTACGAGCTCCCGCCCGCGCCCGGCGGCGACTGCCGGACGGACCTGATCGCCCTCGCCCGGCAGCAGCTCTCAATCTTCCGCCGCCACCCGTGGCTGCCCGGCCTCGTCCTGGCCCGCCCCGGCATCGGCCCCAACGCGCTGCGCTACACCGACCACTTCCTCGCCGTCACCGCCCCGACGGGCCTCGGCGGCGGCGCGCGGATGGAGGCGATGGCGCTGTTCAACGGCTTCGTCTGCCAGTTCGCCCAGTACGAGCGGACGGCGGCGGCCGGGGCCAAGTGGCAGGCGGAGCTGACGGGTTACCTGGCCCGGGCGGCGATGAGCGGCGAGTACCCACACCTGGCGCAGGCGTTCACCGCTCCCGGCCCACCCGCGGACCCGTCCACCGCCTTCGAGCGCTCGCTGGACCGGGTGATCACCGCCATCCTCGCGCCGCCCCCGTGACCCGCTCGCGCGTAATACGCTCGTGCGCGGCGCACGACTCCCGTACGGTGGGCCGGTCGATGATCTTGGCGCGACACCACCCCGGCGGCGCGGTCACGTGGCATCGTCGACGTGACACCGGGCGGGAACAGGCGGAGGACGGACAGCAGCATGCAGCAGTACGAGGGTTGGGCCGACGAGCGCTTCGGGCCCGTCGCGGACGAGTTCGCCCGCAACTTCGCCGAGTTCCCCGAGCTCGGCGCTGCCGTCACGGTCTACTCGGGCGGCCGCAAGGTCGTCGAGCTGTGGGGCGGCACCGCCGACGAGCGCACCGGCAGGGCGTGGACGCGGGACACGGTCGTCCCCGTCTTCTCGGTCGCCAAGGGCGCGGTGAGCATCGCCGCACACCTCCTCGCGCAGCGCGGCCGGCTCGACCTCGACGCCCCGGTCGCCCGCTACTGGCCGGAGTTCGCCCGGCACGGCAAGCAGGACGTCACCACCCGCATGATCCTCGGCCACCGGGCCGGCCTGCCCGCGCTCGACGCGGTGCTCCCGTTCGAGGAGATCGCCGCGTGGGAGCCGGTCGTGCGGGCGATCGAGGAGCAGCCGCCGCTGTGGGAGCCGGGCACCACGTACGAGTACCACGGCCACGTGCTCGGCTTCGCGGTCGGCGAGGTGATCCGCCGGATCACCGGCCTCACCCCGGGCGCCTTCCTGCGCGAGGAGATCGCCGGACCGCTCGGCGGCCTGCCGGTCTGGATCGGCCTCCCGGAGGAGCAACTCCCGCACCTGGCACGGCTGGTGGAGGCTGACGGCCGCCGCCCGATGCCCGGCCCCGAGCACCTGCTCACCCGGATCGTCACGATGAACGGCGCCCTCGTCTTCCCCGGCCTCGACGCGCCGCACGGCTGGAACGACCCGGCCCTGCACGCGATCGAGCTGCCGGGCGCGGGCGCCGTCGCCTCCGCGACCGGGCTCGCGGCCCTGTACGCGGCCGCCGTCACCGGCCTCGACGGCGGCGAGCGCCTGCTGTCGCACGACACCGTGACCGACGCGGTGCGCGAAGTCTCCTCCGGCGCGGGCTTCCTGGGCTTCGACATGGGCGCCCGCTGGGGATCCGGCGTCCTGCTGGACTCCCCCGCGTTCCGCCCGCTGTACGGCCCGCGGAGCTTCGGCAACGACGGTGCCGGCGGCCAGTTCGCCTTCGGGGACGACGAGTTCGGCATCGGCTTCGGCTACGTGGCGAACCGGATGATCGGCCACGGCGACGCCCGCGCCACCCGGCTGATCCAGGCGGTCCGCGGGTGCCTGGGGTGACGGAGTTCCTCGCCCGCCTCACCGAGCTGGCCGCCACCGGCGGCCTCGGCCCGCTGCGCTACGACGCCCCGCTGCCCGAACTCGCCGCCCGCTACGGCGATCCGTACGACTGCGGGCGGATCCACAAGGACACCCGCTGGCCGCACGCCTTCGGCTGGGGAGACGCGTGGACGGTGTTCTGCAGCTGCCGCCGGCTGCGCTCGCTCTCGCTACCGGCCTGGCACGGCGAGCTCGAACTCCCCTTGCACGAGGGCGGGTTGCGCACGGTCGACACGCACGTCACGCAATCCGCGCTGGTCGCCGCGCTCACCGGGGCCGGCTGCACGTGGGAGACGGTGACGTACGAGAACATCCCCGGCCAGCGCACCCTGGAGGTCGCGCCGGCCGAGGACGTCCGGGTCGCCTTCGTCCTCACCGACCAGGACGTCCACGACGAACTCCCGTCCGACGGCTGGCTGTTGAACAAGGTCGGCCTGTGGGGCTACGACCACCCCGACTGCCCCGAGCCCGACCGGGCCACGCCCGACGACGGCTGGGGCGCATAGGGCCCGACGACCGACCCGGACCGTTCCGCCCCCCGCGCGGAACGGTCCGGGGTTCCCCGCCGTGCGGCCTCAGCCGCCGAGCAGGAAGTCGTACACCGCCTGCCGCCCGATCTCGTTGGTCGCCCGGGTCTGGACCGAGTGCGACGCCCCGGGGACGACCACGACGCGCGGCGCGTGCGCCATCGCCGCCTCCCGGAACATCCAGGCCAGCGGCGTGGACAGGTCGCGGTCGCCGCCGAGCAGCAGCACCGGCACGTTGGGCAGCTTGTGGTGCTCCGACGGCGTCGCCGGCACCTCCTCCCGCGGCCAGTCCAGGCAGGTGAGCAGGGTGCCCGTCCCGGTCGCGGTGGCCGGGTCGAACGGCCAGGTCTCCGCGGGGCTCAGCTCGTCCCCCGCCTCGGCCAGCGCGGCCGCCCGCCCCTCGACCGGGGTGTCCGAGGTGCCCCACGGGAAGTGCCCGTCGGCGCACAGGGTGCTGGCGTGCAGGCCCTGGCTCAGGAACTCGGCGGGCGCCGCGTTGCCCTGGTGCGCGCCGTCGATGTAGCGCTGGAGCATGGCGGGCTGCCCGGCCGCGGCCTCGTGCAGCGCCTCCGGGACCCCGCGGTAGTCCGGGTCGACGAACTCGAAGCTGGTGATCGCGTCCAGCACGTCCGGCCCGTCGTGGTACCGGCGGACCGTCTCGGCGAGGTCGGCCGCCGGGTCGGTGGTGCAACCGGTGGCCGCGCACGCGGCGGTGAGCACCCGGGCGGTGGCCTTCAGCGGCACGGGGTCGAGCGGGTCGTAGCCCTGCTGCGGCACCACGGAGTCCAGCACCAGCCGGGCGACGTGCGCCGGGTGCGCCATCGCGTACCGCTCGGCGGTGAACGTGCCGTACGAGACGCCGTCCAGGGTCAGGCGCTGGTCGCCGAGGGCCCGGCGCAGCTGGTCGATGTCGGCGACGGTGTCCGCGGTGCTGTAGAACCGCCGGTCCGGGCCGAGCGCGGCCGCGCAGTCGGTGACGGCCTTCGGTGTGGGCGGGGCGAGGTCGGAGGCGCCCATCTGCTCCTGGAGCTCCGGGCACTGGAGGGCGTTGCCACCGGTGCCGCGCTGGTCGAACATCACCAGGCGGTAGTCCTTGAGGACGGGCGACAGCCGGCTCACGATCCGGTTCACCAGCGGGACGCCGGGCTGGCCGGGGCCGCCGGTGAGGAACAGCAGGTCGCCCCTGGGCGCGTCGGTGTTGCCGCCGACGGCGACCCGGAGGTCGAGGGTGCCCGGGGCGGCGCCGCCGTGGTCGAGCGGGACGGTGAGCGTGCCGCAGGTGAAGCCGGGGCTGCCCGCACAGGGCGCCTGCCCGGTGAGCCCGCCGCCCGCACCGCCTGCCGCGGCGACGGCCGGGGAGACCAGCGTCGTCCCGGCGACCACCGCGACGGCGCCCAGCAGGGCGGCGACGCGGCCGCGCGTTCTCGTCATGTTCGTTCGTCCTTCCCCGTGCCGGATGTCCTGGAAGAGCTTGTGCCGCGGGGGCACCGCGGCGCGACGATTCCTGCGAGGATTCGAGCAGATTCGAAACGTCGGCGCCCGGAAAGGGCCCGGACGACGGCGATTCGATCAGGGTCGGCGCGGCCCGGAACCGGCCGAACCGTCCGACGGGGGGAAGGACACCGATGATCACGCTCACCATCGACTCGACCGGCCTGGCCCGCTCGCGCTTCGTCGTCTCGCCGCTGCACGAGGCCGTCAACACCCTGATGTCCTGCGGCCTGACGTCCCGCACCGGCCCGTACGCCTGGGTCAGCCGCACCCGGCGGGTGCTGCGCCGGGAGGGGCTGGAGCTGCTCACCGGGCTGGCCCTGGACAAGGACGGCGGCTACCTGCCCGACTTCCTGTCCCCGCATCCGAGCGGCCCGGCGCCCGAGGTCGCGGAGCAGTTGGCGGCCGTCCGCGCCACACCGCCCGAACGCGTCCTCGGCGAGCTGCTGACCGTCCGGTACGGCCGTCCGGAGGCCGGCCTGACGGGCCGTCCGCTGCCGGAGGCCGTCGAGCGGGCGATCGACCGCGGCGCCAGGTACTTCGCGCACCGGGTCGCGGACGAGCTGGGCCGCTACTGGGAGCTCGCGATCGCGCCGTACTGGCCGGACGCCCGCGCCGTCATCGACGCCGAGATCGACCGGCGGGGCCGTTTCCTCGCCCGGTACGGCACCGGGGCCCTGATCAACTCCCTCGCCCCGCAGCTCTCCTGGGCGGAGGGCCGGATCGAGCTGGAGAGCCGGTTCACGGTGGCGCTGCCGGCCCGGATGGTGCTGCTGATGCCGACGCTGGTGACCCGCGAGATCCACGTCATCCTGGACCCGATCGACGGAGTCCACCGGGCCCCGACGCTGATGTACCCCGTCGCGGACCGCCGGGCGGCCCGCCTGGAGCCCAGCCCGGCGCTGGCCCAGCTGCTCGGCCCCACCCGGGCGGACCTGCTCAGCGCCCTGGTCGGCCCGGCCACGACGGCGGCGCTGGCGGACCGGCACTTCCTGAGCGCGGGCACGGTCTCCTACCACCTGGGCGTGCTGCACCGGTCGGGGCTGGTGAGCCGGGTGCGCAGCGGCCGGGAGGTGCTGTACCGGCGG
The DNA here is from genome assembly GCF_036322405.1 of Streptomyces sp. SP17BM10. Classification (NCBI taxonomy): domain Bacteria; kingdom Bacillati; phylum Actinomycetota; class Actinomycetes; order Kitasatosporales; family Streptomycetaceae; genus Streptomyces; species Streptomyces sp. SP17BM10. The sequence goes on along the minus strand of NZ_JAQYXB010000449.1, from coordinate 17,866 downwards.
ACGCCGCGCGGCGAGGAACTGGCCTGCGCGCGCCCGTAGGGCCCGTCTCGGCTACAGGTGTGTCACATCAGCGCCCGCGGGAGCACCACCCGCACCCACTCCTCCGGCTGCGACAGGTGCGGAGCGTGACCGGCACCCTTGTAGAGGTGGCGCTCCGCCTTCGCCAGGGTGAGGTCGATCAGGTCCAGCACCTCGCCGAACATCGGCGCGCTGTCGTCGCTCTGCGTGAGCAGGGCCGGGTCTCCGTAGCGGGCCAGGCCGGTGAGGTCGAGGTCCAGGGCGTCCGGGTCGCGCAGCTCGTCCAGATAGGTGGGCGCGTTGCGGACGTACGTGTGCCGCACGGGCGCCGGCAGCTGCGCCCACGCGCCGGGGCCGAAGGCGAGGGTGTCGACGTACAGTTCGGCCGCCGCGGCCGACTCGGCCTGCTCCAGCAGTTCGCGGACGGCGGCGATCCGGTCCGCGAAGGCCGTCCCGATCGGGCGCAGGTCCGGGTCGGCGAGCAGGATGCCGGTGCCGGGCGGCTCGTGGACGGCGATGCCGCGCAGGAGGTCGGGGCGGGCGGCGGCCAGCCGCAGGGTGACCAGCGCGCCGTAGGAGTCGCCGGCGACGAACGCCGGGGCGAGTCCGAGGCCCTGCACCAGGCCGGCCAGGTCGGCGGCGTCCTCGTGCACCGATCCCTGGGTGAGCAGGTCCTCGCTGCGGCTGTGACCCCGGCGGTCGTAGGTGACGACGGTGGTCGACCCGGCCAGTCCGGGGACGACGTGCGCCCACGTGTCGCCGTCGCTCCAGGAGCCGTGCACCAGGACGACGCCCGGTCCCTCGCCGCTGGCCTCGTAGTGCAGCGAGACCCCGTTGACCCTGATCCCGGCCATCACGAGCCTCCCGGTTTCGGCGGTGCTCCCCCACCAGCCTGACACAACCGGCCTGCGGGGTCAGCTCAGCGTTCCGGGGCCGCCGCAGTCACCGAACGTGACGGCGCGCGGCGCGATCACGGCCGTCGCACTGCGTGACGACCGGCGGCCCGGAGGACGTCCGGCGCCGCCGTCGTCACCGTCCGCGCCATGCGCTAGCTTGATCGACTGTCAGTCGGCCGACTGACCACTCCCTGCACACGCGTATTCGGGGGAATACCTGCCATGCGTTCTCCGCGCATATCCGTCGCCGCCGGCGTCATCGTCCCGCTCGCCCTGCTCACCGCCGCCTGCGGGCCCAACGACGACAAGTCCGGTGGCACCACCGCCACCACCGCGGCCACGGCCGCCGCCACCGGGGGTGCGACCGGCGCCGCCACGGGCACCACCGGAGCCACCGGCACCACCGGCAGCAAGGCCCCGGCCGCCGGCAAGGCCCTGACGCAGGACCAGCTCGTCAAGGCCCTGCTCACCACCGCCGACCTCAAGGCCGACGCCCAGCGCTCGTCCCTCGGCGCGACCAGGCCCGACCACCGGCTCACCGCCGGGAAGCCCGCCTGCCAGCCGCTGCTCGACCTCGTCGACAACGGCAGCGCGGCCACCCCCGCGCCGTCCGCCACCGGCGTGTACTACGGGCCCAACGGTCGCGAGTTCACCTTCGTCCAGCTCACCCAGCTCGGCGCCGGCCAGGCCGCGAAGGCGCTGACCGCCGCGGACACCGCGCTCGCCGGGTGCGCGTCGTTCACCGCCACCGGCGCGGGCGGGGCCCCGGTGAAGGTCACCTTCGCCAAGGCCACCGCTGCGGCGGTCGGCGAGTCGACGCTCGCCCTCAACGCGACGTTCACCGCCGACGACTGCGCCACGGCGCTCTGCGAGGCGCGCGGCTACGTCATCACGCACACCGGGGACGTACTGACCCAGGTCTCGGACTCCGCGCTCGCCGACCCGGGCCTGCCGGAGCAGGCGCTGGTCAAGAAGCAGCTCGACAAGGTGCAGGCCGCCGCCAAGTGACGTCCGCGCCGCGTGCCGCGAAGGAAGTCGGCCGGTCCGACTTCCTTCGCGGCACGCCCGCTACTTCCGCCGCCCCGCCGTCTCCTGCCACCTGCGCCCGATCGACCGCAGGAGCCCCGGGTACACCACGACGTACCGGAACGGCTTGATGCCCAGCAGGTACGCGGCGCCGAGCAGGCCGTTGGGCTTCACCAGCACGGCCATCTGCCCGCGGTACCCGCCCGCGCCGTCCGGGACCCAGCCGAGGTGCAGCACCGCGTGGACCGTCCGGTTCGCCAGCTCGGCCGCCCACTCGTCGTGCAGCAGGTAGACGGAGCGGAACGGCAGCGCGTCCGAATCCGGCCCCCGCGGCGCTGCCAGCAGGTCCGCCGGCAGCCGGTCGCGGAGCGACGCCACCCGGCCGCCCACGCCGCCGTCGGCGTCGTCCAGGTGCAGCAGGCGCCCGAGCCGCCGGCGGACCGCGAAGAGCGTCCGGTAGGCGAACGAGGAGCCGGCCATCCCCGGCTCCTCGCCCTCGGTGAACTGGCCCACCAGGTGCGGGAGGTCGTCGGGCCCGCCCGGCGTGGGCAGCGCCCACACGTCCTCCACCCGGAAGTCCGGGGCGATCCCGTGGATCCGCCACGGGCGCGAGGTGTGCGCGGTGCTGGGGAGTCTCATGCGTCGGCCCCTTTGTCTATACGATGCCGTATACAAGCAGGCTAGACCCGTTTATACGGCAGCGTATAGACCGGCACCGCAGTGCGGCTCGCGGTCGTGCACGTCGTGCGAGTCGCGCAGGACGTGTGAGTCCTACAAGTCGTCGATCGGAGAAACCCGTGGCCAACTCCCGCACCCCGCGCGAGGCGTGGATCGTCGAAGGCCTCCGGGCGCTCGCCGGCGGCGGGCCCGACGCCGTGCGCGTCGAGGTCCTCGCACAGTCGATGGGCGTCACCAAGGGCGGCTTCTACGGCTACTTCCGCAACCGGGACGCCCTCCTCGCCGAGATGCTCGACACCTGGGAGCACGCCGTCGCCGGGAACGTGATCGAGGAGATCGAGCGCGGCGGCGGCGACGCGCGGGCGAAGCTCACCCGCCTCCACGCGCTGGCCTCCGCCCCCGGCGACCCGCTGACCGACATCTCCACCGAACTCGCCGTCCGCGACTGGGCCCGCCGCGAGCCGAGCGTCGCCGAGCGCCTCCGGCGCGTCGACAACCGGCGCATGGCCTACATGCGCACGCTGTACCGGGAGTTCTGCACCGACGAGGGCGAGGTCGAGATGCGCTGCCTGATCAGCCTCTCCACCCGCATCGGCAACCACTTCGTCGCCGCCGACGACGGCCCGCGCAGCCGCGAGGAGGTCGTCGCCCTGACCCGCGCGTGGCTCCTGAGCTGAGCGACGCCGCTACGGCTGCCCCGGCACCCACCCCTGGAGCGTCGGCAGCACCGCCTCGGCCACCCGCTGCACCGCCGCGTCGTCCACGGCCCCGTCGCCGCTCCGCCAGACCGCGACCTCGTACGAACCGGCGTCCTCCCGCGGGCCCTTGGCGACGACGAGGTGCCGCGCGATGCCGCCGGTGCCGGTGGTGGTGGTCTTGCCGTTGAAGGCGAGCGACATCGTGTGGTCCGCGTACGCCGCGGCCGGGTGGCCGAGCACCGAGCCGGGCAGCGCCGTCGGGGCCAGGAGGTCGGTGAAGGTGCGCAGCGAGAGGTCGCCGTTGTCGGCGACGCGTACGAAGTAGGTGTCCAACTGCACCTCGGCCGCCGGGTCGTGGCCCTTCCCGTCCTTGGCGGAGGCGCTCACGAAGCCCGCCGAGTGCGCGCCGAGGGCGTGCTCGCCGGGCGCCCCGACCAGCGAGGCCAGGTCCGGGCGGTTGAGGGCGGCGCACAGCGCCGGGTAGCCGGGCGCGTCCGTGTCCTTCGGCGGAGTGCACACGGCGGGCTTGGCCACCGGCGCGGCCGTCTCCTCCCGGCCCTGCACGACCACCACCACCGCCACGACGGCCAGCGCCAACACGAGCGCCGCCCCCACCTGACCCGCCGCACCTCTGCCTTCGTTCACCGACGGACCGTATCCCGACGAACGACCTCCACGCACGGGTTTTCGGGCCGGAAACGGATCTTCGCCGATTCGCCGACCCGTCAATTCCGTACGTTCCCGACCGATTCGGACAAGGCCCGACCAGGGGGGCCTCCCCCGCCCGGCGGCACACCGACGTGGGGCCCCGCCGGGGCGCCACCCTCCGCCGCGTCCTCGCGACCGACCGAGCCTCTCACCCAACTGCACCACGACACTGGCGCCTTGTCACCGCACGGCTTCGACGCCGCACTCCGGCCGTTGCGCCAACCGGGTGGGCGTCGCGCCTGATCAGTGTGCATGCGAAGGGCCGGCTCGTTCTGCTGTGCATGCCCCCCTTCTCCTCCGCATGTCCCCCTCTGTCCGTACACGACGCTCCGCCGGGGCTCCGGTGGCCCTGATCGGCCGGGCCACGGCGGCCGCCCTCTCGCTGACGATCCTGCTCGTCCCCGCCGCCGTCACCGGCGGCCCGCGCCCGCCCGAGGTCGGGACCGGGTGGTGGGAGGTCTCCGCGAACGCCGCGAACGTCCGGCTCGACCACTCCGGCGGCGACACCGTGCTGGGCCTCGCCCGCTACGGCGACCGCGTCGAGGTCGTGGACACCTGGACATCACCGCTCGGGGCCCGCTGGGCCGAGGTCATGGTCGTGCGCACCAGGGTCACCGGCTGGGTGCTGTGGTCGCTGCTGAGCCACCACGACCCCGTCGCGGAACCGTAGAATCCGCCGACAGGCACCAGGAGGGGATGCACGTGTTCCGAAGGCGGCGGGGGCTCCGGTCCGCACGGTTGACGACGTGGCAGGGCGCGGGCTCCGGCGGCCCGGCGAACGATTCCGCGGGTTGCGCCGGTGGCTCCGGGGACGCGGGTCCGGTGCGCGGTGTCGCCCTGCTGCTGCCCGGCGGGTTCGTCCGCGGGCACGGCGGTCCGCTGCGGATCGCCGAGCTCGGCCTGCGCGACCTGGCCGCCGGACTCGCCGAGCGCGGACGCGCCCACGGCGTCGCCGTGCACCTGCTGCGCTACCGCCACAGCGGCTGGAACGGCGCGGACGCCGACACCGCCGTGGACACCCGCTGGGCGCTCGGCGAGCTCGAACGCCGCTACGGGCCGGTCCCGGTCGTGCTGATCGGCAACTCGCTCGGCGGGCGCGCCGCGTTCTGGTGCGCCGGGCACCCGAACGTCACCGGCGTGGCCGGCATCGCACCCTGGCTGCCCAGTGGGGACGGGGTCTCCCACCTCGCCGGGCGGCGCGTGCTGATCGTCCACGGCACCCACGACCGCAGTGAGGCGAGTGCGACCGGGTCGCTGGAGTACGCCCTGCGGGCCCGCGAGGTGGTGCCGGACCTCGCCCGCTACGAGGCCCCGGGCGGCAGCCACTACCTCGTCCGGCAGGCCGCCGACGTCGGCGCGCTGACCACGGACTTCACGTTGGCGGCGCTCGGCGCCGAGCCGGCCGCGCTCGCCGAGGGGAGGGTCTGCACCCCACTGCCCTCCCGGGCCTGAGGGGCACCCGAGGGGTTCCCGATGGGCTCCAACCCTGCTGAACGGCAGGGTCGGTGACGCATCTTCCGGCGTAGGTTATGCCGATCGGCACATGTATCGGAGGGGGTGCGGCGGCCAGGCTTGGGACATCGAAGCGGCGGCCGCAGGGGCCACCGCAGAAGAGGAGCCGACCGTGTCCCCCACCCGCCTCCGCCCCGGCACCCACATCCGCGTCCGCACCCGCCTCCGCGCCGCGATCGCCGCAGCGGCCGCAGCGCTCGCGGTCACTTCCGTGACCGCCGCCGTCCCCGCCCAGGGCGCCGACGCGGCCCCGCACGCCCGTCCGGCGAGCGTCAGCGGCTCCGGCCGCATCGTGTACGACTACGCACCGGCCGACGAGATCCGCTTCACCGTCGACGCCAGGGCCGTCCCGTTCAGCCGCCCGTTCCCCGACATCCCGGCGCTGGCGCACGGGCTGCCCACCGACGCCCGGGGCACGGTCACGATCTCCCACCGGGTCGCCGCCACCGGCCAGGTCGGCCACGCCGAGGCCGCGGTGGACTGCCTGGCCACCGGCGGCCCGGTCGCCGCGCTGACGGCCGTCGTCACCGAGTCCGACGTCCTGCCGGTCGGCGAGCGCATCGGCCTGAGCGTCTACGACAGCCACGGCAAGGGCACGGACCGCCTCGGCTTCTCGTGGGGCGTGGTCAACCTGGATCTGGACACCGAGGGCCGCCCCCGGCCCGGCATCACCGGCACCTGCATGGCCCCGGCCCCGTTCAACCCGGTCGTCGAGGGCGGGTACCACGTCCACCACACCGAGCTGCCGACCTCGTGACCGTCCCCACGACCAGCCCCGCGACCAGCCCCGCGACCAGCCCGGCACACCCCGGTCCGGGGCCCCCGGAATCCTGTGGCCCCCGGCCGCCCGTCCTGCCTATCGTCGGAGGATGACCACTCGAACCTTCCGCATCATGGTGCGCGGCGTCTTCGACGGCCTGAGCCCCGAACAGCGCGCCGAGCTCCTCGCCGACGCCGCCGAGCACGACATCCTGCACGCGGCCTTCACTCCCGAGGGCCACCTCGCCTACGACCTCACCGCACGGGCGGCGTTCACCTTCCGCTTCGTGGACTCCGGCGAGGAAGAACAGGACATCCTCGCCGCGAGCGAGCGCGCCCAACGGGCCGCCGAGGCCTGGCTCACCGAGCGTGGCTACGGCTTCAGGAACCTCCGCACCCAGGCAGAGGACCTCTCCCAGGCCCCGCTCGGCAAGCGCCGGCGCCGCGCCGCAGCCACCGGCTAGCCCTACCCCCTCCCCCCGCCCGCCGCCTCCTTGGCCGCTCAGCACCGGTATATACTTGAGCGCTCAAGGAGGTGGCAATGACAGCCCCGCAGCCCGATGTCCCGACGCCCGATGTCCCGCAGTCCGGTGTCCTACGGCCCGACGCGCCGCAATCCGATGCCCAGCAGTCCGACTCACCGACGCCCGACCCCCTGGACACCGCCCTGCGCCTGGTCCGTGCGCAGGCCACGCTGGTCAAGCGCTTCGACGCGAGCCTCAGTGGCCTGCACGGTGTCAGCCTCTCCGACTTCACGATGCTGCTGCGCCTAGGCGAGGCCCCTGGCGGCCGAATGCGGCGCGTCGACCTCGCCGAGGCCCTCGGCCTGACCGCCTCCGGCGTCACCCGCGGGCTCGCCCCGCTCGAACGCATCGGCCTGGTCAGCCGCGAACCCGCCCCGCGCGACGCCCGCGTCGCCTACGCCGCCCTCACCCCGACCGGCCGCGAACGCCTCGCCGAGATGCGGACCACCGCCCGCCAGGTCGCCGCGGACGTCTTCGCCCAGTGGCCCGCCGGCGACCTCACCACCCTCGCCGCCCTCCTCGGCCCCCTCACGGGCTCCCTCCGCTGAGGCGCCCGCGCACCCCCGCGCACCCCCGAGGAGTCCTCCGAGGAAGCCCCGCGGAAACCCGCATGCGCCGCCCGACACGGCTCTGGGATCATGCCCGAATGGCGCAGCACCTCGAACCCCTCGTGGTCCGGCACACGCACCGGATCCCCGCCCCCGCCGGCACCCCCGTCCCCGCCGGGGGCCAAGGGGCCGATGCGGCGCGGCAGTTCGACGCCGCGCTGATGTCCGCGGGCTTCAAGCTGTCGGCGGGCCTGCTGGAGCACCTCTCCGAGCTGCCCGCGGCCGCCGTCGTCGAGACGGCCGCCCGCACGCTGGACACCCTCCGCGCGATGGTCGGCGCCCACGTCGCGCACAACGCCTACTTCATCGACTTCCCCGCCAACGTCCCGGACACCGTCGACTTCTGGACGCGGTGCATAGCCGAGGCGCTCGCCGACGACGCCACGCGCGAGAACACGATCGCCCAGCTGCGGACCGGCGTGGTCGACCTCCTGACCCTCCCCACCTACGGCAACTACCGCCACACGTACGCCGAGTTGCTCGCCGCCCACGACGAGCTGATCGCGGCCGCGGGCGACCGCCTGACCGTCCTGCACCTGGGCGGCCCCCTCGACGCCGAGGTCACCGCGCTCTACCTGGCCCTCGCCGGCAGCACCACCCCGCTCGGCGAAGAGGCCCTGGCCGACCTGCGCACGCTCGCCGCGCACTGCGTCAACGGCCCGCAGCCCGAGGCGATCCCGGTCCGCGAGAACCGCGCCGTCGTCAACCTCGCCCGGCTCGACGCCGGTGCGGACCTCCTCCTCGACACGGCCACCGACGTGCTGCGCCTCGCCTGCGCGCTCTCCGACGGCGACGTGACGCTCGCCGAGCCCACCCGCTTCCGCTCGTTCTCCCGGCGCGTGCGCCGCACGCTGCTCACCGGCCTCGACACGGTCATCGCGGGGAGCCCGGCCAAGCTCGCCGACGTCACCGCCCACCGCGAGCAGTTCAAGCGCCTCGGCGAGCGCCTGCACCCCCACGAGTACCCGCGACTCCCGCACGCCGCCGACGCGTTCGCCGTCGCCCGCGGCGAGCAGGCGGCCCGCTCCTTCGAGAGCCGCGTCGAGGAACTCCTCCGCGCGGACGACGTGACCGGGGCCGTACGGTTGCTCGCGTCCGCCCCCGGCAAGCTGTTCCGCGCCCTGGACCGTCTCCTCTGCGCGTGCCGCACCCAGGCCGAGCGCGACACCGTCGTGTCCGCCGCCGAACGGGCCGCCCCGAACACCGCCGGCCGCGTCCTGCTCTCCGTCCGCGAGCACCTCCAGAACCGCGCCGACGACAGCAGCCGCGCCGACGACGGCCGGACCCACAGCGGCAACCGCACCGACGACGACCGCACCCACAGCGACAACCGCAGCCACACCGCCGGCACCCAGGTGTCCACCCGCCGCGTCTTCGCCACCCGCCTCGGCCGCGCGTGGGTCACCGGCGACACCCGCCCACCCCTGCCCGCCGCCGAGCGCAAGCACCTGATCGACGTCCTCGACGCCGAGCTGCGCCGCCGCCTGCCCGCCCCCGGGCACCTGCTGATCGACCCGGCCGTCCTCGACGTCGCCCTCCCCCTCAGCGGCAAGGCGTCCGCCGCCGGCCTCGGCGTGCTCCCGCGCGGCTCCCGCTCCCCCGTCGACGGCGAGTTGCTGCGCTTCTTCGTCCACTGGAAGCAGACCAGCCGCACCACCGACTTCGACCTCTCCGCGCTGCTCCTGGACGACGCCTACGAAACGGTCACCTGGCTCTCCTACACCCAGCTCAAGGAGGTCGAGGGCGAGCACTCCGGCGACATCACGGACGCCCCGGACGGTGCCTCGGAGTTCATCAACCTGCGCCTGGGCGCGGCCCGCGGCAGCTACGTCGTGCCACAGGTCAACATCTACTCCGGCGAGGGCTTCGAGCAGGTCGAGGAGTCCTTCTTCGGCTACATGCTGCGCGAGGCCGAGCAGCAGGGCCTCCCCTTCGAACCGCGCACCGTCCGCATGAAGTCCGACCTGCGCGGCCCCGGCAAGGTGGCCCTTCCGCTCGCCTTCGTCCGCACCCCGGACGGCCGCTGGCACGCCACGTGGCTGCACCTGTACCTCCAGGGCGATCCGGACGCCAACCGGGTCGAGGGCAACCAGGTCTCCGTCGCCACCCTGCTGCGCGGCATCGTCGAGCGCGAGTACCTCACCGTCCGCTACCTCTGCGACCTCATGGGCGCCCCCACCACGACCCTGTGGGACACCACCGGCGCCGCGCCCCCGCCCGGCCCGGTCACCTACATCGGCCTGGAACGCCCCGAGGGCCTGCACCCGGACTCGGTCGTCATCACCCCGGAAAACCTGCGCGACCTGATCCCCGCCTGACTGCTACGGTGAGCCCGGGCGAGGCCATGAACGGGCTTCCTTCTCACTTCCCTGACCCTAGTCCGTTCGCTTTCCTCGCCCCCGACGTCACCGATGCCGGGGTGCCCACCACAGCACCCCGGCATCGGCGTTCCCCGCCACCCTCGCCACCCCGCCCCCACGCCGTCCCGACGCGACGACCTAGGCTGGACACGCACCACCGACCCGGACCAGCGCGAGGGGCGCCCATGACGCACGGCAGCGACGACGGCGAGGCGCTCGACACCCGACGTCAGCCCGATCCGGCCTGAAACGGCTGCGGGCCACGGCCGCCGCCCCGGAGCTCGCCGACCCGTCACCACCGCCGTCCACCCGGCACACCCCCGCCTCACCGAGAGCACCCCCGCCTGACCACCCCGCCCCGGCAACCGCCCCGGCCCTCCGGAGACCCGACGATGACCACCGCCCAGCACCCCGCCCCCGACCTGAGCATCGACGGCACCGGCCTGCTCTGCGTACAACTGCTGCTGCGCCTGCGCGGCCGGATCGCGGGCCGGCCGGCCGGTGCGGTGATCCACATCCACACCACGGACCCGGCCGCGCCGCTCGACCTCCCGGCCTGGTGCCACCTGACCGGCCACGAGTACCTCGGCCCGGTCCCCCACCCGGCCACCGACCGCGAGGTGTACGCGATCCGCCTCACCGCCGCCGCCCTCCCCACGCGCCCCGACCGCCCCTGGCACCCCGCCCCCGCCGACGGCACGACAACTGGCTGACGAGCGACGGTCGCGAGGCGCCCGCCATACCTCCCGGCCCGCCGGTGTGCCACCATGGGCAAATCGAACGGCCAAGCGCCATAAGGAGGTTGACCACCTTGGATGCGAATCAGGACCTGATCCTCGACTGCCAGTGGCACGATCCTCAGGGCGACTGGCACCTGAGCGTCATCCGCAACGGGTCGGCCTGGGAGCTTCGCGCGGCCGCGCCCGTCCACTCGGAGACGATCCCCTTCGACGGCCCCGACGACGTCCGCCGCCTCGCCCAGGCACTGCTGGACCTCCCCGCCGAGCCCGAACCGTACGAGTTCGAGTGGCACCTCGCGCGCGGCGAGGACGCCCGCCCCGGGGACGGACCCACGATGTTCGCGACCTTCACGGTCGGACTCGACCCGGCGGACGACCACCGCCCGTACCTCGCCTACCAGTCGTACTACCACCGGGGCCACTCGACCGCCCTCGGACTGGAGGTGATCTGCGAGGACCCGCCGATCGACCGCCTCCAGGCCCAGGCACACGCCCTCCTCACGAGCCTCCCGCAGCCCCGGCCGCTCCCGCCGCACCACACCCGACGGACACCCTGATCCCGCCGGCCGGGCGAAACGCGTGCGCCGCACGCCCGCCGAAGCGGGCGTGCGGCGCACGAAAACCCTGCCGAGGGGACGGACTCAGGCCGTCCGCCGCAGCAGCGCCAGGTACATCGCGTCCGTCCCGTGCAGGTGCGGCCAGAGCTGGACGTCCGGCCCGTCCCCGAGCGCGGGCACGCCGGGCAGCAGCGGCCGGGCGTCGATCCAGTCGACGCGCCCGCCCTCCGCGCGCAGCACGTCGTCGACGACGGCCCGGGTCTCGGCCAGGTGCGGGGAGCACGTCGCGTACCCGACGACGCCGCCCACCCGGGTGGCCTCGATGGCGGAGCGCAGCAGGTCGCGCTGGAGCGGCCCGAACGCGGCGACGTCCGCGGGGCGCCGCCGCCAGCGTGCCTCCGGCCGGCGGCGCAGCGCGCCGAGCCCGGAGCACGGCACGTCCACGAGGACGCGGTCGAAGCCGCCGGAGCGCCAGGCCGGCCGCGTCCCGTCCGCGGCGATCACGGTGTACGGGCCGGGGTTGCCCTCCAGCGCCCGCGCCACCAGCCGGGCCCGGTGCGGCTGCTTCTCGCTGGCGACGAGCGCCGCCCCGCGCTCGGCGGCGAGGGCGCCGAGCAGCGCGGCCTTGCCGCCGGGGCCGGCGCAGCCGTCGAGCCAGAGCCGGTCGGGGCCGTCCAGCGGCGCGGCGGCGAGGGCGAGGGCGACCAGCTGGCTGCCCTCGTCCTGCACGCCGGCCCGGTTCTCCCGGACGGCGTCCAGCGAGCCCGGGTCCCCGCCCTCGGCGAGCCGCAGCGCGAACGGGGACCAGCGGCCGGGCTCGGCCTCCGGCAGGGCGTCGGCGAGTTCGCCGACGGTGACCCGGCCGGGCCGGGCGACGAGCGTGACCTCGGGCCGCTCGTTGTCGGCGCGCAGCAGGTCCTCCAGCGCGGTGCGCCCGGAGGCGTCCGGCTGCCAGCGGCCGAGGGAGTCCCAGAGCGCGGAGACGACCCAGCGCGGGTGCGAGTGGACGACGGCGAGGTGGTCCTCGGCGTCCTGGTCGTACGGCGGCGCGACCTTCTCGATCCACGCGTCGAGGTCGTGGGCGCTGATCCGGCGCAGGACGGCGTTGACGAACTTCGCCTTGCCGTCGCCGAGCACGACGCGCGCGAGCTCGACGGTGGCCGAGACGGCCGCGTGGCTCGGGATGCGGGTGGCGAGCAGCTGGTGGGCGCCGAGCGAGAGCACGTCGAGCACCGGCGGGTCGACCTTGCTCAGCGGGCGGTCGATGCAGGCGGCGATGATCGCGTCGTAGGTGCCCTGGAGGCGCAGGGTGCCGTAGACGAGCTCGGTGGCGAGGGCGGCGTCGCGCCGTTCCATGCCCTTCTGCTCGGCCTCGCGGAGCAGCGACGGCAGGATCAGGTTGGCGTAGGCGTCGCGCTCGTCGACGGCGCGCAGGGCGCGGAAGGCGACGATCCGGGCCGGGTCCTTCTTGGGCCGGCGGTGCGGACGGGGGGCGCGCTGGGCGCTGGGAGTGCTCAAGGGTGCCTCAAAGTGCTGCGGTGGTTATCCGGTGCGGTGATCAACAGCTGCGCTGCTCATCAGCGGCGACGGTCATGGGACGAACAGTCGAACAGTAACGCGAATCCAGGGGCACCGGCCTCTCAGCCACCGAAGCGCTCCCCGGCCTCCAGTCGCGCCCCGCGCGCCCAGTCCGCGGCCCGCATCTCCTTCTTGCCCTGCGGACGGACCTCGCCGAGCTCGATGTCGTGGCTGCCGGTGCCGACCCGGACACTGTTCTTGCCCGCCATCGCGACCTCACCCGGCGCGAGCGCGGTCTCCCCGGGCAGGAGCTTGACCGGCCCGGTGACCTTGAGCCGCTCGCCGCGGAACTCCGTCCACGCGCCGGGCGCGGGGGCGCAGCCGCGCACGACGCGGTCGATGCGCAGGGCGGGGTGGGTCCAGTCGATGCGGGCGTCCTCGACGGAGATCTTCGGGGCGAGCGTGACGCCCTCGGCCGGCTGTGGCACGGCGTGCAGGGAGCCGTCCGCGATGCCGTCCATTGTGGCGGCGAGCAGGCGCGCGCCGGACGACGAGAGCCGGGTCAGGAGCTCGCCGCTGGTGTCGGTCGGGCGGATCTCCTCGGTGATCACGCCGAAGACCGGGCCGGAGTCGAGTCCCTGCTCGATCAGGAAGGTGGACGCGCCGGTGACCTCGTCGCCGGCGAGCACCGCGTGCTGGACCGGGGCGGCGCCGCGCCACGCGGGCAGAAGCGAGAAGTGCAGGTTGACCCACCCGTGCTTGGGGATCTCCAGGGTGCCGGGGCGCAGCAGGGCGCCGTAGGCGACCACCGGGCAGCAGTCGGGGGCGAGTTCGGTGAGCCGGGCGACGAAGTCCGGGTCGCTGGGCTTCGCCGGCTTGAGGACCTCGATCCCGGCCTCCTCCGCGCGCTGGGCGACGGGGCTGGCGACCAGCTTGCGTCCGCGCCCGGCGGGGGCGTCGGGGCGGGTGACCACCGCGACGACCTCGTGCCGGTCGGAGGCGAGCAGGGCGTCCAGGGCGGGAACGGCGACCTCGGGGGTGCCGGCGAAGACGAGACGCATCAAGGGCCTTTCTGAAAAAGGGAATTCGGGCCGGTAAAGGAGCTCAACATCGAGGACTCAACATCGAGGACTCAGCGCCGAGGCCTGGGCGCCGGGCGCTCAGCGCGCCGCGCCGAAGGTGCTGTGCGGGGAGACCTTGACGACCGGCGCCGGCCCGGTGCCCCAGTCCGCCTCCCGGATCGCCTTGAGCGCGGCCTTGCGCTGCTCGGCGTCGAGCCGGTCGATGAAGATGATCCCGTCGAGGTGGTCGGTCTCGTGCTGGATGCAGCGGGCGAGCAACTGGGTGCCCTCCAGGGTGACCGGGTCGCCGTACATGTTGAAGCCCTTGGCGACGACGCCGTACGCGCGCTTGGTGTCGTAGCGCAGGCCGGGCAGGGAGAGGCAGCCCTCGGGGCCGTCCTGCTCGTCCTCGCTCAGCGAGAGGTCCGGGTTGATCAGGTGCCCGGTGACGCCGTCCACGTGATAGGTGAACACCCTTAGGGAGACGCCGAGTTGGGGCGCGGCGAGGCCGGCGCCGGGGGCGTCGAGCATGGTGTCGGTGAGGTCCGCGACGAGCTTGCGCAGCTCCTTGTCGAAGGTGGTCACCGGCTGGGCGGTGGCGCGCAGGACGGGGTCTCCGAAGAGACGGATCGGCTGGATCGCCACGGGGTACGGGCTCCTGTCCGTGAAGGCGCGGGCTGCGGGCAACGGTTGTCCGCAGCAAGTCTATGCAACCCCGCCGACCCGTCTCCCGCCCCTCTCCCGCCCCTCTGCCGCCCGTCCCGTGCCGCCCACACCCGTGACTGGCATATCCCGAGTCCGCTCGGCGGCGTTACCCCGGCCCCCGCTTCGGCGTTGGTCAAGTGAGATTGACCGGGGCCGGGGCGCACGGGACACGGCGCTCCGGCCGAGCTGACCGTACGGAAGGTGGCACGTAGGCCATGGCCGAGCAGATCAACCACGACGCCCGGGCGCGGGCGAGCCTGCACCTGCTGGTGCGGGACATCGAGCGGGTGAGGCGCCAGGTCGACGCGCTGCGGACCCTCACCGCCCAGCTGGGCAACGTCTACCGTCCGCGCCGCCCCAGCACCTCGGCCGGGTTCGTGGTGTACGGCCGGGCGCCCGCGCCGACCGTCCGCCTGGCGCAGGAGCTGCGGGAGAGCGTGGAGACGCTGGTGGCGGCGGCGGTCGAGTTCGACCGGGCCCTGGGCTTCTCCTGGGACTCGGTCGGTTCGGCCCTCGGCGTCACCAAGCAGGCGGTGCACCGGCGGTACGGGATGCGCCGGCCCACCAGCGAACTGCTGGCCGCGAGCGGCGCGGTCCCGGGCCCGAGCCGCCCGGACCGCTCCGAGGAGCTGCCCGCCCCCGTCGAGCGCGGCGGCCTGGCCGCGACCGTCCCGGCGGCCCGCCAGGGCGGCCTGGACCGCAGCGCACTCGACCGCAACGCACTGGACCGCAACGCACTGGAGCGTCCCGGCATGGACCGCCCCACCGTGGACCGCACGCCCATCGACCGCGGCACGCACGACCGCACCCCCGCCGAGCGCTCCCCCATCGACCGCACCGGCATCCCCCTGCGCGGCTGACCCCTCCCTCCCGAGGGCCCCCGGGGCGGGGTGGCCCACTCACCCCGCCCCCGCCGAACCACCCCCGCCGAACCACCCACACCGAACCGCCCCCGGGCCACCCCTGCCCCGAGCCGCCGCCCGCGCTCGAGCGGAGGACCCCCGCAACCCTCCCGTCACCCGATGTCCGTCGGGTCCACCCGCACCCGCACCGCCTCCGGCGTCCGCAGCGCGATCCGCGCGATCTGCGCCGCCTTGAGCGCCGCCGCCAACGCCGCCCCCTGCCCGGGCGGCACGCGCAGCAGCGCGCGTTCCTGCTCCTCTCCGCGCAGCGCCGGCACGGGCACCGGCCCGAGGACGTCGGCGCCCTCCGGCAGCCGGATCAGCCCGAGCAGGTCGGCGACGGCCGACGGGCTCCCCTCGACGGAGGCCATCCGGGAGACCGGCGGGAAGTGCAGTTGGGCCCGCTCGTCCCGCTCCAGTCCGGCGTGCCCGAGCGGGTCCCACCGCACGAGGGCCTGCACCGGCCGCGCGGACGGCTCGGCGACGATGACGACCGTGCCGCCCTCCGTCGACGGCCGGACGAGCGCGGCGGCGGCCAGCCACAGCCGCAGCGCCTCCTCGCCGGCCCGCAGGTCGGGGCGGCCCAGCAGCGCCCAGCCGTCCAGCAGCAGGGCGGCGCCGTAGCCGCTGCCGCCCTCGACCACCGGTTCGGCGCCGGGCGTGGAGATCACCAGCGAGGGCTCATCGGGCACGGTGGCGAGCACCGCGTCCCGCCCGGAGGTCCGCACCGGGATGCGCGGGAACGCCTTCCCGAGCTCCTCGGCCGTCCGCCGCGCACCGACCACCTGGGCCCGCAGCCGGAAGGAGCCGCACTCGGTGCAGTGCCAGTCGTTCTCCGGCTCGCCGCACCACGCGCAGCGCAGCACGGCGTCCGCCGACGGCGCCTCCAGCGGCCCTTCGCACCGCCGGCAGCGCGCGGGCGTCTGGCAGCGCCCGCAGGCGAGCCGGGGCACGTAGCCGCGCCGGGGCACCTGGATGAGCACCGGGTGCCCGGCCGCGAGCGCCTCGCGCGCGGCCTCCCAGGCCACCGACGGCAGCCGGGCGGCCTGCGCGGCGGCGTCCCGGTGCTGGTCCTGGTCGGTGACGGTCCGCACGCGCGGCGCGACCTGCCGGACGGTCTCCCGGTCGGCGACGAGCGGCCGCGCCCAGCCGGTGCTGACCAACTGCGCCCCCTCGACGGTCACGGCGTGCCCGCCGAGCAGCGCGGCAGCGCCCTCCTCGGCGGCGCGCAGCAGCGCCACCTCGCGGACGTGCGGGTGCGGGGCGCGCGGATCGCTGTGGCTGCCGTCGCCGTCCGACCAGACCACGACCAGCCCGAGGTCGCGCACCGGCGCGAACATCGTGGCGCGGGTGCCGATGACGGCGTGCACCGAGCCGCGGCTCACCGCGAGCCAGCGCCGGTAGCGCTCGCGCGGGCCGGCCTCCGCCTCCAGGGCGACGTGCATGCCCTCGCCGAGCACCTCGGTGAGCGCCCGGTCCACCCGCGCCACCGAGCGGCCGTCCGGCAGGACGACCAGCGCGCCGCGCCCGCCGGCCAGCGTCGCCGCGACGGCCCGGGCGATCTCGTAGGGCCAGCCCGGCCCGGGCAGCGCCGACCAGACGGCCCGCGGCGCGCCACCGCCGGCCAGCGCGGCGAGGAAGTCGGGCCCGGCCGGGTAGCGCTGCCAGCCACCGGGGGCGGGCGGCGCCGGGCGCGGGCGCGGCGGCGGGGAGGGCTCCGCCTCGGCCTTGGCGTGCCGGGGCGGGATCGCCAGTTGGAGGACGTCCGCCAGGGTGCCCGCGTACCGGTCGGCGACGGTCCGGCACAGGCGCAGGAGCTGCGGGGTGAGGACGGGCTCGGACGAGAGCACCTGGGCGAGCGGCGCGAGCGGGCCGGGGAAGTCGCTCTTCTCCAGCCGGGCCACGATGAACCCGTCGTGCAGCTCCCCGCCCTCGCGCTGCCCCTTGACGACGCGGGCGCCGAATCGGACCCGCACCCGGACGCCGGGCCGGGCGTCCTCGGCCATCGCGGCCGGGACCTCGTAGTCGAAGAACTTGTCGATGGTCAGCACGCCCTTGTCGACCACGACCCGGGCCACCGGCAGGTGCTCGGCCCGCTTCGCGCCGCGCCACGTCCGCGGCTTGGCCCGCCGGACCGTCTCCCGGATGAACGCCAGCTGCTCCGGCTCGGCGCCCCCGTTCTCCCCTGGTGTGCTGCTCATCGCTCCCAAGTACTACCAGGTCACACCGACAAAAGCGGCGCCCGCCCCCGGAAGGGGGTGGACGCCGCTCTCGGCTGTCGGGCGGCTCAGCCGGCGATGGCGGCCTTCAGCTGCTCCACGCGGTCGGTGCGCTCCCAGGTGAAGTCCGGCAGCTCGCGGCCGAAGTGGCCGTAGGCGGCGGTCTGGGAGTAGATGGGCCGCAGCAGGTCGAGGTCGCGGATGATCGCGGCGGGACGCAGGTCGAAGACCTCGCTGACGGCCTTCTGGATGTCGAGGACCGGGACGGACTCGGTGCCGAAGGTCTCGACGAACAGGCCGACGGGCTCGGCCTTGCCGATGGCGTAGGCGACCTGGACCTCGGCGCGGCGGGCCAGGCCGGCGGCGACGATGTTCTT
>NZ_JAQYXB010000448.1:0-445 GCF_036322405.1 Streptomyces sp. SP17BM10 | reverse complement strand
GTCAGCCGGTCTGGATGGAGGTGTCGTCGATCACGAAGCTGGTCTGCAGCGAGGCGTCCTCGGTGCCGGTGAACTTGAGCGTGACGCTCTTGCCCGCGTACGCCGACAGGTCGAAGGTCCGCTGCTGGTAGCCGGCCGCCGCGTCCACGTTGCTGTACGTCTTCAGCGTGGTCCCGTTGACCGACACCGCCAGCTTGTCGTACGCCGTGGTACCCGACTCCGCGGTGTCGACGTGCAGCCAGAAGCTCAGCGTCGCCTTGCAGCCCGCCGGGATCATCACCGTCTGCGACAGCGTGTCGGTGTGCGTCGAGCCGTAGCCGTCCAGCCACGCCTTCCAGCTGCCGCCGTGCGCCGCCTGCGACGCGCTGTTGTCGACCACGCCGCTCGACGCCGTCCACGGCGACGCCGAGCCCGTCTCGAAGCCCGCGTTGCCCAGCAGCTGCGT
>NZ_JAQYXB010000447.1:0-10726 GCF_036322405.1 Streptomyces sp. SP17BM10 | reverse complement strand
GGACTGGGAGTCCATGACGATGTAGGCGCCGCCGTACGCCTTGCGCAGGATGAGCGAGATGCGCGGGACGGTGGCGTTGCAGTAGGCGTAGAGCAGCTTGGCGCCGTGCCGGATGATGCCGCCGTGCTCCTGGTCGACGCCCGGCAGGAAGCCGGGCACGTCGACCAGCGTGACCAACGGGATCGAGAAGGCGTCGCAGAGCTGGACGAAGCGGGCGGCCTTCTCCGAGGAGTGGATGTCCAGCGCCCCGGCCAGCCGCAGCGGCTGGCTCGCGACGATGCCGACGACCTGGCCGCCGAGCCGGGCCAGGGTCGTGATGACGCTGGTGGCCCACCGCTCGTGGACCTCCATGTGCTCGCCGTCGTCGACGATCTCCTCGATCACCGCGCGCATGTCGTACGGGCGGTTGCCGTCGACCGGGACGAGCTCCAGCAGGCGGTCGGTGCGCCGCTCGGCCGGGTCGTCGGAGGGCGTGGCCGGCGGCGTCTCGCGGTTGTTCTGCGGCAGGAGGGAGAGCAGGTAGCGGACCTCGGCGAGGCAGGTCTGCTCGTCGTCGTACGCGAAGTGCGCGACGCCGCTGGTGCCGGCGTGGACGTCGGCGCCGCCGAGGCCGTTCTGGGTGATCTCCTCGCCCGTGACGGCGCGGACGACGTCCGGGCCGGTGATGAACATCTGCGAGGTCTCGCGGACCATGAAGACGAAGTCGGTGAGGGCGGGCGAGTAGGCGGCGCCGCCGGCGCACGGGCCGAGCATGACGGAGATCTGCGGGATGACGCCCGAGGCCCTGGTGTTGCGCTGGAAGATGCCGCCGTAGCCGGCGAGGGCGGTGACGCCCTCCTGGATGCGGGCGCCGGCGCCGTCGTTCAGGGAGACGAGCGGCGCGCCCGCGGCCAGGGCCATGTCCATGATCTTGTGGATCTTCTGCGCGTGGGCCTCGCCCAGCGCGCCGCCGAAGATCCGGAAGTCGTGCGCGTACACGAAGACCGTCCGGCCGTGGACGGCGCCCCAGCCGGTGATCACGCCGTCCGTGTAGGGGCGCTTGGCCTCCAGCCCGAACCCGGTGGCGCGGTGCCGGCGCAGCGGCTCCACCTCGTGGAAGGAGCCCTCGTCCAGGAGCAGGTCGATGCGCTCGCGGGCGGTCAGCTTGCCCTTCGCGTGCTGGGCCTCGGTGGCCTTCTCGCTCGGCCCGTGCCGGACGTCCCGGCGGATCAGGTCGAGTTCGGCGACCCGGGCGGCCATGGTCATCAGATCTCCTTGGGTACGCCCACGTCAGCGGGGGCGGAGGGCTCGGGCCCGGCCGAAGACGGGCCCCGGGCGCTCGCACAGGGCGAGCAGGGCGCGCCGGGCCGGGAGGTCGGGCAGGGTGTCCAGGACGGCCCGGGCGCGGTCGAGGCGGCGGTGCATCACGGCCTCGGTCTCGGCGAGCGCGTCGGAGCGTTCGAACAGCTCCAGCGCGCGCGGAACGTCGGCCGAGGGCACGGGACCGGCCGCGAGCAGGGCGCGCAGCTCGGCGTCGGCCGGGTCGGCGCCCTCGCGGGCGAGCAGGACGGGCAGGCTCTGCACGCCGGCGAGCAGGTCGGCGCCGCGCGGCTTTCCGCTGGCTTCGGCGGGCCGGCGCAGGTCCAGCAGGTCGTCGGCGACCTGGAAGGCGATGCCGAGCTGCTCGCCGTACTCGGTGAGCGCGGCGGCGGCCGGGGCGGGCGCGCCGGCCTGGACGGCACCGATCGCCAGCGACATCGACAGCAGGGCGGCGGTCTTGCCCGCCGCCACGTGGAAGTAGTGGGTCACCGGATCCACGTCGGGCCCCGGGCCGGTGAGTTCGCGCAGCTGGCCGGAGACCAGCCGCCCGGCGGTGCGGGCGTTCAGGTGGACGGCGGCCGGCCCGAGGTCGGCGGCCAGCTGGGCGGCGCGGGCGAGCAGCCAGTCCCCGCTCAGCACGGCGGCGCGCTCGCCCCAGCGGGCGTGCACGCTCGGGACGCCGCGCCGGGTGGCGGCGCCGTCCATGACGTCGTCGTGGCAGAGCGAGGCGAGGTGGACGAGCTCGGCGATCGCGGCGGCCTGCGGAACACCCGGCGCCCACGGATCGCCGAACTCGGCGCCGAGCAGCACCAGCAGCGGGCGCAGCCGCTTGCCACCGGCGGCGGCGAGGTGTCCGGTGAGGGGGCCGACGCGCGGGTCGAGGGTGTCGTGGGCGCTGGCCAGGAGCCATTCCTCGGCGCCGGCCAGTGCGGCGCGCAGCCGGTCCTCGAACTCGGGTTCGGCGAGTTCGAGCCGATCGAGCAGTTCGGCGGCGGACGGTTCCGGGGTGAACGGTTCCGGGTCGGTACCCAGGCCGGTGGCGGCCTCGGCCACGGCTTCGTACGTCTGTCCGGCCGTCATGCGGAAACCTCCTCTGCGGCCGCGCCGCGCTGGATTCCAGGGATCTGTGCGCCAGCTTCGAACGGGTGCGCACCGGTGTTCAACAGCGGTGTCAGGAAGGTGCCAGTAGGACCGTCACGGGCGGTTTGACCAGGGAATCGTCAGCTTCCTGCCAAGATTTCCGCGGACCGGCCGTCCGCGAACGCCCGCCGCTTACGCTCCCTGGCGATCACCCACCAGGAAGGCACGGAGAATTGCGCACCCGAATCGTCCTCGCCGCCGCCCTCGCCGCCGGCGCCCTCGCGCTGACGGCCGCTCCGGCCTCTGCCGCCACCACCGCGGACGGGGCGGCTGCGGCCCCGGCCGCGAAGGACTGCGGCGAGCTGAAGCTGACCGCCGCCCTGCCCGCCCCGCCGGCCGGGATGGCCGTGCAGCAGCAGGTGTCCGTCGGCGCCGACTGCAAGCCGGTGCTGGGCGAGGTCAGGCTGGTCCCGGCCAAGTCCGGTGCCGTCGAAGACCGTTCGGCCCGTTCGGCCCGTTCGGTCCGGACTGCCGTGGAGGCCGGCACCACGCGGCAGTTCACGAGCTCCAGCGAGTGGTACGACTGCTGCAACATCCGGATGACCGGCCTGTACACGACCTCGTCGTGGACCACCGACGGCACCCGGATCAGCGCCGCGAACACCGACGCGACGCAGCAGTGGAACCGCGAGCCGTGGAATGCCGGCTGGTCGCTGAAGTCGGCGACGAAGAACACCGATTGCACGACGGACTGCACCGTCTCGCACACACAGGCCGACGCCGAATTCACCTACAAGGGCATATTCGACGTGACCGGGGCGTGGTACGCGAACACCATGCACTCGTACGTCGACCTCCATGCGGACGGCACCGCGACGTGCCGTTTCGAGACCGAGACCCGGCACACCTTCATCGGCTGGAACTGGCAGCACAGCTGTCAGTGACGGGAATTCGGGTCGTTCCCGGAATTTCCGTGCGGGCTGGGCGCGGCGACCGTGAGGAGTCGCGCCCGGCTGTGGTGGCGGCCCTTCTCGTCGATCATTCCGCCCTCGTTCTCCGATTCATGCTTCATCGTTCTTCCGGCGGACATCCGATCGGACGTTGCACAGGTGGCCGGATCCTGGCAGCAAGCTGTCAGCGCCACCGGAAAGGCACAGGTCAGCGCCATACGATGTATGGCCAGCATGCACCTGACGATCTGATGGGCAGCGTCATATGACAATCGAAGCCAGCCGGGCCCCGGCCCCCGGAGCCGCCCTGGACGGCACGCCCCCGCCGCCGCGCTGGGCGGTGTGGGTCGCGCACGCGGTGCCGCTGATCGCCCTGCCCTCCACCCTCTGGCGCCTCGCGATGGCCATCGGCGTGCCCGTCGGCTACAGCGCCGAGGTGCTGCGCCACGACTACGGCATCCCCGGCAACGGCTACCTGGTGCTGCCGGCCATCTGCGTGCTCCAGGAGGCCACCGCCCTGCTCACCCTCGGACTCGTCCGCGACTGGGGCATCGTCGCCCCGCGCTGGCTGCCGGTCATCGGCGGCAAGGAGGTCCGCACCTGGGCCGCCGTGACGGCCGCCCTGCTCGGCGCCGCCGTCCTCACCGTCGTGACGATCAGTCAGGCCGTTGTGTGGGACAGCGTCGACAGCGAGAGCCTCAAGGGCGTACACCGGGCCGTCATGGGCTGGCTCTACGTGCCGCTGCTGCTGTGGGGGCCGCTGCTCGCCGTCGTGACGCTCGACTACGCCTCGCGCCGGCGCCGGCGGGCATGAGCGAGGGCGTTCCGGAGGGGCGGGCATGAGCGAGCGGATCGCGGAGGAGCGACCATGAGCGCTGCGGCCATCGTCCTGCTGGGCGCGCTGTCCCTGTTCGTCTTCGTCGCCGGCCTCGCCTCGGGCGCGCGCCGGCTGCTCGGGGTCCGGCTGGGCAAGGGGCGGGCGATCGCCACCGGCGCGGTCGGCCTGGCCAGCGGCAGCCTGGTCAGCATCCCGCTGCGCGGCGTCCAGCCGTTCGCCCTGGTGACCCTGGAGATCGGGGTCTCGCTGGTGATCGCCATGCTCTTCCTGGCGGCCACCGAGGTGCTGCTGCCCTCGTCCCCGATGCGCGGACTGGCCCGCCTGCCCGGCTCGCTGCGCCGGCAGGTGGCCCGCACCCGGCGCTACGGCCGACTCAGCCGGATATTCGTCCGGCACGGCCTCGGCCGGTTCCTCAGCGGGCGCACCCGGCGCGGCCCGGGTGCCACCGCCGAACGGGCCGTGCTGGCGGCCTCGTTGCGGCTCGCGCTGGAGGAGGCCGGGGTCACCTTCGTCAAGCTCGGGCAGGTGATGTCGACCCGCTACGACCTGCTGCCGCCCGAGTTCATCGCCGAGCTGAGCCTGCTCCAGGACCAGGCCACCCCGGAGCCCTGGGAGTCCGTCGAGCAGGTGCTGCGCGAGGAGCTCGGAGCCGCGCCGGAGGAGGTGTTCGCCGCGTTCGACACCAAGCCGTACGCGGCCGGTTCGATCGCCCAGGTCCACCGGGCCAGGCTGCCCGACGGGCAGCACGTCGCGGTCAAGGTGCAGCGCCCCGGCGCGCGCGAGATCGTCGTCGACGACCTGGACATCCTCTACCGCTTCGCCGAGCGGCTGGAGCGGCACACCGAGTGGGGCCGCAGCGTCGGCGCCGTCGCGCTGGCCCAGGGCTTCGCCGTCTCGGTGCACGAGGAGCTCGACTTCCGCATCGAGGCCCGCAACACCATGGCGGTGGCCGCGGCCATCGAGCAGGCCGGCGGCAACCCGATGGTCCGGGTGCCCGAGGTGCACGAGCGGCTCACCGGGCGGCGGGTGCTGGTCAGCGAGTGGATGACCGGCATCCCCCTGCACGGCGCCCCCAAGGTGCTCGACGAGCGCGGGCTCGACCGCAAGGCGCTGGCCGGCGCGCTGCTGGAGTGCCTGCTCGGCCAGATCATGACCAGCGGCGTCTTCCACGCCGACCCCCACCCGGGCAACCTGCTGCTGCTCGACGACGGCACCCTCGGCATGCTCGACTTCGGCTCGGTCGGCCGGATCGACCGCTCTCTGCGGGCCACCCTGCGCGGCATGCTGCTGGCCCTGCACCGCGGCGACCCGGGCGGCCTGTCCGCCGCCCTGATCGAGCTCGTCGTCCACCCCGAGCACATCGACGAGCGCCAACTGCAGCGCGCGGTGGGCCAGTTCCTCGCCCGGCACTTCGCCCCCGGGGTCAAGCCGGACCGCGAGATGTTCGCCGACCTGTTCGCGATCGTCGCCCGGCACGGCATCAACGTGCCACCGGAGATCGCCGCCGTCTTCCGTGCCCTCGCCACCATGGAGGGATCCCTCGACCGCCTGGTGCCCGGCTTCGACATCGTCGCCGAGGCCCGCTCCTTCGCCGTCACCCAGCACCTGCGCAAGCTCAAGCCCGAGACGCTCGGCCGCACCGTGGCCGAGGAACTGCTCGGCCTCGTGCCGATGTTGAGGAGGCTGCCGCGCCGGGTCGAGCGGATCGGCGCAGCCATCGAGGGCGGCCAACTGACCGTCGGCGTACGGATGTTCGCCGACCCGGAGGACCGCCGCTTCCTGCGCTCACTGGTCCACGAGATCCTGCTCGCCTTCCTGGGCGGCGTCATCGGCCTGGTCGGCGTGCAACTGCTGCGCACGAACGGCGGGCCGATGCTGAGCAAGGGGCTCGGGCTGTTCGAACTCTTCGGCTACAACCTGCTGGTGATCAGCTCGGTGCTGGTGATGCGGGTGCTCTTCCTGATGATCGGCCCCAAGCACAGACGGTGAGGCTCCAGGGCGGGGAGGTCGGGTCATATCGGGGGTGTCTTCGATGACGACTCGTCCTATATTGCGGGCATGTACCAGGATCCGGACGTGTGGACCCATCCCGGGCTTCGGGCGGCCGCGGCCGCCGAGGACTGGCCGGACGTGCTCAAGAAGTGGCGGGTGCTGACCCGCAGCAGCCAGAGCAAGCTGGGCGCGCTGGTCGGGCTCGCCCAGCCGGACGTGTCCGCGATCGAGAACCGTCGTCGGGAGGTGACCTCCGTCGAGGTCCGCCAGCGGATCGTTGCCGGGCTGGGGATCCCTGCCGAGTTGCTGGCAGGCGGCAGCGGTGAGGACCTGCCGCTCCCGTCGCTGGTGCTGCCCGGGGTCGTTGCCGAGTTCGAGACGGAGCGGCTGTCCGTGGTGCGCGGGGGGATGCGGCTGGACATCCCGACGCTGGAGGCGATGGAGCGGTTGCTCGCCGAGCACCGCCGCGCCGAGGACACTCTGGGGTCACGCGTGATGAACGGAGTGGTGGCCGCGCAGTTCGCGGAAGTTGCCAAGCTGTACGACCAGGCACGCGGCCCGATCGCCGACCGGTTCGTGAAGCTGCTGGCCGAGTACGCGCAGTTCCTCGCGTGGATGGCGCAGGACCAGGACAACGCACCCGTGGCGCTGGGATGGTTCGACCGCTCGTACGACTGGGCGTTGGAGTCTGGCCATGGGGACATGGCGGCCACCACGATGAGCATGAAGTCGCATCTTGCGTGGTCGCGTGGCTCGGGGCGCCGGTGCGTCCGGCTCGGTGAAGCCGCTGCCGCCACTCCGGGCGCGAGCGATGCCACCCGGGCCATGGCGGTGCAGATGGTCGGGCGTGGCCATGCCCTCGAAGGCGATGCCGACGCGGCGCATCGGTGCCTGGACGAGGCTCAGCAGATCATCGCCGGCGCCACGGATGCCCCGCCGTGGCTGTACTTCTATGGCGAGAGCTGGTTCGCCGCGCAGCGCGGCATGGCCGAGCTCCACCTGAAGCAGTGGGGCAGCGCGATCGACAACCTTCAGGTCGGCCTGGCCGGGTTCGCCACCACCTACCGCCGCGACCGAGCCTGGTACGGCGCCTGCCTGGCGCACGCCTACGCCGGGGCCGGAGAGGCGGAGGCCGCGCTTGAGACGGCGCTCGAAGTCGTCGACGACGCCGCCGAAGTCGGCCGACCGCACGCCTGGGGAGAACTGCACACCGTGGCCGGGGCCCTGCTCCGACACGGGGCTCCGCAGGGACGCCTCCTGGTCGACGCCCTGGCGGCGCTGGACTGAACCGAGGTATCAGGGCAGGGAACAGGAGGACCGAGGCGTGATCGACGTAGAGCTGCGGCACTTTCGCGAGCTGAAGCCCCCTGTGTCGAGTGGGTTCCGGAGCTACTGACCACCGGTGCCGTCACCGACGGCCCGTCGCACGCTGCGCTCTCGTACGTCCTCGGGCCCTACCGGCTGGCCTGAGCGCATCGATTCGCCCCCGCTCGGCTGGGGCCGAACGGGGGCGATCACCGCTATCAGCGCTTGGCGGCGGCTCGCTGGTAGGCGCGACCTGCCAGGGGGATCACTACGGCCAGGAGCACGCCCATCACGATCACCGCGGCGATGATCGGGTGATCGGAGGGGAACGCGCCATCGGACGCGCCGCGGTCGTTGCCGAAGAGGTCGCGCGCCGCCGACACCACCGCGCTGACCGGGTTCCACTCGACCACCACCCGCATCCAGCCGGGGAGGCCCTGCGGCGGGACGAAGGCGTTCGACAGGAAGGCGAGGGGCATCATCACGACGCCCGCCAGGGCGCTCACCGCCTCCGGGCTCCGCAGGGACAAGCCCACCAAGGCCCCCACCCAGGACATCACGAAGCCCATGAGGAGAAGGAGGCCGAAGCCGGCCAGTGTCTGCAGGATCCCGTTGTGCGCCCGCCAGCCGATCAGGTACCCGACCAGCGCCATGATCGCGGACGTCCACGAGACGAGCACGAGATCGGCGACGGTACGGCCCAGGAGGACGGAGGACCGGGAAATGGGGAGAGCCCGGAAGCGGTCCACCAGACCGTTGTTGAGGTCCTCGACCACCCCGACCGCCGTCGTGGTCAGGTTGGCCAGCATCACCTGGGCGAAGATACCCGCCATGATGTATTCCTTGTAGCCCCCCTGCCCCGGCGCCTGCATCGCGCTGCCGAACAGGTACCCGAAGACGAGCACGAACGCCACCGGCATGACGGTGATGCCCAGGAGCTGTTCCGGCATCCGCCGGATGTGCCGCATCTGGCGGCCCGCGAGCGCGAACGTGTCGCTGAACACCTCGGTCATGCTGTCTGCAACTCCTTGGACGGGGCGGGGTCGGTGACGGGCTCGGCGCCCTGCTTGCCGGTGAGGGCGAGGAAGACGTCGTCCAGGGAGGACCGGCGCACGGCGAAGTCCTGCGGCTCGATGCCGAGTTGCTGCAAGCCCTGGGCGGCGGCGGCGATGGTGGTCACCCCGCCGCTCATCGGCACCGACACCGTCCGGGCGTTCTCGTCCACGCTCGGTTCCCCGGAGGCGAGGCCGGCCAGTATCCGGGTGGCGTCGGCGAGGTCGGCGGCGGTGGTCAGCGACACCTCCAGGCGCTCGCCGCCGACCTTGCGCTTCAGCTCGTCCGGCGTGCCGTCGGCGATCACCACGCCCTTGTCGATCACCACGATCGAGTCGGCGAGCTGGTCCGCCTCCTCCAGGTACTGGGTGGTGAGGAGGACCGTCACGCCGTTCGCGACCTGCTCGTTGATCATGTCCCAGAGCGCGAGCCGGCTGGTCAGGTCGAGCCCGGTGGTCGGCTCGTCCAGGAACAGCACCGGCGGCGCGGCGACCAGGCTCGCGGCGAGGTCGAGGCGTCGGCGCATGCCGCCCGAGTACGTCTTCGCCGGGCGCCCGGCGGCGGCCGTCAGGTCGAACTTCTCCAGCAGCTCGTCGGCCCTGGCCTTGGCCCCGCGCCGGCCGAGCCGTAGCAGGCGGCCGATCAGCTGGAGGTTCTCCCGGCCGGTGAGCCGCTCGTCCACGGCCGCGTACTGGCCGGTGAGGCCGACGTTGGCGCGGATCTGCTTGGCCTGGGTGTGCAGGTCGAAGCCGGCGATGGTGGCCCGGCCCTCGTCCGGGGCGAGCAGGGTGGTGAGGATGCGCACGGTGGTGGTCTTGCCGGCGCCGTTGGGGCCGAGCACGCCGAGGATGGTGCCGGCCGGCACCTCCAGGTCGATGCCGTCGAGCGCCTGGTGGTCGCCGTAACGCTTGCGGAGGCCCTCCGCCGAGATCGCCGTTTCCATGCCGGCTCCTTTGCTGGGTGAGGTGGTCAGTTGACGGAGGTCAGCCGGGCGAGCAGGACGCGGCCGATCTCGGCCGCCGGCTCCGGCTGGAGCAGGTGGCCGTGGTGTGCGTGCACCGGGTGGGTGGTGATGCGGCCGGCCACGTGCGGCCGCCAGGCCGCCGCGGAGGCCGCGGTGCGTGCCTCGGGGTCGTCGGTGCCGACGGTGGAGACGAACAGCAGCAGCTCGCCGTCGAAGCGGCGCGGCCGGTAGCCGTCGCTCAGTGCGTGGTTGTTGACGCCGACCTTCACGAAGGCCGTGATGTGCTGCTCCGAGAGACTGCCGAGCGCGCTGTCCCGGCCGCGGATCAGCTCCATCGCCCGCTGGTGGTCCAGGGGTTGGGAGCGGATCTCGTCGAGGTCGTAGCCGACGAAGTCGAGCAGCGTCTCCAGGACGTCCCGCTCGGTGGGCTGGGTGTAGCCCTCGTCGGTCGTCCAGGACTCGTCGAACGGGGTCTGGTCGAGGTTGGCGAGCAGCGCGACCTCGGCGCCCTGCTCCACGAGGAGCGTGGCCACCTCGTGCGCCACCAGCCCGCCGAAGGACCAGCCGACCAGGTGGTACGGGCCCTCGGGCTGCACCGAGCGGATCTGCTCGACGTAGTCCGAGGCCATCTCCTCGACGCTGGTGGCGATCCTGGCGTCCGAGCCGTCCAGGCCGCGGGCCTGGAGGCCGTACACCGGGTACTCGGCGGCGATGTGCTTGAGGAGCGAGGAGTAGGGCCAGCTGAGGCCGCCGGCGCCGTGCACGCAGAACAGCGGGTGGCGGTCGCCGCCGGTGCGCAGCGGCAGCAGCACCTCGAAGCCGTCGCCGTCCTGGCCGCTGCCGAGCTTCTCGGCGAGGCGGGCGACGGTCGGGGTCTCGAAGATGCCCCGGTTGCTCAGCTTCACGCCGAGGACCGACCGGATCCGGCTGACCAGCTGGATGGAGGTGATGCTGTCGCCGCCCAGCTCGAAGAAGCTGTCGTCGATGCCCACGCGCTCCACCTTCAGGACCTCGGCGAACAGGCCGCAGAGCACCTCCTCCTGCGCCGAGCGGGGGCCGCGCGCTGTGGCCGCCGACTCCGCTGCGGGGGCCGGGAGTTGGCGCCGGTCGAGCTTGCCGTTGACCGTCAGCGGCAGCTGCTCCAGCGGGACGAAGGCGGAGGGGACCATGTAGTCGGGGAGCGCGGCGGCGATGTGGGTGCGCAGGGCCTCGGTGTCGAGGGCGGTGCCGGGGGTGGCCGGGACG
>NZ_JAQYXB010000446.1:0-346 GCF_036322405.1 Streptomyces sp. SP17BM10 | reverse complement strand
GTCGGGCGGGTGCGGGCCCCGGGGCTGGGGGGGGGGCGGGGGTCGGGCTCGCCGGCGGGGAGTCTGGGTGGTGAGCAGGGGGCTGGGGTGGGTTTGTGTGTTGGGTGGGGGGGGGGTGGGGGGTGGGTGTGTGTTTTTTGTTTTTTTGTTGGTGTGTTTGTTTGTTTTGGTGGGTTTGGGGTTGTTTTTTTTCGCTGGGTTGCCCCCCCCGCCCCCCGCACGCCTCCCCCCGGCTCTGGTCGCAGGTCTCCCGCACGCGCGCGTAGGTCCCTCGTTCGTACACTCGGTGCCGGCCCTCCTCTGGTCCGACCCCGCACGTTCCGTTGTCGGCGGCGATCACGTCGTC
>NZ_JAQYXB010000445.1:0-401 GCF_036322405.1 Streptomyces sp. SP17BM10 | reverse complement strand
CGACGTCCTGATCGTCGGCGCCGGACCGGCCGGCATCCTGGAGGACGGCCACCCGTCCGAACACGGCACCGCCGGCACCCTCCCGTATGAGCGCGGCGGCGTGTCCAACCGCACCCGGGCCTGGGGCGGGGGCGGCCGCGCGGGCCCCCGACGCGGTGGGCACCGACGCCGGCGCGGTGGCGGGCAGCGCGGTCACGCTGGCCGAGGTGCACGCGCGCGTTGGGTGTTAGGTCGGGTGGTCGCCGGAGCTCGGCGCCCCCAAGACCCGGCTGGTGCACAAGATCGGAAGAGCGTCGGGGAGGGAAATAGTGTCCAAGCGAGTGTAGATCTCGGGGGTCGCCGTCTCATTCCCGAGCGGGGGGGGGGGGGGGGGGGGGGGGGGGGGGGGGGGGGGGGGGGGG
>NZ_JAQYXB010000444.1:0-333 GCF_036322405.1 Streptomyces sp. SP17BM10 | reverse complement strand
GGGGTTTACTTGTTGGGGGGCGGGGGTGTCTTGGGTGGCGACCTGGCGGGGGTGGGGGTGGGGGGGGTCGTGGGGGGGGGGGTTGTGGGGGGGGGGGGTGGGGGGGTGGGGTTGGGGGGGGGGGGGGGGGGGTTGGGGGGTGTTGGGGGGGGGGGGGGGGTGGGGGGGGGTTTTTTTGTTGGGGGTGTGGGTGTTGGGGGGGTTGGTGGCCTGGGTGGGGCGGCCGCCCCCCCCCCCCCACCAGCCACCCAACCCACCAAAACCCCCCCACCACACCCCCCCAACCCCCCCCCCCCCCCCCCCCCCCCCCCCCCCCCCCCCCCCCCCCCCCCC
>NZ_JAQYXB010000442.1:0-382 GCF_036322405.1 Streptomyces sp. SP17BM10 | reverse complement strand
GTGCGACACCACCACGGTGGCGGCGAGCAGCAGGCGCAGCGCCCCGAAGGCGTTCGCCCGGCCGGTGGCCAGGCCGGCGAAGGTTCCGCGCCGGAAACGGTCTCCGATGGCTCCCCCTCGTGCGCGGATGCGGGTGCGGCGCCCGGAGCCGTGCTCCGGGCGCCGCAGGACGGGCGGGTCGGCCGTTACGCGACGGGCGCGGCGGTCTGGGCGTTCCACAGCTCGCGGACGGCCTCGCGCAGGGTGCGGCGGGGGGTCCAGCCGAGGCTGTCGCGGGCGACGGTGACGTCGAGCTGCTGCCACTCGGTCTCCGGGCCGGTGCCCTCGGGGGCCGGGACCTCGGTGATCTCGGTGGGCACGCCGCTCTCCTCGATCAGGAGCT
>NZ_JAQYXB010000441.1:0-371 GCF_036322405.1 Streptomyces sp. SP17BM10 | reverse complement strand
GGGGGGGGGGGGGGGGGGGGGGGGGTGGGGGGGCCCCCGCCCCCCCCCCGGGCCGCCCCCCCCCCCCGCGCGCGTCGCCGCAGCCCCCCCGCCCCGCCGGGGCGCGCCGCCCACAGCCCCCCCCATCACACCCCCCCCACCCACCCCACCCCCCCCCCCGCCCGCCCCCCCCCAGCCCCCCCGCCGGCCCCCCCGGCGCCGGCACCCCCCCCCCCCCCCGGCGCGCGGCCCCCCGCCCCCCCCCCCCCACCCCCCCCCCCCCCCCACCCACCCCACCCCCCCCCCCCCCGGCGCGGCCGCCCCGCCCGGCCCCACCCCCCCCGGCATCACCCTGGCCGGCCTCGCCCGCCACACCCCCACCATCCGCCCGC
>NZ_JAQYXB010000440.1:0-272 GCF_036322405.1 Streptomyces sp. SP17BM10 | reverse complement strand
GTGCGACACCACCACGGTGGCGGCGAGCAGCAGGCGCAGCGCCCCGAAGGCGTTCGCCCGGCCGGTGGCCAGGCCGGCGAAGGTTCCGCGCCGGAAACGGTCTCCGATGGCTCCCCCTCGTGCGCGGATGCGGGTGCGGCGGGGGGTCCAGCCGAGGCTGTCGCGGGCGACGGTGACGTCGAGCTGCTGCCACTCGGTCTCCGGGCCGGTGCCCTCGGGGGCCGGGACCTCGGTGATCTCGGTGGGCACGCCGCTCTCCTCGATCAGGAGCT
>NZ_JAQYXB010000439.1:0-943 GCF_036322405.1 Streptomyces sp. SP17BM10 | reverse complement strand
CGGATCCGTGGGTGCTGCCGCAGCGGCCGCACTTCGGCTCCGTCCCGGCCGCGCGGCTGGCGGAGCAGGCCTGGAGCGCGCCCGCCACGCTGGCGCGGGTGACCGCCGAGGGCGGCAGCCTGACCGGCCGCGCCGAGGAGTACCACGAGGTCGTGCGGCGCACCGAGCCGATCCGCACCGCGATGACGGCCGCCGGGCGCTGCTTCGAGCACGGCCGCCGGGACGTCCCCCGGGTCGCGCTCACCTTCGACGACGGCCCCGACCCGGTGCACACCCGCAGCGTGCTGGAGATCCTGGACCGCTACGGGGTGCGGGCGACGTTCTTCTGCGTCGGCCACCACGTGACGGCCCTGCCCGACGAGCTGCGCCGGATCGCCGACGCCGGCCACGAGGTCGGCAACCACTCCTGGTCCCACCCCTACCTGCCGGACCTGACGCCGGACCAGCTGCGCGAGCAGCTCGACCGCACCACGGAGGCGGTGGCCCGGATCACCGGAACGGCCCCGACCCGCTTCCGCCCGCCCTACGGAGCGCTCAGCCCCGAGGGCCTGGCCGTCCTCGACGAGCACCCCACCGCCCTCACGTTGTGGGACGTCGACTCCCGGGACTGGTCCAGACCCGGGCCCGGGCGCATCGCCGCGACCGTCCTGGAGTGCGCCGGCCCCGGCTCGGTGGTGCTGATGCACGAGGGCGCCGGGGACCGCGGCCAGACCGTCCAGGCCCTCCCGGCCGTCATCGAGGGCCTGCTCGACCGGGGCCTGGAGCCGGTCACCGTCGGCGAGCTCGACCCGCCGCCCGCCATCCGACCCTGAACACCCCGATCCACCAGCGGAGGACCGAACAGTCATGGAAGAACGCTTGACCGAACACGCGCCCGCGGCCGCGTCCGCGCGGGTGGAGGAGCGGCCCGCCGGGGCGCCGGCGAACACCGAACCGGCGATCT
>NZ_JAQYXB010000438.1:0-201 GCF_036322405.1 Streptomyces sp. SP17BM10 | reverse complement strand
GGGGGGGGGGGGGGGGGGGGGGGGTGCTGCCCCCCCCGCGGGCGCCCGCCCGCCCCCCCCCCCCGCCCCACCCCCCCCCCCCCTTCCCCCCCAGGTGCATGCCGACGACGGCTTTCGAGTTGAACCGGAGCGACGGGTCTTCCGAGGTGTGCTCGTCGGAACGGGCGAGCGCGAGGTCGATGCCGGCCGTGACCCCGGAGT
>NZ_JAQYXB010000437.1:0-499 GCF_036322405.1 Streptomyces sp. SP17BM10 | reverse complement strand
TTCACCGGCAACGCCGCCAAGGTCGTCTCCCGCACCCCGCGCGTCTCGACCGGCCGCCCGGAGCTGACCGAGGCCGCCATCGTCGTCTCCGGCGGCCGCGGCGTCGGTGCCGCCGAGGGCTTCGGCGTCGTCGAGGAGCTCGCCGACTCGCTCGGCGCGGCCGTCGGCGCCTCGCGCGCCGCCGTCGACGCCGGCTGGTACCCGCACACCAGCCAGGTCGGCCAGACCGGCAAGCAGGTCTCCCCGCAGCTGTACGTGGCCAACGGCATCTCCGGCGCGATCCAGCACCGGGCCGGCATGCAGACCTCGAAGACCATCGTGGCCGTCAACAAGGACCCCGAGGCCCCGATCTTCGAGCTGGTCGACTACGGCGTCGTCGGCGACCTCTTCGCCGTCCTGCCGCAGCTCACCGCCGAGGTGAAGGCCCGCAAGGCCTGATCCGCCCCGCACCGACGCGGAGGGCGTGGCACCGGGTACCCGGTGCCACGCCCTCCGGCGT
>NZ_JAQYXB010000436.1:0-261 GCF_036322405.1 Streptomyces sp. SP17BM10 | reverse complement strand
TTCACCGCGAACCTCACCATCACCGACACCGGCACCACCGCCATCGACGGCTGGACCCTCGGCTACGCCTACACCGGCGACCAGACCCTCCAGAACGGCTGGAACGGCACCTGGACCCAGACCGGACGGACCGTCACCGTCACCAACCCCGGCTACGCCCCCACCATCAACCCCGGCGCCTCCTACACCACCAGCGCCAACTTCTCCTACACCGCCACCAACACCGCCCCCACCACCTTCACCGTCAACGGCACACCCTGC
>NZ_JAQYXB010000435.1:0-311 GCF_036322405.1 Streptomyces sp. SP17BM10 | reverse complement strand
GGGTTGGGTTTTTTGGGGTTTTTTGGTTTGGTCATGGGGGGTTTTGTCAATATGGGGGGCCCGTGGGGACGTGGCCGGGGGCTTAGTTCCCGTGCATGCCAAAATGTTGTACCCCCGGGGGCCGCCCCCCCCCGCCCCCGCGTGCGTGCCGTGCCGGGGTGGGCGCGCGCCCGGCGCGGCTCGCCTGGCCCCCCCCCGCCCCCCCGCGCCCCCCCCCCCACCCCCCCCCCCCACCCCCCCCCCACCACCAACACCCCACCCCCCCCACACAACAACCAAAACACAACCCCACCCCCCCCCCCCCCCCCCCC
>NZ_JAQYXB010000434.1:0-943 GCF_036322405.1 Streptomyces sp. SP17BM10 | reverse complement strand
CGGATCCGTGGGTGCTGCCGCAGCGGCCGCACTTCGGCTCCGTCCCGGCCGCGCGGCTGGCGGAGCAGGCCTGGAGCGCGCCCGCCACGCTGGCGCGGGTGACCGCCGAGGGCGGCAGCCTGACCGGCCGCGCCGAGGAGTTCCACGAGGTCGTCCGGCGCAGCGAGCCCACCAAGGCCGCCCTGGTCGCCGCCGGCCGCTGGTTCGAGCACGGCCGCCGGGACGTCCCCCGGGTCGCGCTCACCTTCGACGACGGCCCCGACCCGGTGCACACCCGCAGCGTGCTGGAGATCCTGGACCGCTACGGGGTGCGGGCGACGTTCTTCTGCGTCGGCCACCACGCCGCGGCGCTGCCCGACGAGCTGCGCCGGATCGCCGACGCCGGCCACGAGGTCGGCAACCACTCCTGGTCCCACCCCTTCCTGGCCGACCTGACGGCGGATCACCTGCGCGAGCAGCTCGACCGCACGGCAGAGGCGGTGGCCCGGGTGACCGGCACGGCGCCGACCCGCTTCCGCCCGCCCTACGGTGCCCTGAGCCCCGCGGTGCCGGCCGCGCTGGAGGGCCACCCGGCCACCCTGACCATGTTCGACGTGGACTCCCGCGACTGGACGCGGCCGGGGCCTGGGCGCATCGCCGCGACCGTCCTGGAGTGCGCCGGCCCCGGCTCGGTGGTGCTGATGCACGAGGGCGCCGGGGACCGCGGCCAGACCGTCCAGGCCCTCCCGGCCGTCATCGAGGGCCTGCTCGACCGCGGCCTGGAGCCGGTCACCGTCGGCGAGCTCGACCCGCCGCCCGCCACCCGACCCTGAACACCCCGATCCACCAGCGGAGGACCGAACAGTCATGGAAGAACGCTTGACCGAACACGCGCCCGCGGCCGCGTCCGCGCGGGTGGAGGAGCGGCCCGCCGGGGCGCCGGCGAACACCGAACCGGCGATCT
>NZ_JAQYXB010000433.1:0-50117 GCF_036322405.1 Streptomyces sp. SP17BM10 | reverse complement strand
GACGATCTCGATCCCGCAGGTCTCCTTCAGGTACGCACGGGCGACGGCGCCCAGCGCGACCCGGGCCGCCGTCTCACGGGCGCTCGCGCGCTCCAGGATCGGGCGGGCCTCCTCGATCGAGTACTTCTGCATCCCCGCCAGGTCGGCGTGACCCGGACGGGGACGGGTCAGCGCCTCGTTGCGGGCCAGCCCCGCGAGCACCTCGGGGTCGACCGGGTCGGCCGACATGACCTGCTCCCACTTCGGCCACTCCGTGTTGCCCACCATGACCGCCACCGGGCTGCCCATCGTCAGACCGTGCCGCACACCGCCGAGGAACGTCACCTCGTCCTGCTCGAACTTCATCCGCGCGCCGCGACCGTAACCGAGCCGGCGACGCGCCAGCGCATCGGCCACCACGGCGGTGGTGACCGGTACACCAGCGGGCAGGCCCTCCAGCGTCGCGACCAGTGCGGGACCGTGCGACTCCCCCGCCGTCAGCCAGCGCAACGTACCCAACGGAGCTCCTTCATCAGCGGGCCGGCCAACGGGCCGCCCCGGGCGTGCCTTCTGACCGAATCCTTTCATGTCCCGAGGTCACCCGGGGGCGCGGTCCGCGTGACGGACGGCGACCGGCCGGTCGGCGGGACGGACCGGACCGATCGGGACGAGCCGGCGGGCCGGGGACCCGCCTCAGCGCCCGGCGAGCGCCTTCTCCCCCGCCTCGCGCATCGCCGCGAGCGGGCCGGGCGTCCGCCCGGTGAACGCCTCGCTCTGCAGCACCGCCTGGTGCACGAGCAGGTCGAGCCCGCCCAGGACGGTGGCCCCGCGCTCGGCGCACGCGGCCGCCAGCGCCGTCGGCCACGGGTGGTACAGCACGTCGAACAGCGCCCCGGGTTCGGCGGGCAGCGCCGCGGCGAACCCGTCGGTCGCGCCGACCGGCGTCGTGGAGACGGTGAGCGGCTGCGCCAGCGCCTCGGCGCCGCGCTCCCAGTCGGCCGTCCGCACGACGACACCGAGCCGCTCGCCGAGCTCGGCCATCTCCCTGGCCCGTTCGGCGCTGCGCACGTAGACCGTCACCTCGCCGGTGCAGACCTGCGCCAGCGCCGCCAGCGCGGAGGAGGCCGTGGCCCCCGCGCCCAGCACCGCGGCACCCGGCACCTCGGTGATGCCGCGCTCGCGGAGCGCGTTCACCAGGCCGGGGACGTCGGTGTTGTCGCCGGTGCGCCGCCCGTCGGCGGTGAACACCACCGTGTTCACCGCGTCCACCGCGCGGGCCGTCGCGCTGACCTCGTCGAGCAGCGGGATGACCGCCCGCTTCAGCGGCATGGTCAGCGACAGCCCCGCCCACTGCGTCTCGTCCAGCCCGGCGACGAAGCCGGGCAGGGCGGCCTCGTCCAGCTCGAACCGGTCGTAGCGCCAGCCGTCCAGCCCGAGCGCCGCGAAGGCGGCCCGGTGCAGGTCCGGCGAGAGCGAGTGGGCGATCGGCGAGCCGAGGACGGCGGCCCGGTGCTTGGTGGTCAACGCAGCTTCTCCGTGGGCGGGTTACCGGTGCGGACTACTTGGTGGTGCAGTGGCCGCGGGCCTCGTCGAAGTTCTGGCCGGCCGACTGGCAGTACTCCTTCACGTTGGCGTAGTGCTCCTTGGCCGTCTCGGCGAAGCGGGTCTCGGTCTGGGACATCGCGATGAAGTACAGCCACTTGCCGTCCGCCGGGTGCAGCACCGCGTTGATCGCGTCGTCGCCGGGGTTGGAGATCGGCGTCGGCGGCAGACCGGGGTTGAGGTAGGTGTTGTACTTGTTGGACGCGTTGTCCATGTCCGACTTGTTGAGGTCCTTGCGGCCCAGCGAGTACTGCAGCGTGGTGTCCATGCCCAGGCGGTGGTGCGTCTCGGGCTCGTTGGCCAGGCGGTTCTGGATGGTCTTGGCCATCTTCGCGAAGTCCGCCGGGTTGTTGCCCTCGCGCTGCAGGATGCTCGCCTCGATGATCACCTCGTAGCCGTTCTTCAGCCCCACCGCGGCGGCCTGGCCGTCCAGGTTGGCGTACTTGTCGGTGGCGGTCTTCACCATCTGCTTGAGCAGGTCCTCGGGCTTCGTGCCGTCGGCGATGTTGTAGCGCGTCGGCCACAGGAAGCCCTCGACGTTGCCCTGCGCGTACCCGGGCAGCCCGAGGGTGTTGACCTGGGCCTTGGCGACGTTCGCCGTGGTGCCCGGGGCCAGCTTCAGCTTGGTGTCGATCAGCGTGTAGATCTCGGAGGAGTTCTTGCCCTCCGGGAACACGATCGCCGCGCCGCCCGCCTGCGCGAGGAGCTCCTTGAGCGCGTCGGCGGCCGGCATCTCCTTCTTCAGCGTGTAGAAGCCCGGCTGCACGGTCGTGCACTTCGGCTCGGCGTCACAGGCCTTGCTGAACGCGTCGACGCTCTTGACCACACCGGCGTTCTTCAGCGCGAGGCCGACCTGCGCGCCGACCGCGCCGGACTTGACCTCGACCTGGACGGAGCCGGTGCCGTCGCCCGTGAAGTCCGGCGGCGGGCCGAAGTGGTCCTTGTAGAAGCCGTAGCCCCACCAGCCGGCCCCGGCCATGGCGCCGACCAACACCAGCGCGACCACCAGGCAGGCGCCGCTGTTGCGGCGGCCCGACTTCTTGCCCTTCTCCTTGCGCTTCTTCTGCGCCTCGCGGGAGACGTCCTCCTCACCGAGGAAGCCGGCCTGCCCGATCTCGTCGTCGTTCTCGGCGTACTCGCCGTCCCCGTGACGGCCGTCGTCGGCGTGGCCCTCCTCGAAGTGGTCGTCCCACTCCTCCTCGGCCTGCTCGTGCCCCGCCGGAGCGGCGCCCGCCTCGAGCGCGGCGGCCTCGGCCTCCCAGTCGATCCCGTCCGGACCGGGCCCGGAGACGGGCTCGGCCTGCTGCGGAGCCTGCTGCCGCATCGGCTGCCGCACCTGCTGTGGGGGCATCTGCTGCTGTACCGGGGCCTGCTGCATCTGCTGCTGGGGCATCTGCTGCTGGTACTGCCCCTGCTGCGGGTAGCCCTGCTGGGGGTACTGGCCCTGCTGCTGCGGGTACTGCCCCTGCTGCGGGAAGCCCTGCGAAGCCATCTCCTGCTGGGGCATCTGCTGGTACTGCCCCTGCTGGGGGTACTGACCCTGCTGCCCCTGCTGCTGGTACTGCTGCTGGCCGCCCTGGTAGCCCTGGCCGTAGCCCTGCTGCTGGAAGGCCTGAGGGTCCTGGTAACCCGGCTGGCCCATGCCCTGCTGACCCATGTTCTGCTGGGCCATCTGCTGCTGGTACTGCTCCTGCTGTGGGTAGCCTTGCTGGCCCATGTGCTGCTGGGCCGTCTGCTGCCACTGGCCGTCTTGCTGTCCGCCGTAGGCGGGATCACCGGGGTGCCACGGCTCGGCGCCCTGGGGGCCGTAGCCCCGACCCAGATCGGTCATTGATCCCCTTACCCGACGGAGACGACCGGCGGATCGGACCGGCCGCGCGGGACGTCGTCCCGGCTGATTCTCGAACCGGCGTGCTAGCGCAGCGCCTGGAAGGAGACGTTACCGTACCGCAGACATACCGCCGTGAAGGCGAAACCTCCGTCAGCGCCCGCCCTGACCTGCCGGGGCTCCGCCCGGCTGGGACGCCGCCGTCGGGGACGGCGTGGCGGAGGCCGCGGCCGCGGCGCTCGACTGGGCCGCCCGGTAGGCGTTGAAGTCCGCCACGTTGCGCTGCTGGACGTCGAAGCTGTCGGTGAAGCGGGTGTCGCCCGGCTTCACGGTGACGAAGTAGAGCCAGTCGCCGGGCGCCGGGTCCAGCGCGGCCATGATGGCCTGGCGCCCGGGGTTGGAGATCGGCGACGGCGGCAGCCCGGGGTGCAGGTAGGTGTTGTACGGCGAGTCCAGCCTGGTGTCGGTCACCGTGGTGTTCAGCGTGGAGCGGCCGAGCGCGTAGTTGATCGTCGAGTCGAGCTGGAGCGGCATGTTCTTGGCCAGCCGGTTGTAGATCACCCGCGCGACCTTGCTCATGTCCTCGGAGTTGTCGGCCTCGCCCTGGACCATGCTCGCCACCGTGACCAGACCGTACAGGCTCTGCCCGAGGGTCTGGGCGACGACGTTGGCGTCGTCGCGGGCGTACTCCTTGCCGGCCCGTTCGACCATCTGCTTCAGCAGGTCGGCGGCGGTGGTCCCGTCCGTGACGCTGTACGTCGCGGGGAAGAGGTAGCCCTCGGGGCTGCCGTTGGCGAAGTCCGGCAGCCCCAGCTCGGCGCCCTGCTCCTGTGCGGTGCGCTGGGTGGTGCCGGCCGGCAGGTTCAGCTTCTTGTCGATCGCCGCGAAGATCTGGTAGCCGCGCCAACCC
Organism: Streptomyces sp. SP17BM10; assembly: GCF_036322405.1. Lineage (NCBI taxonomy): Bacteria > Bacillati > Actinomycetota > Actinomycetes > Kitasatosporales > Streptomycetaceae > Streptomyces > Streptomyces sp. SP17BM10. Next base: position 45,798 of record NZ_JAQYXB010000433.1, on the reverse strand, counting down.
TCGGGAATGGTCAGGCCGTTGGCGTTCGCCGGGTCGATCAGGATGGCCAGCGCCGCCGCAGCCGACATCTTCTGTTTCAGCGTGTAGGTGCCGGGCTGGATCCGCCCGGCCGCCGCCGCGCTGCCCTTGGCCGCCCGGGTGAAGGCCAGGGAGCTGGCCACCACGCCGTTGCGCACCAGCGCCGACGCGATCTGGGACAGCCCCGCACCCTCCGGCACCGAGACCTGGACGTCCCCGGTGCCCTGCCCCGCGTAGTCGGCGGCGGCCGGGGGCTTGCGCTGCCCCTGCACCCAGGTCCAGCCGGCGAGTCCGGCCCCGCCGAAGACGCCCACCAGGGCGAGCGCGGTGAGCCCGCAGGCCAGTCCGTTACGCCATCGGTGGGGATCCGGTGCATCGGGGCGCGGACGGGGCGCGCCCGGCGGACGGCCCTCCGGTTCCAGCACCGGCGCACCGAGGTGGCCGGGCGTGAGACCCGGGTGGAAGTCCTGGTCGGTCATGGCGCGCCCCCTCGGCGGTCCCGGAAGAAACGAGAGGGGTCCGTGCGGACGCGTCCGCACGGACCCCTCTCCGGGACGTTAGAGCAGGCCGGTCAGCCCGCCGCCTCGACGCTCTCACCGGGCGGGCGTCCGCTCACCCGTTCGGTCTCAAGCGCGGACTGGAGGATCACCACCGCGGCGGCCTGGTCGACCACCGAGCGCCCCTTCTTCGCCTTGACGCCCGAGGCCCGCAGCCCGTGGGTCGCGGTGACGGTGGACATGCGCTCGTCGACCAGCCGCACCGGCACCGGGTGGACCCGGTCGGCCAGCCGCGCCGCGTACGCGCGGACCTTCTCCGCCGCCGGGCCCTCCTTGCCGCTGAGCGAGCGCGGCAGCCCGACGACCACCTCGATCGCGCCGTACTCGTCGACGATCGCGGCGATCCTGGCCTGCGACTTCACGCCGGCCGGGACGGTCTCCACCGGGGTGGCGAGCACCCCGTCGGGGTCGCAGGACGCGACCCCGATCCGGGCGTCACCGACGTCGACGGCGATCCGCCGCCCACGCCTGAAGGGCCTCTCCTCGAACTCCATCAGGAGGCGCGCTCCGCGACCAGGCCGCGCACCGCGGCGATGGCCTCGCCGACCGCGGCCGGGTTGGACCCGCCGCCCTGGGCGACGTCGTCCTTGCCGCCACCGCCGCCGCCGAGGGTCTTGGCGGCGACGCGCACGAGCTCGCCGGCCTTGATGCCGCGGCCGCGGGCGTCCTCGTTGGTGGCGATCACGGTCAGCGGGCGGCCGCCCGCCACGGTGAAGGCGGCGACCACGGCCGGGCGCGAGCCGAGGCGCCCGCGCACGTCGAGGACCAGCTTGCGCAGCTCGTCCGCGCCGACCCCGTCGGCGACCTGCGCGGCCACCACGGAGATGCCGTGCACGTCCTCGGCCGAGTCGGCCAGGCCCGCCGCGGCGGCCAGGACCTTCTCGGCGCGGAAGCGCTCGATCTCCTTCTCGGCGTCCTTGAGCTTGGTGAGCATGCCCGAGATCTTCTCCGGCAGCTCCTCCGGGCGGCCCTTGACCAGCTCGGTGAGCTGGGAGACCACGGTGTGCTCGCGGGCCAGGAACTTGTAGGCGTCGACGCCGACCAGCGCCTCGACGCGGCGCACGCCGGAGCCGATCGAGGACTCGCCGAGCAGCTTCACCAGACCCAGCTGGGCGGTGTTGCCGACGTGGGTGCCACCGCACAGCTCCTTGGAGAAGTCGCCGATGGTGACGACCCGGACCTCGTCGCCGTACTTCTCGCCGAACATCGCGATGGCGCCGGCCTTGCGGGCCTGGTCCATCGTCATGACCTCGGCGGTGACCTCCAGCTCGCGGGTCAGCACGTCGTTGATCTTCTGCTCGACGTCGGTCAGCACGCTGCCCGGCACGGCGGCCGGCGAGCCGAAGTCGAAGCGGAAGCGGCCCGGGGCGTTCTCGGAACCGGCCTGGGCGGCCGTCGGGCCGAGCGCGTCGCGCAGCGCCTGGTGGGTCAGGTGGGTGGCCGAGTGGGCGCGGGCGATCGCGCGGCGGCGGTCGGTGTCGATCGTCGCGTACGCGGCCGCGCCGAGCAGGACCTCGCCGAACAGCACCCCACCGGAGTGGACGATCACGCCGGGGACGGGCTGCTGCACGTCGCGGATCTCGACGACCGCGCCGGACTCCAGCCGGATCCGGCCGTGGTCGGCGAGCTGGCCGCCGCCCTCGGCGTAGAACGGGGTGCGGTCGAGGATGATCTCGACCTCGTCGCCCTCGGAGGCGGCCGGCGACGGGACGCCGTCCACCAGCAGGCCCACCACGGTGGCCTCGCCCTCGGTGAGGGTGTAGCCGGTGAACAGGCTCGCGCCGGACTTGTCGGCGACCTCGCGGTACGCGGCGACGTCGGCGTGGCCCATCTTCTTGGCCTTGGCGTCCGCCTTGGCGCGGTCCCGCTGCTCCTGCATCAGGCGGCGGAACCCGGCCTCGTCGACCTGGAGGCCCTGCTCCTCGGCCATCTCCAGGGTCAGGTCGATCGGGAAGCCGTAGGTGTCGTGCAGCTTGAACGCCTGGTCACCGGAGAGGACGGCGCCGCCGGCCTGCTTGGTCTCGGTGACGGCGGCGTCCAGCAGGCTGGTGCCGGCCTTCAGGGTCTGCAGGAACGCCGACTCCTCGCCGACGACGACCGTCTCGATGCGCTTGCGGTCGGCCTCCAGCTCCGGGTACTGCGGGGCCATCGCCTTGATCGCGATGTCGATCAGGTCCTTGGCGACCGGACCGGTGGCGCCCAGCAGGCGCATGTTGCGGATGGCGCGGCGCAGGATGCGGCGCAGCACGTAGCCGCGGCCCTCGTTGCCGGGGGTGACGCCGTCGCCGACCAGCATCAGGCCGGTGCGGATGTGGTCGGTGACCACGCGCAGCGACACGTCCGACTTGTGGTCGGCGCCGTAGGTGTGGCCGGTGAGCTCGGCGGCGCGGTCGAGGATCATCCGGCTGGTGTCGATCTCGAAGAGGTTGTCGACGTCCTGCAGGATGGCGGCGAGGCGCTCCAGACCGAGGCCGGTGTCGATGTTCTTGCTCGGCAGGTCGCCGAGGATCTCGAAGCCGTCCTTGCCGTCGCCGTGGCCCCGCTCGTACTGCATGAAGACCAGGTTCCAGATCTCCAGGTAGCGCTCGCCGTTGACGGCCGGGCCGCCCTCCTCGCCGTACGCGGGGCCGCGGTCGTAGTTGATCTCCGAGCACGGGCCGCACGGGCCGGGGACGCCCATCGACCAGAAGTTGTCCTTCATGCCCAGGCGCTGGATGCGCTCCGAGGGCACGCCGATGACGTCGCGCCAGATCTGCTCGGCCTCGTCGTCGTCCTTGTAGACGGTGATCCAGAGCTTCTCCTTCTCAAGGCCGTAGCCGCCGTCCGCGACGGGGGTGGTGAGCAGCTCCCACGCGAACTTGATGGCTCCTTCCTTGAAGTAGTCGCCGAAGGAGAAGTTGCCGCACATCTGGAAGAAGGAGCCGTGCCGGGTGGTCTTCCCGACCTCCTCGATGTCCAGGGTGCGCACGCACTTCTGGACGCTGGTGGCGCGCGAGAACTGCGGCTTGACCTCGCCCAGGAAGTAGGGCTTGAACGGCACCATGCCGGCGTTGACCAGCAGCAGGGTGGGGTCGTCGGCGACCAGCGACGCCGACGGAACGACGGTGTGGCCGCGCTCCTCGAAGAAGCGCAGCCAGCGGCGGCGGATCTCAGCCGACTCCATTAGTGGTCCTTCCGGTTCGGGGTGCCACCCCGCGGCGGCAGGGCGCGGCGGGGCGTTTCTTCAATGGCTCTGGGGGTCTTGCGGGCACTGCTGGACGGCGGCAGGGCGGCGGCCGGACTGCCGGGCGCCGCCGAGATAGCTCGGTACTGGGGCTCGCCCCGCAGGACCCGGCGCTCGCGCCGGGGCTCGACGACGGCGGTGCCGTGGAGTCCGAGGTCGTCGCGCAGCTGGTCCTCGCGCTCGGCCATGCCGGCCTTCACGTCCTGGGCGAACTGCTTGGCCAGGTCGCCCAGGTGCAGCGCACCGCGCGCGGCGGTGCCGGAGAGGCTGTCCGGGGTGAGCCGGTGCACGGCCTCGTTGGCCTTGTTCATGGCCCAGACGGTGGCGCCGGCGCCGACCGCCATCCAGAAGATGCGTCGCACCACGGCGTCAGCCCCTCACCGCGCGCCGGACCCGGGCGAGCAGGCCGCCTCGCGGGGCGGTCGCGGCGCGCACCTCGGCCCGGATCAGCCGGGCCAGCTCCTCGCGCTCGCCCGGCTGGGCGGGCACGGACAGTCCGCCGCCCTGCTGCCTGGCGACCGCCTTGCGGACGCCGTAGCTGAAGGCCGCGACCTTCACCAGCGGCCCGCCCAGGGTGGCCGCGACGGTGGAGGAGAGCGCGTTGGCGTTGGCGGCGGCGTCCTGGACGTTCGCGGTGATCTCGTCGACCCGCTCCAGCTGCTCGTTGGCGCTGCGCACCGCGGCGCCCGCCTCGGTCAGCAGCGGCACGGCCTGCTCGGTGACGGCGGAGACCAGGACGGTGGCCTCCTTGAGCACCCGCGAGAGGCGGACCAGCACCACGGCGAGCAGGGTGACCAGGACCGCCCAGAACACGGCGACGAGCAACCCGGCCAGCTCTCCCACGGACACCTTTGCGCGCTCCCTCGCCTTGCTGTTCTCCAAACGGAACCCTATCGCGCCCACGCCCGGTTCCCGGACCGGGTCCACGGTGGCGCAGCGGGCTCCGGGACCCTCTCCGGGACTCCCGCCCGTGGGCCGGCGCCCGGACCCGCGCCGCGCCCACCCTCCGGCGGACGCCGGGAGGCCGGGGACGGGCCCCGTGGTCCGGTCGGGTGTGCGAACCGCCCGCGTAACCTACCGGCCGGTCACCTCGTTCTGCCAGGCGGGTCGTCGCCCGTACGGCCCGACGCACGTCCGGGCCCGCGCGGTCCGGGCCCGGAGCACGGGGAGCAGCGCTTGGCCGGCGACTGGAGAGCACAGCCCCGGGCGGCCGACCCGCCCCCGCGGGCGGCGGAGCCCGCTCGGCTGCCGGCCGAGGTCACCGGCTTCGTCGGGCGGCGGCGGGAGCTGACCGAGCTGGCCGGGCTGCTGGCGAACGCCCGACTGGTGACGGTCACCGGGCCTGGCGGGGTCGGCAAGAGCCGGCTGGCACTGCGCGCGGCGGCCCGGGCCGCGGGCGCGTTCCCGGACGGCACCCGGCTGGTCGACGTCGCCCCCGTGCAGGACCCGCTCCTGCTCGGCCACGCCGTCCTGGAGTCGCTGCGGCTGCCGCACGGCACCGCCCGGCCGCCGCTGGAGGTGCTGACCGAGCAGTTGGCCGGCCGCCGTCTGCTGCTCCTGCTGGACGGCTGCGAGCACCTGGTGGACGCCTGCGCGGAGCTGGCGGACACCCTCCTGCGGGCGGTGCCCGGCCTGCGGGTGCTGGCCACCAGCCGGGCGCCGCTGCGCGCCGGCGGCGAGCACCTGTTCACGGTGGCCCCACTGCCGGTGGGCCCGGTGGCGGGCGGGTGGCCGGGGCCGGGCATGCTGCCGGACGCGGTACAGCTGTTCGCCGAGCGGGCGCGTGCCGTGCTGCCGTCCTTCGCCGTGACGGAGGCGAACGCCGAGGCGGTGGGCGTGCTGTGCCGCCGGCTGGACGGCATCCCGCTCGCCGTGGAGCTGGCGGCCGGGCGGCTGCGCGCGCTGTCGGTCGAGCAGATCACCGCCCGGCTGGACGACCGTTTCCGGCTGCTGACCGGCGGCGCGAGGACGGCCCTGCCCAGGCACCAGACGATGCGCACGACGATCGGCTGGAGTCACGAGCTCTGCACGGTGCAGGAACGTTTACTCTGGGCCCGCCTCTCGGTCTTCGCCGGCGGCTTCGACCTGGAGGCCGCCGAGTACGTGTGCGCCGCCGAGGGCATCGACGCCGAGGACGTCCTCGACCTGCTCTGCGAACTCGTCGCCAAGTCCGTCGTCCTGCGCGAGGACACCGCGTACGGCGTCCGCTTCCGGCTGCTCGACACCCTGCGCGAGTACGGCGGCCTCTGGCTGCGCGCCGCCGGCGACGAGCAGCGGCTGCGGCGCCGCCACCGGGACTGGTACCTGGGGATCGCCACCTGGGGCGAGGTCGAGTGGTTCGGCCCCCGGCAGGCGGAGACCGCCGAACGCACCGGGCTCGCCCACACCAACCTCCGGGCCGCGCTGGAGTTCTGCCTCTCCGAGCCCGGCGAGGAGCAGCTCGCCCTGCTGATGGCCGGCACGCTCTGGTTCTACTGGGTCGGCAGCGGGCACCTCGGCGAGGGCCGGCACTGGCTGGACCGCGCGCTCGCCCTCGACGGCGAGCCCACCGAGGCGCGTGCCAAGGCGCTCTGGGTGACCGGCTACATGGCGACCCTCCAGGGCGACCTGCCCGCCGCCCGCCCGGCGCTGGAGGAGTGCCGCCGCCAGGCGCTGGCTACCGGCGACGACCGCGCGCTCGCCTACGCCGTCCACCGGCAGGGCTGCGCGGCCCTGATCGGCGACGAACCCGAGCGCGCCGCCGAGCTGTTCGAGGAGGCGCTGTGGCACTACCGGACGATCGGCGAGCTCAACAGCAACGTCCTGATGGCCATGCTCGAACTGGGCCTCGCCTACGTCTTCCAGGGCGACCGGGAGAGCGGTGAGCTGTGGTTCGGCCAGGCCCGCGAGGTGTGCGAGGAGCACGGCGAGCAGTGGGCGTACGCGTACGTGCTGTACGCGATGGCCTTCTCGCAGTGGACGGACGGCGACGTCCGCCCGGCCCGGGTCCTCGCCCGGGAGAGCGTGCGGCTCAACCACCTGTTCCACGACCTGCTGGGCATCGTCCTCGGCATCGACCTGCTGGCCCTGCTGGAGACCGAGCCCGCCGGCCCCGGCGTCCCGGGCGACCTGCGCGAGGCCCGGCTGCTCCAGGGCGCGGCGCACCGGATCTGGCGCACGGTCGGCACGCCCTTCCTCGGCTCGCGGTTCTTCTTCGGCCCGCACCGGCAGTGCGCCGAACGGGCCCGCGCCGGGCTCACCGAGCAGGAGTACGAGGACTGCTACGCGGCCGGCGCCCGGCTCGACCTCGACGCGGCGGTCTCCCGGGCCCTCGGCGCCGGTGGCTCCCCGGGCGGGCCCGGAGCCGGGCCGGGGCCGTGCTCGGTGCCGCCGGCCCCGGCGCCCGCGCCGGTGCGGAATAGCTGAAGCTTGCGGATTGCTTGAGGAGGCAAGTACCAAGTCGGAAGGAGCCACCATGGCCGTCCACACCGCCGCTGACGAGTACCGCCGGGCGAAGTTCCACTTCGAGTCCAAGGCGTACAGCGAGGCCGCCCTCATCCTGCGGGGCGTGCTCGCCGAGGAGCCGGCCAACCTCTCGGTCCGCCTGTTGCTCGCCCGCAGCTACTACCACTCCGCCCAACTGCGCAACGCCGAGGCCGAATTGCTCCGGATCCTGGAGGCCGACCCGGCCGAGGACTACGCCCGGCTGATGCTCGGACGCACCCTGGAGCGCCAGGGCCGCACCGCGGAGGCCCGCCCGCACCTGCGGCTGGCCGCCGCGATGACCGGCGAGGCCGGCTGAGCGGAACGCAAAGGCCGGTCGGAGCCGGAAAGGGGCGAGCCCCCACCACCCCGAGGGGCGGTGGGGGCTCGCTGTGGTTCTGCGAAGTGCGGAACCGGTCGCGGATCAGCGCGAGTAGTACTCGACGACGAGCTGCTCGTCACAGATCACCGGGACCTCCTTGCGCTGCGGCGCACGGTCCAGGCGGAAGGCCAGGGCCTTCAGGTTGACCTCGAGGTACTTCGGGGTCTGGCCCTCACCCGCGTAGCCACCCTCACGGGCGACCTGGAAGGGGACCTTCTCCTTGGAGCGCTCGCGGACGGTCACCACGTAGCCCGGCTTCATCTGGAACGACGGCTTGTTGACCTTGCCGCCGTTGACCTCGATGTGGCCGTGGACGACCATCTGGCGGGCCTGGTAGATGGTGCGGGCGATGCCCGAACGCAGCACCAGCGAGTCCAGACGGGTCTCCAGCTCGGCGACGAGCGCCTCACCGGTCTTGCCCTCGGCCTTCTTCGCGCGGTCGAACGCACGCGACAGCTGCTTCTCGCTCAGGTCGTACTGGGCGCGAAGACGCTGCTTCTCGAGCAGACGGACCTTGTAGTCCGAGTTCTGCTTGCGGCCACGGCCGTGCTGGCCGGGCGGGTACGGGCGGGCCTCGAAGTACTTGACGGACTTCGGGGTCAGCGGCACGCCGAGCGCACGCGCGATCTTGACCTTGGGACGCTTCTGGTTCGCCATGAACCAAACCTTCCTTGCTTTCGAATACGGCTTCACCAGGTGTTGACGGAGGTCGCATCTCGCGACCCGGAGAAAACCCCGCCGCCTGCGCGGTGGGATCAGCCGCTCTCCGGAGCCGGGCACGCATGTGCTTGTCACACGGACGGTCCAGTGAACTGGCCCGCCCGCGACACCGAAACGGTGCGCGACGCTCCTGTTGCGGGCCCCTCGCAAGGGGCCAACGGCCGGCGTCCCGCTGGTGCGGCCGGTCGGTGGGGTCTCCCCCGCCGCCGTCCCGGGACGTGGCACTCCGATCGAGTATACCGGCGCGCCGACAGGCTGTTCACTCGCCCCTGAGCCGCCCCCTCGTCCACTCCACGACGTCCGCGTAGCGGGCCTCGCCGCCGCGGCGGGTCGGCCGGTAGTAGTCCTTGCCGTGCACCGCGTCCGGCGCGTACTGCTGGGCCGCGATGCCCTCCGGCAGGTCGTGCGGGTACTGGTAGCCCTTGCCGTGACCGAGCTTGCCCGCGCCGCCGTAGTGCGCGTCCCGCAGGTGCGGCGGCACCGCGCCCGCGAGGCCCTGCCGGACGTCCGCCAGCGCCGCGTCGATGGCCAGGTAGGCCGCGTTCGACTTGGGCGCCAGGGCCAGCGCGATCGCCGCCTGGGACAGGATGATCCGCGCCTCCGGGAAGCCGATCAGCGCCACCGCCTGGGCCGCCGCGACGGCCGTCTGCAGCGCCGTCGGGTCCGCCAGCCCGACGTCCTCGCTGGCCGAGATCATCAGCCGCCGGGCGATGAAGCGCGGGTCCTCCCCCGCCTCGATCATCCGGGCCAGGTAGTGCAGCGTGGCGTCCACGTCGCTGCCGCGGATCGACTTGATCAGCGCGCTCGCCACGTCGTAGTGCTGGTCGCCGTCCTTGTCGTAGCGCACCGCCGCCTGGTTGACGGCCGTCTCCGTGGTGGCCAGCGTGATGCTCGACTCGCCCTTCTCCAGCGCCGCCCCGGCCGCCGCCTCCAGCGTCGTGAGCGCCCGCCTGGCGTCCCCGCCCGCGAGCCGCACGAGGTGGTCCTCGGCCTCCCCCGTGAGCTCCAGAGCGCCGTCCAGGCCGCGCTCGTCGGCCACCGCGCGGCGCAGCAGCGCGCGGACGTCGTCGTCGGTGAGCGACTCCAGGGTGAGCAGCAGCGAGCGCGACAGCAGCGGCGAGATCACCGAGAAGTACGGGTTCTCGGTGGTCGCCGCGATCAGGGTGACCCAGCGGTTCTCGACGGCCGGCAGCAGCGAGTCCTGCTGGGCCTTGGAGAAGCGGTGGATCTCGTCCAGGAAGAGCACCGTCTCGCGGCCGGACATGCCGACCGCCCGCCGGGCACCGTCGATGACCGCGCGCACCTCCTTGACGCCCGCGGTGATCGCGGACAGCTCGACGAAGCGGCCCTCGACGGCCTGGCTGATGACGTGCGCGAGCGTGGTCTTGCCGGTACCGGGCGGGCCCCAGAGGATCACCGAGCTGGTCGCCGCCGGCCCGCGCGAGCCGGACACCAGCCGGCGCAGCGGCGAGCCGTCCTTCAGCAGCTGGCGCTGCCCGGCGACCTCGTCCAGGGTGCGCGGGCGCATCCGCACGGCCAGCGGGGCCCGGCCGGGCTCCTTGGCCTGGCGTTCCTCGGCGGCGGCGGTGAAGAGGTCCGGTTCGTCCACACCGGAAGCCTATGCGAGGGCGCCGACACGCCCGGTCACCTCCTGCGGCGGTCCAGCAGCACGACGTCGAACTCCTCCAGCGACCGCAGGGTGGCGCCCAGTGCGGCCAGCGCCTGCGCCCTGGCATCGGCCTGCGGCCCCCGCGAGGCCGCGAAGCTCGCCTGGTCCGCGTAGATCGAGCCCACCGACAGGCGGCCGGTGGTGCGGTCGGCCAGCATCGCGCCGGTCACGAATCCGGGCGACTTCTCCAGCACCGGCAGCACCCGGTCCCGGAAGATCCCGGCGGCCGTGTCCACCTTGGCCGGGTCGACATCGGTCCGGGTCAGCCGGAACGCCGCGCCGGGCCCGGACTCGCCGGGCGGGGCCACCGCCACGGCCTCCCACACCTCGGTGGTCGCCGTGCCGGCCAGCGGCGCGAGCAGTTCGGCCCGGCGCTCGCCGAGTTCCCGGTCGCTGTCGCGTTCGGCCTGCGCGGACTCCCACCAGGAGCCCATCACGATCTTGCCGACCGTCCGGTCGGCGTACAGCCCGTAGCCGAGGTAGCCGGGCTGCGGGGCGAGCCGGCCGACGGCCTCGACCCTGAGCCCGTCGAGGGTCCGGTCGATCCGGTCCGGATGCCCGGTGGCATAGACGGTACGAACGAACATGAGCGCGCCTCCCGACGTCGCCCGGGCGCCACGGGGGCCGATCGCAGGAGTGCGGCGCCCGGAATTGCCCCGTCTACTCCAGTTTGGCAGCGTGGTCCGGAACGTACTTCTGGAGGTCGCGCGGGGGCCGCTGGTAGCCGCGCGGGGCCGGGCGCGGCGGCAGGTCGATCCGCGGCGCGGCCACCTCGCGGTACGACACGGTGGACAGCAGGTGGGCGATCATGTTGATCCTGGCCCGGCGCTTGTCGTCGCTCTCCACCACGTGCCACGGCGAGTCCGGGGTGTCGGTGTAGACGAACATCTCGTCCTTGGCCCGCGAGTAGTCCTCCCAGTGGGCGATCGACTCGACGTCCATCGGGGAGAGCTTCCAACGCTTCATCGGGTCGTCCAGGCGGTCCCGGAAGCGCTGTTCCTGTTCGGTGTCGCTCACCGAGAACCAGTACTTGCGCAGCAGGATGCCGGCCTCGATCAGCATCCGCTCGAAGGTGGGGCACTGGTGCAGGAACTGCCAGTACTCCTCCTCGGTGCAAAAGCCCATCACCCGCTCGACGCCGGCCCGGTTGTACCAGCTGCGGTCGAACAGCACGATCTCCCCGGCCGCCGGCAACTGCTCGACGTACCGCTGGAAGTACCACTGGCTCTTCTGCCGCTCGGTCGGCGTGGGCAGCGCCGCGACCCGGGCGATGCGGGGGTTCAGATACTCCGTCACCCGCTTGATCGCGCCGCCCTTGCCCGCCGCGTCGCGGCCCTCGAAGACGACGACCAGCCGGGCGCCCTCGACCCGCACCCACTCCTGGAGCTTGACCAGCTCCTCCTGGAGTCGCAGCAGTTCCCGCTCGTACGGCTTCTTCGCCAGCCGCTGCACCTTGGCCACCCGGGATCCTCCGTCCGCCCGCTGATGATCCCTCACGGTAGGCGCCGCAGGCCGGATCCGCAGGTCGTGGACGGGCGCGGGCGGCAGCGGCGGCCCCCTGAACCGCCGCTGCCGCGCTCCCCCGATCACCGGCCGCGAGGCCGAGCGATCAACCTTCGCCCAGACCTGCCGGACCGGTCCAATTTCCGGTTCCATAACCTTGGGGCATGGATATCGACACCCGCCTGCTGCGCAGCTTCGCCGCGGTCTGCGAGGAGGGGCAGCTGACGGCCGCCGCGGCCCGGCTGTTCGTCTCCCAGCCGACGCTGACCAAGCAGATCCGGCAGCTGGAGACGCTGCTCGGGGTCGAGCTCTTCGAACGCTCGCGCCGGGGCATGGCCCCCACCCCGGCCGGCCGCGCGCTCGCCGGGCACGCCGGCGCGATGCTGGCCGGCTGGGACGAGGCGCTGCGCGCCACCAGGGCGGCCGCCGCCGAGCAGGTGGCGACGCTGCGGGTGGGGTTCGAGGGCGGCATCATCAACCTGATGACCCGCAGCACGGTCGCCGACTTCTCCCGGCGGATGCCCGGCTGGCAGGTGGAGTTGCGGCAGAACAACTGGTTCGACCCGACCTCGGGCCTGGCCACCGGGGAGATCGACCTCACCCTCTGGCACGCGCCGCCCTACCTGGCCTCGCAGTACAACGTCGCCGTGCTGGGCGAGGAGCCACGGGTGGTGGCGATGCCCGCCGGGCACCGGCTGGCGGCACTGGCGCAGGTGCGCCTGGCGGACCTGCTGGACGAGCCGTTCGTCGCGATCCCGCACGAGGCCGGGCACTGGCGCGAGTACTGGCTCGCCGGCGAGGAGCGGCGCGGGCGTCCGGTGCGGATCGGCGCGGTGGCGCACAACACCGACGAGTGGCTGGCCGCGGTGGTGTGCGGCCAGGGCATCGGGATCGCACCGGAGACCATGAGCCGGCTGGCACCGCGCGAGGACGTCGCGTACCGGCCGGTGGCGGACCTGAGTCCCAGCCAGGTCGGGCTCTACTGGCCCAAGGACCGCCAACTCACCCCGGCGATGGCTGCGTTCGTGCACAGCTGCCGGGCCACGTTCGGCTCCGGGAGCCGGGACTAGGCGGCCGTCTCGAACGGGTCGGGGTAGCGGCACAGGCCGCGGGGCGTGCCGTCGTACGCGGGCAGCGCGAGCGTCTGGAAGTACGTCTCCGGCACGTCGAACGGGCCGGTCACCTCGTGCGTCCCGGCCGGCGCGAAACCGAACCGGCGGTAGTAGGCCGGGTCGCCGAGGACGACCACGAGCTTCTCCCCCGCCTCCTCGGCCGCCGACAGCGCGGCGCGCACGACGAGTTCGCCGACGCCCTTGCGCTGCCACTCCGGCGCGACCGCGACCGGCGCGAGCGCCAGGCCCTCGCCGTCCTCGCCGACCCGCAGCCGGGTCAGCAGGGCGTGCCCGATCACGAGCCCGCCGTCGTCGACCGCCACCACCGAAAGCCCGGGCAGCCAGGCCGGATCACGCCGCAGCGCGTCCACCAGGTCCGCCTCGTCCGGGCCCGGGAACGCCGCCATGTGGACCCGCCGGGTCGCCGGGGCGTCGTCCGGACACTCGACTCTGGTACTGACCATCATGGGTGGTCAACCCTCCCTGTGTCACACGTCGTTGTGGACCGGCCCCGGACGGTGGGTGGACCACCGTCCGGGGCCGTCGCAGGTTAGCCGATGGCGCGTCAGGCCTTCGGCTGCGCCTCGGACTTGGCGTCCTCGCGGACCTTGGGCTGGGCGTCCACGCCGGCCTCGCGGCGCTGCGCCGGGGTGATCGGGGTCGGGGCACCGGTCAGCGGGTCGCCACCGGTGGACGTCTTCGGGAAGGCGATGACGTCCCGGATGGTGTCGTACCCACCGAGGAGGGTGACGATCCGGTCCAGGCCGAAGGCGACACCACCGTGCGGCGGCGGGCCGTAGTTGAAGGCGTCCAGCAGGAAGCCGAACTGCGAGGCCGCCTCCTCCTCGGACAGGCCGATCGCGTCGAACGCGCGCTTCTGGACGTCCCGCTGGTGGATGCGGATCGAACCACCGCCCAGCTCCGAGCCGTTGAGCACGAGGTCGTAGGCGTTGGACAACGCCGAGCCCGGGTCGGTGTCGAAGGTGGCCAGCGACTCCGCGGTCGGGGCGGTGAACGGGTGGTGCACCGCGTGCCAGCCCTGGAACTCGCCCTTGTCGTCCTCGATCGGCTCGAACATCGGGAAGTCGACGACCCAGAGGAAGGCCCACTGCGACTCGTCGATCAGCCCGCAGCGGCGGCCGATCTCCAGGCGGGCGGCGCCGAGCAGCTCCTGCGAGGCCCGCTGCTTGCCGGCCGCGAAGAAGATCGCGTCGCCGTTCTTGGCACCGGCCGCGGCGGCGAGGCCGGCCAGGTGCTCCTCGGAGAGGTTCTTGGCGACCGGGCCGCGCAGCTCGCCGGTCTCGGCGTCGATCACGACGTAGGCGAGGCCGCGGGCGCCGCGCGCCTTGGCCCAGTCCTGCCAGGCGTCGAGGGCCTTGCGGGGCTGCGAGGCGCCGCCCGGCATGACCACGGCGCCGACGTACGGGGCCTGGAAGACGCGGAACTCGGTGCCCTTGAAGTACTCGGTCAGGTCGGTGAGTTCCTGGCCGAAGCGGACGTCCGGCTTGTCCGAGCCGTAGCGGGCCATGGCGTCCGCGTAGGTCATCCGCGGCAGCGGGTTCGGGACCTCGTAGCCGTGCACCTCGCGCCAGATGGAGCCGACGATCTTCTCGCCGAGGGCCAGGACGTCCTCCTGGTCGACGAACGAGGCCTCGATGTCCAGCTGGGTGAACTCCGGCTGCCGGTCGGCGCGGAAGTCCTCGTCGCGGAAGCAGCGGGCGATCTGGTAGTAGCGCTCCATGCCGGCCACCATCAGCAGCTGCTTGAACAGCTGGGGCGACTGCGGCAGCGCGTACCAGTGGCCGGGCTGCAGGCGGACCGGGACGAGGAAGTCGCGGGCGCCCTCGGGGGTGGAGCGGGTGAGGTACGGCGTCTCGATGTCGAGGAAGTCGTTCTCCTCCATCACCCGGCGGATGATGTTGTTGACCTTCGAGCGCAGCCGCAGGCCCTTGGCCGGGCCCTCGCGGCGCAGGTCCAGGTAGCGGTAGCGCAGCCGGACCTCCTCGTTGACCGTGCCCGGCTCGTACTCGGCGACCGGGAAGGGCAGCGGCGCGGCCTCGGAGAGGACCTCGATGTCGCTGACGACGACCTCGACGGCACCGGTCGGGATGTCCGGGTTCTCGTTGCCTTCGGGCCGCACCCGGACGTCGCCGACGACCTTGACGCAGTACTCGGCGCGCAGGCCGTGCACCGAGTCCAGGTCGCGGACCACGATCTGCACGGTGCCGGAGGCGTCGCGCAGGTCGATGAAGGCCACGCCGCCGTGGTCGCGGCGGCGGGCGACCCAGCCGGCCAGGGTGACGGTGGTGCCTGCGTGCTCCGGGCGGAGCGTGCCCGCGTCGTGCGTGCGGATCACAGCTGCTTCTCCTTCAGGGTGGTGACGAGTGCGTCGAGGGCGACGGGGGACTGCTCGCCGGTGCTCATGTCCTTGAGCTGGACGACGCCCTCGGCGAGGTCCCGGTCCCCGGCGATCAGGGCGAAGCGGGCGCCGGACCGGTCGGCGGACTTCATGGCGTTCTTGATGCTCTTGACGCCGAACGCGAGGTCGGTGGCGACGCCGGCCCGGCGCAGCTCGACGACCTTGGCGAACAGCAGGTTCTTGGCCTCCTCGCCGAGCGCGACGGCGTAGACGGAGGTGGCGGCCGGCAGGTCGAGGACGACGCCCTCGGCCTCCAGCGCGAGGTAGGTGCGGTCCACGCCGAGGGCCCAGCCGACGGACGGCAGCGCCGGGCCGCCGATCATCTCGGACAGGCCGTCGTAACGGCCGCCGCCGCCGATCGCGGACTGGGCGCCGAGGCCGTTGTGCACGAACTCGAAGGTGGTGCGGGTGTAGTAGTCCAGGCCGCGCACGAGCTTCGGGTCGTCGGTGAACGCGACGCCGTTGGCGGTGAGCAGCTCGCGGACCTTCTCGTCGTACGCCTTGCAGTCCTCGCACAGGAAGTCGCGCAGCATCGGCGCGCCGACGAGCTGCTCCTGGACGGACTCGCGCTTGTCGTCGAGGACGCGCAGCGGGTTGATCTCGGCGCGGCGGCGGGTCTCCTCGTCCAGGTCGAGGCCGGAGAGGAACTCGATCAGGGCGGCGCGGTAGACCGGGCGGCACTGCTTGTCGCCGAGGCTGTTGAGCAGCAGCGTGTAGTTCGACAGGCCCAGCGAGCGGAACGCGTCGTCGGCGAGGATGATCAACTCGGCGTCCAGCGCCGGGTCCTCGGCGCCGATCGCCTCGGCGCCGACCTGGGAGAACTGGCGGTAGCGGCCGGCCTGCGGGCGCTCGTAGCGGTAGTACGAGCCGGAGTACCAGAGCTTGACCGGCAGGTTGCCCAGCTTGTGCAGGTTGGCCTGGAGCGCGGCGCGCAGCACCGAGGCGGTGCCCTCGGGGCGCAGCGCGAGGTCCTCCTTGCCGCGCTTGGTGAGGGAGAACATCTCCTTGGTCACGATGTCGGTGGACTCGCCGACTCCGCGGGAGAACAGCTTCACGTCCTCGAAGACCGGGGTCTCGATGTAGCCGTAACCGGCCCGGCGCGCGGGCGCGGCGATGCGCTCGCGGATCGCCAGGAAGGTCGCGGAGCTGGGGGGCAGCAGGTCGTAGGTGCCCTTGGGGGCGGTGAAGGTGCTCAACTTCTCTTCCGTCACATTCCTCGTCGCGGGAAAGCCGGGGCGCCGGCCGCCCCCGCTGCCTGTCGGAGGTAGGGGTTGGTGGCGCGCTCGCGGCCGATGGTGGTCTGACCGCCGTGGCCGGAGAGGACCACGGTGGAATCGTCGAGGGGCAGGCACACCCGGGCCAGCGACCGCATGATCGCCTCGCTGTCCCCGCCCGGGAGGTCGGTGCGCCCGATGGAGCCGGCGAACAGCAGGTCGCCCGAGAAGAGCACCGGGGGGAGGTCCTCGGCACCGGGCGTCCGGAAGGTCACCGACCCCCCGGTATGGCCCGGGGCGTGGTCCACGGTGAGCTGCAGGCCGGCCAGCTCCAGCACGCTGCCGTCGGTGAGCTCGCGCACGTCGTCGGGCTCGCCGACGGTGAGCTCGCCCATCAGCTGGGTGCCCAGGGAGCGGCCGAGCGCCTTCTCCGGGTCGGCCATCATGTACCGGTCCTCGGGGTGGATCCAGGCCGGGACGCCGCGGGCGCCGCAGACCGGGACCACGGAGGCGACGTGGTCGATGTGGCCGTGGGTGAGCAGCACGGCGACGGGCTTCAGCCGGTGCTCGCGGACCAGTTCCTCGACGCCCGCGGCGGCCTGGTGGCCGGGATCGACGATGACGCACTCCTCACCGGGCCCCGGGGCGACCAGGTAGCAGTTGGTGCCCCAGGCTCCAGCGGGGAATCCGGCGATGAACACGCGCGTCCTTCGGTGTGCGGCGACAGGCTGTGACGGCTGCCAGTACGGATGCTGCCAAGAGTGATTTAGGGGCAGCCTACCGGCGGTGCGGGTCCGGTTGCGAACCAGATAGGGGCGCCGGGCGCGGTTCGTCTGACAGGTTCACCGCCTTCTTACAGGCCGGGTCCCTACACTTGGCCGCCGATGGATGCGATGATCCGCTCCGGAACCCTTCACCATCCCTCCTCGCCCGCGACCGGGCGCGGAAGGCCCAGCGCACATCGTTCAGGAGACACGCTCGGTGGTCAGCAGCGAACAGCGGCGGCGGCAGCTCGCCCGCGAGAAGTACGAGCGCCAGATGGAGCGCCGCGCCGCGGCGGCGGCTGCCCGCAGGCGCCGCAACACGATCCTCGGCGTCTCGCTCGCCGTGGTGGTCCTGGCCGGTGGCGGCACCCTCTTCGCGACGGGCGCCTTCAGCTCGGACGACAAGGACAAGAAGGACACCGCCCAGGCCGCGCCGACGCAGCCGGCGGCGACCGACGCCAGCGCGCCGCCCGCGCCGACCCGCAAGCCGGTCGAGGGCTGCGCGGACCCGGCGCCGGGCAAGCCGAACGGCAAGCAGTGGCAGGCCGAGCCGGCGATGACGCTGGACGCCTCCGGCACCTACACCGCGACGCTGGACACCAACTGCGGCAAGGTGACGATCGCGCTGGACGCGGCCAAGGCCCCGCACGCGGTGAACTCCTTCGCCTTCCTGTCCGGCGAGCAGTACTTCGACCACACCAAGTGCCACCGCCTCACCACGAACGGCATCTTCGTGCTCCAGTGCGGCGACCCGACCGCCAGCGCGACCGTGCCCGGCGGCACGGGCGGCCCCGGTTACAAGTTCGCCGACGAGAACCTGACCGGCGCGACCTACCCGGCCGGCACCGTGGCGATGGCCAACTCCGGCCCGGGGACCAACGGGAGCCAGTTCTTCCTGGTCTACAAGGACACCCAGCTCGACCCGAAGTACACCCCCTTCGGCAAGATCACCGGGGGCCTGGACGTGCTGCAGAAGATCGCCGCCGCGGGCACCCTGGAGGGCCGTCCGGACGGTCACCCGATGGCCGACGTCACCCTCAACTCGGTGACCACGGCGAAGGGTTGACAGACCCCGGGGCCCGCCCCCGCGCGCCCGAGCGCGCTCCGGCGCGGCCCCGGCCCGAAATCGCCCGGCCCGGATGCGGACAGCACCGGGCCTGGTCGCCTATGTTGGCGTTGTGTAGGGTGCCCGGACCCGCCTTAGCCGTCACCCTCGGCAGGCAACGCACGGCGGACGGGGACGGCGGACTTCTTCGGTCCGCCGCACATCAACTGTGGACGACGGACGCGCGCCGCCCCGGCGCGGGCGCGACGTCATGTGGAGGACGCGCTATGAGCAGCGACCCGTGGGGCCGTGTCGACGAGCAGGGCACGGTCTACGTCAGGACGGCCGACGGCGAACGCGTCGTGGGTTCCTGGCAGGCCGGCTCGCCCGAGGAGGCCCTGGCCTACTTCGAGCGCAAGTACCAGGGCATCGAGGTGGAGATCGGCCTGCTGGAGAAGCGGGTGCGCACCACCGACCTGGCCGCCAAGGACGCCCAGACCGCGCTGGAGCACCTGCGCGCGCAGGTGACCGAGGGGCATGCGGTCGGCGACCTGGACGCCCTGGCCAAGCGGCTGGACACGCTGGCCGGTGAGATCGAGACCCGCCGCGAGGAGCGCAAGGCCGCCCGGGCCAAGG
Source organism: Streptomyces sp. SP17BM10 (assembly GCF_036322405.1). NCBI lineage: Bacteria > Bacillati > Actinomycetota > Actinomycetes > Kitasatosporales > Streptomycetaceae > Streptomyces > Streptomyces sp. SP17BM10. The sequence continues at coordinate 27,074 of NZ_JAQYXB010000433.1, read as the reverse complement.
CCCAGGACGCGACCCGCACCGCCAAGGAGGAGCTGGTCGCGGAGGCCGAGCAGCTCGCCGAGTCCACCCAGTGGCGGGAGGCCGGCGACCGGCTGCGCGCCCTGGTGGACACCTGGAAGGGTCTGCCCCGCCTGGACCGCAAGAGCGACGACGAGCTGTGGCACCGCTTCTCGCACGCCCGCTCGGTCTTCTCCAAGCACCGCAAGTCGCACTTCGCGGCGCTGGACAACGAGCGCGAGCAGGCCCGGCAGACCAAGGAGGCGCTGGTCACCGAGGCCGAGGCGCTGTCCTCGTCCACCGAGTGGGGCGACACCGCGGCCCGCTACCGCGACCTGATGGCGCGCTGGAAGGCCGCCGGCCGCGCCCAGCGGGACGTCGAGGACGAGCTGTGGGCCCGGTTCCGCGGCGCCCAGGACGTCTTCTTCCAGGCCCGTTCCGCGGTGTTCAGCGAGCGGGACGCCGAGCAGGTGGAGAACCAGAAGCTCAAGGAGGCGCTGGCGCTCGAGGCCGAGGCGATCCTGCCGATCACCGACCTCAAGGCCGCCAAGGCCGCGCTGCGCGAGATCAACGAGCGCTGGGAGGCGATCGGGCACGTGCCGCGCGACGCCCGTCCGAAGCTGGACGGCCGGCTGAACGCGGTCGAGCGGGCGATCCGCGAGGCCGAGGACAGCGAGTGGAAGCGTTCCAACCCGGAGGCCAAGGCCCGTGCGGCCGGGATGGTCGGCCTCTTCCAGGCCAAGGCCGACAAGATCCAGGCCGACCTGGACAAGGCCCGCGCCGCCGGCAACGCCTCCAAGGTCACCAAGCTCGAGAAGGAGCTGGCCGGCGTCCGGGAGCTGCTGGACCAGGCCCACAAGAGCCAGGAGGAGTTCAGCGGCTGATCCCCTCGGCGCGCTGAACGGCGAAGGCCCCCGGGCTCTTGGATTCCAAGAGCCCGGGGGCCTCCCTCATGCCCGCGGCGGGTGCACCGCCTGCGTCACTTGCGGGCCGAGGTGACGCGGTAGACGTCGTAGACGCCCTCGACGCCGCGGACGGCCTTGAGCACGTGTCCGAGGTGCTTCGGGTCGCCCATCTCGAAGGTGAAGCGGCTCATCGCGACCCGGTCGCGTGAGGTCTGCACCGCCGCCGACAGGATGTTGACGTGCTGGTCCGAGAGCACCCGGGTGACGTCCGAGAGCAGGCGCGAGCGGTCCAGCGCCTCGACCTGGATCGCGACCAGGAAGACCGAGGACTGGGTGGCGGCCCACTCGACGTCGATCATCCGCTCGGGCTGCTGGCTCAGCGCCTCGACGTTGACGCAGTCCGCGCGGTGCACCGAGACGCCGTTGCCGCGGGTCACGAAACCGACGATCGGGTCACCCGGCACCGGGGTGCAGCAGCGGGACAGCTTGACCCAGACGTCCTCGACGCCCTTGACGATCACGCCCGGGTCGCCCTTGGCCCGCCGGCGCACGGCCCGCCGGTTGTCGTGCGTCGGGGTCGCGGTCTCGGCCAGGTCCTCGGTGGCACCCTCCTCGCCGCCGAGCGCCTGGACCAGCTTCTGGACGATGTTCTGCGCGGCGACGTGCCCCTCGCCGATCGCGGCGTAGAGCGAGGAGATGTCGGGGTAGCGCATCTCGTGGGCCAGCGTGACCAGGGAGTCGCCGGTCAGGATCCGCTGGATCGGCAGGCCCTGCTTGCGCATCGCCCGGACGATCGCCTCCTTGCCGTGCTCGATCGCCTCCTCGCGGCGCTCCTTCGAGAACCAGGCGCGGATCTTGTTGCGGGCGCGCGGCGACTTGACGAAGCCCAGCCAGTCCCGGGAGGGGCCGGCGTTCTCCGCCTTGGAGGTGAACACCTCGACGGCGTCGCCGTTCTCCAGGGTCGACTCCAGCGGCACCAGCCGCCCGTTCACCCGGGCGCCGATGGTCCGGTAGCCGACCTCGGTGTGCACCGCGAAGGCGAAGTCGACCGGGGTCGCACCGGCCGGCAGGGCTATCACGTCGCCCTTGGGCGTGAAGACGAAGACCTCGTTGCTGGCCAGGTCGAAGCGCAGCGACTCCAGGAACTCGCCCGGGTCGGCGGTCTCCTTCTGCCAGTCCAGCAGCTGCCGCAGCCAGGCCATCTCGTTGACGGCGCCGGCCTTGTCGTCCTTGCGGACCTGGGTCGGCGTGTCGGTGCGGACCTTGGAGGCGCCGGCCACCGCGCGCTGCTTGTACTTCCAGTGCGCGGCGATGCCGTACTCGGCCCGCCGGTGCATGTCGAAGGTGCGGATCTGGAGCTCGACGGGCTTGCCGCCGGGCCCGATCACCGTCGTGTGCAGCGACTGGTACATGTTGAACTTGGGCATCGCGATGTAGTCCTTGAACCGCCCCGGCACCGGGTTCCACCGCGCGTGGATGGTGCCCAGCGCCGCGTAGCAGTCGCGGACGGTGTCGACCAGGACCCGGATGCCCACCAGGTCGTAGATCTCGGCGAAGTCCCGGCCCCGGACGATCATCTTCTGGTAGACCGAGTAGTAGTGCTTCGGCCGGCCGGTGACGGAGGCGGTGATCCGGGCGCCGCGCAGGTCCCCCTGGACCTGGTCGATGACGGTCGCCAGGTACTCGTCCCGCTTGGGGGCGCGCTCGGCGACCAGCCGGACGATCTCGTCGTACATCTTGGGGTAGAGGATCGCGAAGGCGAGGTCCTCCAGCTCCCACTTGATGGTGTTCATTCCCAGCCGGTGCGCCAGCGGGGCGTAGATCTCCAGCGTCTCGCGGGCCTTCTTCTCCTGCTTCTCCCGCTTGAGGTAGCGCATCGTGCGCATGTTGTGCAGGCGGTCGGCCAGCTTGATCACCAGGACACGCGGGTCCTTGGCCATCGCGACGACCATCTTGCGCACGGTCTCGGCCTGCGCGGCCTCGCCGAACTTGACCCGGTCGAGCTTGGTGACGCCGTCGACCAGCAGGGCCACCGAGTCGCCGAAGTCCTTGCGCAGGGTCTCCAGGCCGTAGTCGGTGTCCTCGACGGTGTCGTGCAGCAGCCCGGCCATCAGGGTCGGCGCGTCCATGCCGAGTTCGGCCAGGATGGTCGCGACGGCCAGCGGGTGGGTGATGTACGGGTCGCCGCTCTTGCGCTTCTGGCCGCGGTGCCACTTCTCGGCCACCGCGTAGGCGCGCTCGATGTCGCGCAGCAGCGCCGGGTCGGCCTTCGGATCGTTCGCCCGGATCGAGCGGAACAGCGGCTCCAGGACCGGGTTGAGCACGGTGGAGCGCTGGCCGCCGAGCCGGGCCAGGCGGGCGCGCATCCCGCCGGCCGCGGAGCCGCGGCCGGCGGGCGGGAACGAACGCGAGGAGGTCGGCGCCGGACGTGCCGGGGTGGCCCCCGAGGGCGTGGGACGGTCTTCGGGGGCGGCCGCTGCGGCCGTGGGCACAACCTCGTCGGGCAAGGACACTCCTCGGGGCACCGGGGCCGGCCCCTCGCGGGCCGCGCCACCAGCGCACAACCGGGAGGGGATGAATCTTCATGGTACCGAGCCGGGCGCTCCGGTGTTCAGCCGCCCGGGTGCGGACACGCGAAGGCGGCGGTCGGATGATCCGACCGCCGCCTGTCACGCAGCTGTCACTCGGGCCCCGCAGGCCCCTCAGACCGTGACCAGGGTCTCCAGCGGAGCCCCGTCGAGGTGCCCGGCCAGCCGCTCGCGGCCGTCCAGGAAGCCCAGTTCCATCAGCACGACGACGCCCGCCAGCTCGGCGCCCGCCTCCTTCACCAGGTCCAGCGAGGCGCCGATGGTCCCGCCGGTGGCCAGCACGTCGTCCACCACCAGCACCCGCTCACCGGGCGCGAAGGCGTCGCACTGCACCTCCAGCGTCGCCGAGCCGTACTCCAGCTCGTACGAGCGCCGGAACACCTCGCCGGGCAGCTTGCCGGCCTTGCGGATCGGCACGAAGCCCAGCCCGGCCGCGAAGGCCGCCGGAGCCGCCAGCACGAAGCCGCGCGCCTCCAGGCCGACCACCTTGGTCGCCCCGAGCCCCTTCGCCCGGTCGGCGAGCGCCCGGGTGAGGGCGCCGAAGGCCTCGGCGTCGGCGAGCAGCGGCGCGATGTCCTTGAACAGCACACCCGGCTTCGGGTAGTCGGGGACGTCCCGGATGCGGCTGTTCAGCAGCTCGGCCAGTGCGGTGTCGGCGGTGGTCACGGTGTCCTGTCCTTCGGGTCGGGGCTCAGCGCTTGGTGGACGGACGGCCCTTGGCACGCGAGGTGCCGGCCGACCGGCCGCGCTGACCGACCATACCCGCCGGCTCGTCCGCGGGTTCCTCACCCTGCGCGTCCTCGACGCCCCCGGCCGCCTCGGCCTTGGCCGCCTGGCTGGCGCGGTGCTGGAGGACCCGCTTGCGCAGCGCCTTCATCTGCGGCTGCTCCTCCTTGAGCTGCGCCAGCAGCGGGGTGGCGACGCAGATCGAGGAGTAGGCACCGGCCGCGAGGCCGATGAACAGCGCGAGCGAGATGTCGTTCAGCGTGCCGGCGCCCAGGATGCCGCCACCGATGAACAGCAGCGCGGCCACCGGCAGCAGGGCGACCACGGTGGTGTTGAGCGAACGCACCAGGGTCTGGTTGAGGCCCGCGTTGGCCGCCTCGCTGTAGGTGAGCTTGTTCTGCTTGGTGAGCCCCTTGGTGTTCTCCTTCACGGTGTCGAAGACGACGACCGTGTCGTAGAGCGAGTACCCGAGGATCGTCAGGAAGCCGATCACCGTACCGGGGGTGACCTCGAAGCCCACCAGGGCGTACACACCGATGGTGATCAGGAGGTCGTGGATGAGGGCGACCAGGGCGGCCACCGCCATCCGCCACTCGAACGCGATCGCCAGGTAGGCCGTCACCAGGATCATGAAGACGATCAGACCGGTGAGCGCCTTCTGGGAGATCTGCTTGCCCCAGCTGGGGCCGATCACCTGGGCCTCGACGGTGTCCAGCGGCACGGAGAACTTCTGCGAGAGCTGCGTGCGGATCTCGTCCGAGCTCTTCGCCTCGTCGGTGCTGACCTGGATGCGGATCTTGTTGTTGTCCGTGGACTGCACCAGCGGGTGCGAGGACACGACCTCATCGACCGTGGTCTGCGCCTGCGAGACGGTCAGGCCCGGCTTGGACACGGTGTAGACCGAGCCGCCCTTGAACTCGATGCCCAGGTGCAGGCCCATGGCCAGGCCGATCGCCGCGACGAGCACGATCACGCCGGAGATCGAGTACCAGATCTTGCGGCGTCCGACGAAATCGAAGCTGATCTCGCCCTGGTAGAGCCGGTGGCCCAGATTGGAGAAGCGTGACACGGTGTCAGGCCTCCTTCACGGCGGCAGAGGAGGGGCTACGGCGACGGCTGCTGCGCAGCGGCGGGCGGGCGCCCAGCCGCTTCGGGTCCAGACCGGACCACGGGTGGCCGTCGGAGAAGAACTTCCGCCGGGCCAGCATCGTGATCATCGGCTTGGTGAAGAGGAAGATCACGACGACGTCGAGCGCGGTGGTCAGCCCCAGGGTGAAGGCGAAGCCCTGCACCTTGCCGACGGAGACGACGTAGAGCACCGCGGCACAGAGGAACGACACGAAGTCCGACACCAGGATGGTGCGCCGGGCACGCGGCCAGGCCCGCTGGACCGCCGGGCGCAGCGGGGCGCCCTCGCGGACCTCGTCGCGGATGCGCTCGAAGTACACGATGAACGAGTCGGCGGTGATGCCGATCGCGACGATCGCACCGCAGACCGCCGGCAGGTTCAGCGCGAAACCGATCCCGCCGCCGAGCAGGCTCATGATCGAGTAGGTCAGGATCGCCGAGACGATCAGACCGGCGATCGAGACCAGGCCGAGGCCGCGGTAGTAGATCACCGAGTAGGCGACCACCAGCAGCATGCCGATCGCGCCGGCGATCAGACCGGCCTTGAGCTGGTCGGAGCCGAGCTGCGGGGAGACGGTGGTGATGTCGCCCTTGTTGAACTCCAGCGGCAGCGCGCCGTAGCTCAGGACGTTGGACAGGTCCTGCGCCTCGGCCTGGCTGAAGGTGCCGGAGATGACGGCGGTGCCGCCGGGGATGGCGCTGCGCACGTACGGGTGGGAGACGACCTCGTTGTCCAGCACGATGGCGAACTGGTTGGTCGGGTCCGGCAGGGCGGCCAGCTTGCCGGTGACGGCGGCGAAGTCGTCGGTGCCCTTGCCGTTGAACTGGAGCTGCACCTGCCAGCCGTTGCCCTGCTGGGTGTCCAGGCTGGGCGAGGCCTTGGAGACGTCCGAGCCCTTCACGGCCACCGGGCCGAGGACGAGCTTGGAGTAGGCGCCGCCCTTCTCGGGCTTCTGGGAGCAGGCGACGACGGCCTTGTCCTCGGGCTGCGGCACTCCCAGCTGCTGGCGCGCGGCGGGGTTGGTGCAGTCGAGGTTGGCGAACGCGGTCTGGAGCTCCGGCGGCACGGTGCCCTGGGTCATCGCGGCGGAGAGGTCCGCCGGGTTCGGGGCCGTGGCCGGGGCGCTCGGGGCGCCGGAGGCGGCCGCGGAGGGCGCGCCGGTGGCCGGGGCGCTCGCGGCGCCGCTCGCGGCGGAGGTCACGCCGGTGCCGGCGGGCGACGGGCTGGCGTCGGCGGCGAGGGCCTCACCGACCGCGCGGCCCTGCTTGGTGGCGCTCGCGCTCGCACCGGGGGTGCCGGCGGCGGCGCTCGGGGCGGCCGAACCGGTGGCCGAGGGGGCCGCGGCCGGGGTGCCGGAGGCACCGGCGGACGGAGTGGCGGTGGGCGCGGGGACCTGGAGACCGCTGGGCGCCACGGCCAGGACCGGGCGGAAGTAGAGCTTCGCGGTGGTACCGATCTGGTCCGCGGAGTTCTCCTTGTCACCGCCCTTGGGGATGTTCACGATGATCGTGTCCGACCCCTGGGTCTGGACCTCCGCCTCGGAGACACCCATCCCGTTGACGCGGCGCTCGATGATCCCGGTGGCGATGTCCATGTTGGACTTGCTGATCGCCTTGGGATCGGTCGACCTCGCGGTCAGCGTGATGCTGGTACCGCCGGCGAGGTCGATCCCGAGCCGGGGCTTGGTGTTGCCCGTCCCGAACATGAGGGCGACCAGTCCGACGGTGACGACCAGGATGAGGGCCAGCGCCCGCCCTGGGTAGCCGTCGCGCGGGCGCGACTTGGGTGTTGCCACCTTGCTCGTTTCTCCCTGTCCATGCCACTTCGCCGACCGGACCCCCGTCCGGCTCGTGGCGGAACGGGGGCATGGTGGTTCTGCGGCCCTGAGGTCCTGTGGGCTCGCGGCACTGCGCCGCGCGGCCGGGCGGGTTGCCCGTCCGTACTACTTGCTCGCGGGAGCCCCGCCCTCGGCATCGCCCTTCTCGGCGCTGTCCTTGGTGAGCGTCAGCGGCTTGTCCTCGGCCGGCGCGGCGTCGGCGTCCGCGTCCTCCGGCTCGGCCAGCTCGTCCTCGGCGGGGCGGCCGTTGATGATCGCGTCGTACTCCTGGGGGTCCAGGACGGCCGCGACCGCGCTCTTGGTGAAGTGGGTGAACACGCCGGGCGCGATCTCCAGCTCGACGGTCTCGTCGTGGACCGCCTTCACCTGGGCGTACAGACCGCCGATGGTGCGCACTCCGGCCCCCGGCTCCAGCGAGGTCTGCATGCTCTGCATCTGCTGCTGGCGCTTCTTCTGCGAACGGAACATGAGCACGATCGCGATGACGGGGAGGAGAAGGATGATGAAGTTCACTGCAGCCAGGGTCCTTTACGGGTCGCCGGACGGCGGCCTGTGTGGTATTGGTCGGCCCGTCAGGTGAGAGGGGCGGTCCGGCGGAGTCTAGGCGACCCCGAACTGATCGGACAACGCCAAGCATCGCATCCTGCCGCCGAAAGTGGCGACCCTCCGCCTGCACGGTTTCCCCGGACTTCTCCCCCGACATCTCCGCCCGGTGTGGCGCCGGGGCCCCGCAGGAACCGGCGGGCGCCCATCACCCGTTCAGCCCTCGTCGGACGGGAAGAGTTCGGTCTGGGCCGGGACGGCGCCCCGGATGGTCTGGACCGGCGGGGTCATCCCGAGGTGCTGCCAGGCGGCGGCGGTGGCGATCCGGCCGCGCGGGGTGCGGGCGAGCAGGCCCTCGCGCACCAGGAACGGCTCGGCGACCTCCTCGACCGTCTCGGCCTCCTCACCGACCGCGACGGCCAATGTCGACAAACCGACCGGGCCGCCGCCGAACAGCCGCAGCAGCGCGTCCAGCACCGCGCGGTCCAGGCGGTCCAGGCCGCGGGCGTCGACCTCGTACACGTCCAGCGCCTGGGCCGCGATCCCGGCGGTGACCACGCCGTCGTGCCGGACCTGGGCGTAGTCGCGCACCCGGCGCAGCAGCCGGTTGGCGATGCGCGGCGTGCCGCGCGAGCGCCCGGCGATCTCGGCCGCGCCGGCCGGGTCGATCTCGACGTCCAGCAGCGCGGCCGAGCGGTGCACCACCCGCTGGAGCTCGGCCGGTGCGTAGAACTCCATGTGCCCGGTGAAGCCGAAGCGGTCCCGCAGCGGGGGCGGCAGCAGACCGGCCCGGGTGGTGGCGCCGACCAGGGTGAAGGGCGGCAGCTCCAGCGGGATGGCGGTGGCGCCCGGGCCCTTGCCGACGATCACGTCGACCCGGAAGTCCTCCATCGCCATGTAGAGCATCTCCTCGGCCGGCCGGGACATCCGGTGGATCTCGTCGAGGAAGAGCACCTCCCCCTCGGTGAGCGAGGAGAGGATCGCCGCGAGGTCGCCCGCGTGCTGGATGGCCGGCCCGGAGGTGATCCGGATCGGCGCGCCCAGCTCGGCCGCGATGATCATCGACAGGGTCGTCTTGCCGAGCCCGGGCGGGCCGCTCAGCAGGACGTGGTCCGGCGCGGCGCCGCGCTTGCGGGCGGCCTGGAGCACCAGGGACAGCTGCTCGCGCACCCGCTCCTGGCCGATGAACTCCTCCAGCAGCTTGGGCCGCAGCGCCGCCTCGACCGCCTGGTCCTCGCCGTCGGCGGCGGCCGTGACCAGCCGGTCGGCCGCCGGGTCGGAGTCGTACGGGGTCATCAGCGGGGGCTCCAATGTCGACAAACGGACAGATCGTCAGGTGCGCGTCAGCGGGCGCGGTTCAGGGTGCGCAGCGCGGCCTTCAGCAGGGCACCGACGTCGGTGACGGCCTGCGCCTCGGCCTCCGGGGTGACGGCGGCGACCGCCTCGTCCGCCTCCCGCGGCGCGTACCCGAGGCCGACCAGCGCGGAGTGCAGCTGCTCGCTCCACGGCGCGGGCCCGGCGGCGAGCGGCTTCTGCGCCGGGACGCTGCCGTGCGGCGCGCCCAGCTTGTCCTTGTACTCCAGCAGCAGCTTGGCCGCCTTGGCCTTGCCGATGCCGGGCACCGCGACCAGCGCCTTCTCGTCCCCGCCCGCCACGGCCAGCCGGAGCGCGTCGGGGCTGTGCACGCCGAGGATCGCCTGCGCGAGCTTGGGCCCGACGCCCGGCGCGGCCTGCAGGATCTCGAACACGGCCCGCTCGTCGTCGTCGGCGAAGCCGAACAGCGTCAGCGAGTCCTCCCGGACGACCAACGAGGTCGCGAGCCGGGCCGGCTCACCCAGCCGCAGCCCGGCCAGCGTGTTCGGCGTGCACTGCACGGCCATGCCGACCCCGCCGACCTCGACGACCGCGAGCCCGGCGGAGATGGCCGCCACGGGTCCTTGCACGAAGGCGATCACCGGATGCTTCCTCTCTGGGGGGTGGCGCGGGCCGCCTGGATCGCGGCCTCCAGCCGGTTCGTCGTCCGGCCGCGCCAGATGTGGCAGATGGCCAGCGCCAGCGCGTCGGCGGCGTCGGCCGGCTTCGGCGGGGCGTCCAGCCGCAGCAGGCGCTGCACCATCGCGGTGACCTGCGCCTTGTCGGCCCGGCCCGAGCCGGTGACGGCGGCCTTGACCTCGCTCGGGGTGTGCAGCGTGACGGGGATACCCCGCCGGGTGGCGCACAGCATGGCGACCGCGCTGGCCTGGGCGGTGCCCATCACCGTCCGCACGTTGTGCTGGGCGAAGACCCGCTCGACGGCGACCAAGTCGGGCCGGTGCTCGTCGAGCCAGGCCTCGATGCCCTGCTCCACCAGCAGCAGCCGCGGCCCGATCTCGGCGTCCGCGGGCGTGCGCACCACGCCGACCCCGACCATCCGCAGCGGCCGCCCCGGCGTGCCCTCGACCACGCCGACACCGCACCTGGTCAGCCCCGGGTCCACGCCCAGTACCCGCACGTCACGCCCCGCCTCTCGTCCTCGACCTGCGAAGGCTACCGTCCCGGTCGGACAGGCCGACCGACGACACCGGCCCGGTGGTCCAGGGACCACCGGGCCGGGAAGTGAGAACGGTCACGCCGGACCGGTCACCGGGTGACTCACTCGGCGTCGAGCTGCGCACCGACCTCGTCGGAGATGTCGAAGTTGGCGAAGACGTTCTGCACGTCGTCGCTGTCCTCGAGCGCGTCGATCAGCTTGAGGATCTTGCGGGCGCCGTCGACGTCCAGCTCGACCTGCATGCTCGGGAGGAAGTTGGCCTCGGCCGAGTCGTAGTCGACGCCGGCGTCCACCAGCGCGGTGCGCACGGCGACCATCTTGGAGGCCTCGGAGACGATCTCGAACGAGTCGCCGAGGTCGTTGATCTCCTCGGGCTCCTGGTCGAGGACGACCTCGAAGAGCTTGTCCTCGTCCACGCCGTCGGCCTTCGGGACGATCACGACGCCCTTGCGGGTGAACAGGTACGACACCGAGCCCGGGTCGGCCATCGAACCGCCGTTGCGGGTCATGGCGACGCGCACGTCGGAGGCGGCGCGGTTGCGGTTGTCGGTGAGGCACTCGATGAGGACCGCGACGCCGTTGGGACCGTAGCCCTCGTACATGATGGTCTGGTAGTCGGCGCCGCCGGCCTCCAGACCGCCACCGCGCTTGACGGCGCGGTTGATGTTGTCGATCGGGACCGAGCTCTTCTTCGCCTTCTGGATGGCGTCGTAGAGGGTCGGGTTGCCCTGCGGGTCGGGCCCCCCGGTGCGCGCCGCCACCTCGATGTTCTTGATCATCTTGGCGAAGAGCTTGCCGCGCTTGGCGTCGATCACGGCCTTCTTGTGCTTGGTGGTAGCCCACTTAGAGTGGCCGGACATCGCCAGCTCCTTTACGTCGCCAAATGGAAATGAAACAGATGAGATCTTACCGGTGTCGTCACCGGTGAGGAGCACACGGTCAGCACGCGGCCCGCGCGGGCTACGCGGCGAGGTGCTCCTCGACCATCCGGACGAAGTAGGCGTGCACCCGGTGGTCGCCGGTCAGCTCCGGGTGGAACGACGTGGCCAGCAGGTTCCCCTGGCGCACCGCGACGATCCGGCTGTCCGGGCCGTCCGCGGCCGGCAGCTCGGCCAGCACCTGGACGCCGGCGCCGACGGCCTCGACCCAGGGCGCGCGGATGAACACGCCGTGCACCGGCGCGTCGCCCAGGCCCTCGAAGGCGATCCCGGACTCGAAGGACTCGTTCTGGCGGCCGAAGGCGTTGCGCCGCACGGTCATGTCGATGCCGCCGACGGTCTCCTGGTCCTCACGGCCGTCGAGGATCTTGTCGGCCAGCATGATCATGCCGGCGCAGGTGCCGTACACCGGCATCCCGGCGGCGACCCGCTCGCGCAGCGGCCGCATCACGTCGAACAGCAGGGCCAGCTTGGACATGGTGGTGGACTCACCGCCGGGGATCACCAGCGCGTCGACCTCGGCCAGCTCCTCGGCGCGGCGCACCGGACGGGCGAGCGCGTCGGCCTCGGCCAGCGCCACCAGGTGCTCACGGACGTCGCCCTGCAGGGCGAGGACGCCGATGACGGGAGTGCTCACGGTCTTCAACCTCGTTCGATCTTCTGGGGGAGTGCGTGGCGCGGCCCGCCGAGCGCCGAAGCGCTGCGGCGGGCCGGCTCGGTGGTGCGGGGGGGGAGGCGACTACCAGCCGCGGTTGGCGTAGCGCTCGGTCTCCGGCAGGGTGTCGCAGTTGATGCCGACCATGGCCTCGCCCAGGTTGCGGGAGGCGTCCGCGATGATCTTCGGGTCGTCGAAGAAGGTGGTGGCCTTCACAATGGCGGCGGCGCGCTTGGCCGGGTCGCCCGACTTGAAGATGCCGGAGCCGACGAAGACGCCCTCGGCGCCCAGCTGGCGCATCAGCGCGGCGTCGGCCGGGGTGGCCACGCCACCGGCGGAGAACAGCACGACCGGCAGCTTGCCGAGCTCGGCGACCTCCTTGACCAGCTCGTACGGGGCGCGCAGCTCCTTGGCGGCGGCGTACAGCTCGTTGTGGTCCAGGGCGCGCAGGTGGCCGATCTCGTTCTTGATCTGGCGCAGGTGGCGGACCGCCTCGACGACGTTGCCGGTGCCGGCCTCGCCCTTCGAGCGGATCATGGCCGCGCCCTCGGCGATGCGGCGCAGGGCCTCGCCCAGGTTGGTGGCACCGCAGACGAAGGGGGTGGTGAAGGCCCACTTGTCGGAGTGGTTGACCTCGTCGGCCGGGGTCAGCACCTCGGACTCGTCGATGTAGTCGACGCCGAGCGACTGCAGGACCTGGGCCTCGACGAAGTGGCCGATGCGGGACTTGGCCATGACCGGGATCGAGACCGCCTCGATGATCTCCTCGATCATGTTGGGGTCCGACATGCGGGCGACGCCGCCGTCCTTGCGGATGTCGGCCGGGACCCGCTCCAGCGCCATGACGGCGACAGCGCCGGCGTCCTCGGCGATCTTGGCCTGCTCGGCGTTGACCACGTCCATGATCACACCGCCCTTGAGCTGCTCGGCCATGCCGCGCTTCACCCGGGCGGTGCCGATCTGCGGCTGGTCTGCGGTGGTGGGGGTGGTGGACACGTGAGACCTCACTCGAAGATGAACCAGTGCTATCGCCCTATGGTAGGCGCATGAATTGACGCATCCATGCGCCACCAAGTCCAGGCCGCCCCACCGGATGCGACAAACGGGCCCTATCCGGACGTCACGCCGGAGCGCCCTCCGGGGTGAGCGCCGGCGGCGGCGCGTCGTCCATCTCGAAGGCCATCGGGAAGGGCGCCCTGCCCGCCAGCCGGAAGTACCGCACCAGCCGGTGCTGGCGCACCGCCCGGGCCGCCCGCACCGCGTCGTTGTGGAACCGGCGCGCCATCGGCACCCGCCGCACCGCCGCCGTGAGGTCCCTCACGGCCTCCTCGCCGCCCGGCTCCGCCACCAGCACCGCCACCTGCTCCGGCTCGGCCAGCACCGCCCGCAGCGCCAGGCTCAGCTGGCTCTCCGCCACCTCGCGCTGCTCGTCGTCCGCCTGCCGGGCCGCGTGCGCCGCGTCCAGCAGCAGCAGCGACGCCGCCGGGTCCAGCAGCGACGAGGTCGCCAGCTCCATCGCCACCGACGCCCGGCGGACCAGCTGCGCGTCCAGCGACGCCCGGGCGGCGTCGATCCGGGCGTGCAGCCGGTCCAGGCGACCGGCCGTCCAACTCAGGTACAGGCCGAACAGCACCACGGCCACGCCGGCCCAGATCCACGTAGTCACGGGCCGCTACGTTACCGGGTGTCACCGGCAGCCCTTCTCGGGTCAGCCCTGGAGAGCCGCGTTGCGGTAGCACTCCCGGTCGATGTCCGCGACGTCCACCGCCGTGAACAGCCGCGTCCCCGGCGCCGGGCGCACGTACTCGGCCAGCAGCTTCAGGACGCCCTCGCTGAGCGCGGCCTTCGCCTCCGGGCTGCGGCCGGGGAAGATCTGGAACTCCACGAAGACCTGCGCGTCCCCGGGCCTCCCGCCGGTGCCCACGACGAGCACCTCGCTCTGCCGGAACACCGTCTTGCACGAATCCGGTTTGGCGTCGATCGTCTCCTCGGCGAGCCGGTTGATCGCGAGGCCCAGGCCCCGGCGGTCGAAGGTCCCGGCCAGGCTCGACGAGTAGTCGACGGAAATCTGCGGCATCGGTCGCCCCCATGCGTCCAGCGGTACGGTCGACCGACCCTAACTCCGCGAACACCCGGGCCGACGGCTGCCCCCCGCCGGGCGGCCGGTCAGTCCCTGGCCAGACCGAACCGGCCCCGCCGCCCGCTGCGCACGTCCTCCTCGACGACCGCCGCCGCGCCCGCCGTCACCGTCTCGTACACCGCCAGGATGTCCGCCCCGACCGTCGACCAGTCGAAGCGCCGCACGTGCCGCGAGGCCGCCTTCCGCAGCTCCTCGAGCCGCGCCGGGTTCCCCAGCAGCCGCAGCGCCGACCTCGCCAGCGCGTCCGCGTCCTCCACCGGGAACAGCTCGCCCGCGTCGCCGCCGTCCAGCACCTGCTTGAACGCGTCCAGATCGCTCGCCAGCACCGGCGCGCCCGCCGACATCGCCTCGACGAGGATGATCCCGAAGCTCTCGCCGCCGGTGTTCGGCGCCACGTACAGGTCGACGCTGCGCAGCAGCCGCGCCTTCTCCCGGTCGCTCACCATGCCCAGGAACTCGACCTGCGCCCGCACCTCGGGGGCCAGGCCCGCCACGGCCTCCTCCTCGTCGCCCTTGCCGGCCACCAGCAGCCGCACGCCCGGCCGCTCGGCCAGGATCCTCGGCAGCGCCGCCAGCAGCGTCGGCAGGCCCTTGCGCGGCTCGTTGATCCGCCCGATGAAGCCGATCGTGCCCGGCTCGCCGGCCGCCGCGCCGCCCGTCCAGCGCTCGTCCGGCTCGGCCTCCGCGAAGAACCCGACGTCCACGCCGTTGGGGATCACCACCGCGTCCCCGCCCAGGTGCTCGACCAGCGTCCGCCGGGCGTACTCCGAGACCGCGATCCGGGCCCGCATCTTCTCCAGGCCCGGCTGGAGGATCGGCGAGGCCGCGATCATCGCCCGCGAGCGCGGGTTCGACGTGTGGAAGGTCCCCACCATCGGCCCGGACGCCGACCACGCGGCCAGCATCGACAGGCTCGGCGAGGCCGGCTCGTGCACGTGCAGGATGTCGAACCGCCCGTCGTGCAGCCACCGCCGCACCCGCGCCGCCGACAGGATCCCGAAGCTCAGCCGCGCCACCGAGCCGTTGTACGGCACCGCCACCGCCCGACCGGCCGAGACCACGTACGGCGGCAGCGCCTCGTCGTCCTCCGCGGGCGCCAGCACCGACACCTCGTGGCCGAGGCCGATCAGGTGCTCGGCCAGGTCCCGGATGTGGAACTGCACCCCGCCGGGGACGTCCCAGTCGTACGGGCAGACGATGCCGATCTTCACGGGTTCCTCATGCTCCTTCGCGTGCTCCGGTACGGCGGGGGCCCGGTCCCCTCAGGACCCGGTCGCCTCCGCCGCGGGCTCGCCGGCCGGCTCCGGCGCGTCCCCGCGCGCCGGCAGGACCCGCTCCCCCACCTGCTCCCCCGCTGTCCCCCCAACCGTCTCACGGACGGGAAGGTCGGCCAGCCAGAAGCGCTGCAGCATGTGCCAGTCCTCGGGGTGCTCGGCGATCCCCCGCTCCCACACGTCCGCCATCGCCTGCGTCATCGCCAGCGTCCGCTCCTTGCGGTCGCCCTCCGCCGGCACCGGCACCTCCGGGTGGATCCGCGCCCGCAGCAGCGGCCCGTCGTACCAGAGCGTCACCGGCAGCAGCGCCGCCCCCGTCCGCTGGCACAGCGCCGCCGGCCCGGCCGGCATCCGCGTCGCCTCGCCGAAGAACGACACCTCGATGCCCGCCTCCGACAGGTCCCGGTCCCCTACCAGGCACACCAGCCGGCCCTCGCGCAGCCGTCGCGCCAGCGTGCCGATCACGTTCACCCCGCCGCCCGTCAGCGCCAGGACCTCCATGCCCTGGCCCTCCCGGAACTCCACGAACCGGTCGAACAGCCGCTCCGGCTTCAGCCGCTCGGCGACCGTCGTGAACGGATGGCCCTGCTGTGCCACCCAGGTGCCCGCGAGGTCCCAGTTGCCCATGTGCGGCAGCGCTATCACCGCGCCGCGGCCTGCCTCCAGGGCCCCGCGCAGGTGCTCGAAGCCCTCCACCCGCACGTCCCCGGCGACCCGCTCCCGGCTCCACACCGGCAGCCGGAACGACTCCATCCAGTACCGCAGGTACGAGCGCATCCCCGCCCGCGACAGCGCCCGCAGCGCCGCCTCGTCCAGCCCGGGACGGACCCGCCGCAGGTTCGCCTCCAGCTGCAGCACCCGCTTGCCGCGCTTGCGCCACGCGTAGTCCGCCAGCCGGTCGAACAACCCCCGCGCCACCCGCTCCGGCAGGTGCCTCAGCACCGCCCAGCCCAGCGCGTACGCCCAGTACACCAGTCGGTCCGTCACCGCAGGACGCCCCCCATCAGCTCCCGGCCGCCACGCGGTCGGCCTCGAACGCCTCGCGGCGCACGGTCAGCATCCGCTGCAGCACCGTGATCAGGCTGCCCACGGCGACCAGCCACAGCGCGACCGGCAGCAGCCACTCCACGTACGGCACCCCGAATTCGTGCAGCCCCGCGACCCCGGCCGCCACCAGGCTGGCCACCAGCCGCTCGGCCCGCTCCACCAGCCCCGACACGTCGCACGGCAGGCCCTGGCTCTGCGCCCGCGCCTTCGTGTACGACACCACCAGACCGCTCGCCAGGCACACGATCGCCACCGCGCACAGCAGGTTGTTGTCGCCCTTGCCCGCGTACCACATCGCCAGACCGCCGAAGATCGCCGCGTCGGCGACCCGGTCCAGCGTCGAGTCCAGGAACGCGCCCCACTTGGTGCTCCGGCCCAGCTGGCGCGCCATGTTCCCGTCCACCAGGTCCGAGAAGATGAACAGCGTGATCGTGATGGTGCCCCAGAAGAACTCCCCGCGCGGGAAGAACACCAGCGCACCGGCCACCGAACCGGCGGTACCGATCAGCGTCACGGCGTCCGGGCTCACGCCCAGCCGGATCAGGAACGCGGCGAACGGGGTCAGGACACGTGTGAAGAAGGCACGCGCGTATTTGTTGAGCATGGCCTTCCCGACCGCTCCGATCTCCCTGGTACCCGCCTGGCGCAACACGCGCGGCAGACGGCCGGACGGATCAGCCCGTCCGGCGCACCCATCGTAGCCACGCCGACGACACGCTCCGGCGCACGCACCGCCCGACGGCGCACCGCCCGACCCGCCCACGCGCACGACGACCGGCCGCCCGCACGACACGCGCCCCGGCGGAACCCGACCCTAGACTTTCGAAAGACAGCCTCGGCGCCACGGGAGGAGACCCCGATGCCCGACCGCAGCACCGCACGAGCCGGCCAGGCCCCCGCCGTCAGCGGCCCCCGCGACCTGCGCAACGTCGTCCTCATCGGCTGCAGCGGTGTGGGCAAGACCACCCTCGCCGAGACCCTCGCCCTCACCGCCGGCGCCACCGGCCGGGCCGGCCGCGTCGCCGACGGCACCACCGTCTCCGACCACGAGGACATCGAGCACCAGCAGCAACGCTCCGTCCAGCTCGCGCTGCTCCCCCTCGAATGGCGCGGCACCAAGATCAACCTGATCGACCCGCCCGGCCACCCGGACTTCGCCGCCGACCTGCGCGCCGCCCTGCACGCCGCCGACGCCGCCGTCTTCGTCGTCTCCGCCACCGACCCCGTCACCGCCCCCACCCGCGCCCTCTGGCGCGAGTGCGCCGCCGAAGGCATCCCCCGCGCCATCGCCGTCGCCAAGCTCGACCTCGCCCGCAGCGGCTTCGACGACATCCTCACCGCGTGCCACGACGCCTTCGACCTCGGCCCCGACACCCTGCGCCCGCTGTTCCTGCCCGTCCACCACGACGGCCACCCCGACGGCAGCGTCGACCTCCTCACCGGACAGACCTACGGCGACGCCACCCCGCTGCCCGAGACCGGCCCCGCCCGCGAGAGCCTCGTCGAGGCCATCTCCGGCCAGGACGACGTCCTCATGGAGCGCTACCTCGCCGGCGACACCCTCGACACCGACGCCCTCGAAGCCGGCATGCGCCGCGAAGTCCTCGCCTGCGCGCTCCACCCCGCCGTCCCCACCAGCGAGAACGGCCTCGGCGCCGCCGAACTCCTCGACCTCATCGCCCACACCTTCCCCGACCCCACCGAACGCACCCGCCCGGCCCCCGCCTGCGACCCCGACGCCCCCCTCGCCGCCCAGGTCGTCCGCGTCACCGGCGACGCCTACGTCGGCCGCGTCAGCCTCCTGCGCGTCTACGCCGGCACCCTGCGCCCCGACACCCGCATCCACCTCACCGGCCCCGCGCACGCCGGCGACCAGGACGGCGACGAACGCGTCACCGCCCTCAGCAGCCCCTTCGGCAAACTCCAGCGACCCGTCCCGCACGCCGTCGCCGGCGACCTCGTCTGCGCCGCCAAACTCACCACCGCCCGCGCCGGCGACATCGTCCACGACCCCGGCCACCCCGTCGAACTCGACGGCTGGACCCTCCCCGAACCCCTGCTGCCCATCGCCGTCGAAGCCCACAGCAAGGCCGACGACGACAAGCTCTCCCAGGCCCTCACCCGCCTCACCGCCGAGGACCCGGCCCTGCGCCTCGAACAGAACCCCGACACCCACCAGCTCGTCCTCTGGTGCACCGGCGAGGCCCACGCCGACGTCGTCCTCGATCGCCTGCGCACCCGCCACGGCGTCCACGTCGACACCGTCGCACCCAAGGTCGCCCTGCGCGAGACCTTCGGCAGCGCCGCCGCCGGCCACGGCCGCCTCGTCAAGCAGTCCGGCGGCCACGGCCAGTACGCCATCTGCGACCTCGAGGTCGAACCCCTCCCCGCCGGCTCCGGCTTCGAGTTCCAGGAACACGTCGTCGGCGGCGCGGTGCCCAAGCACTTCATCCCGTCCGTCGAGAAGGGCGTCCGCGCCCAGCTCGCCAAGGGCATCGCCACCGGCCACCCGCTCGTCGACGTGCGCGTCACCCTCACCGACGGCAAGGCCCACTCCGTCGACTCCTCCGACGCGTCCTTCCAGACCGCCGCCGCCCTCGCCCTGCGCGACGCCGCCGAACACGCCGTCATCCGCCTGCTCGAACCCGTCGCCGCCGTCAGCGTCCTGCTCCCCGACGACTACCTCGGCGCCGTCCTCGGGGACCTCTCCGCACGCCGCGGCCGCGTCCTCGGCACCGACAACGCCAGCCCCGGACTCACCCTCCTGCGCGCCGAGGTCCCCGAGCTCGAACTCACCCGCTACCCCCTCGACCTGCGCTCCCTCACCCACGGCACCGCCGAGTTCACCCGCGCCTACCTGCGGCACGAGCCCATGCCGCCCGCCGTCGCCGAGCGCTACGACGACTGAGGTCCTACGCGGACCGAGCCGTGTCCCGCCTCGGTAGCGCGCACGCCGCCGTACCACCCGGCAGCCGGTGCCGGTTCTTCGCCACCCAGCGGTACACCACGGCCGCCGCCGGCCGCACCGGAGCCAGCGTCAACACCGCGCCCAGGTACGCCCACGCGCCACCCGACCGCATCAGCAGCCGCGCCACCGCCTGCGCACCCCCGTACACCCGCCCCGCCGGAGTCACCCACAGCACCTCGCGCTCCGCACGCTCCCAGCTGACCTCCCCCGAACCACCCGCCCGCGCGTCCAGCGCCGCCAGATCGGCGAACTGGAACGGCACCGCCTCCCAGCCCCCCGACGCCAGCGTCTGCCGCGGGTACCGCTCCGCCCACCCCAGGCACGACGAACAGAACGCGCAGTCCCCGTCGAAAACCAGCACCGGATCCTTCACGGCATCCCCTTCCATCGCACGTCACGATCATCTTGCACCCACCCCACCGGACCCCGTCCACCGGGCATCGACACCGGCGAAGCTGGGCATCATGCCTCTCGAACCAACGCGGCCCGATCGCGACGGTACTTCAGACGATCATCCGCGCAGCACCACCACGGCACGGTAACCTGCCGCTGACAAGGGGAGGAGGGGACGCCACCGTGACCACACTCGACATGACCCCGGGTGCGCAGATACCCCGGACCGACGCCGGCCCGCAGACCGCCGTCACCCAGGCGCTCTCCTCCGCCGCCTACCGGGACGGCGAGATCGAACCCTTCGTCGAGAAGGTCGGCGCCGCCACCTACAAGAAGCCCCGCTTCCGACTGTTCCGAGCCAATCTCGGCGAGGCCTTCAGCGCCGCCGTCATCGCCCGCGCCCTCGGCGCGACCCGCAAGCCCATCGTGCCCTCCTTCGGCACCGACACCCGCCAGATCGTCGAACACTGCCTCGCCGCCCAGGAGTTCCGCGCCAACCGGGACCGCCAACTCACCACCATCACCGTGGTCTTCGGCGTCCTCGCCCTGCCCGGCACCCTCATCTGGCTGGCCGCGTTCTACCTCCGCACCTGGCTCCTCAAGGACAAGTCCCGCCAGAACGAGGTCTACGGCGGCCTCGCCCTCCTCGCCGCCGGCGCCGTCGCCGTCCTCCTCGCCCTGCGCCCCCCGGCCGCCGGGATCCTCGGCCTCTACCTGCGCATCACCATGATCGCCCCGGTGATCGGCTGGTTCCTCGCCAAACGCATCGTCCTGCGCACCACCCGCGAACTCCGCGCACGCTGGCAGGCCCTCGTCGAGGGCAACGCCGTCGCCGCCACCGTCGCCAAGGCCGTCCCCCGCGACGACCTCGACAAGAAGGCCGTCGACCTGCGCGACAAACTCGGCCGCCTCGAAGCCGAGCAGGAGACCAACGTCCAGCACTACGCCGGACCCAAGGGCATCCTCGGCGTCGGCCGCCGCTGGGGCGAATGGCGACTCGTCGACGTGCTGCGCCCCGCCGAGGGCCACAGCGACTTCCGCGCCTTCCACCCCTGGGACCTCGTCCGCAAGATCGGCGCCCACCTCAAGGGGCTCTCGATCAGCGAGGTCGCCAACAGCGGCATGACCAACGTCTCGATCAAGCAGTGGGCGGTCCTCGAAGTCGGCGAGAACGCCGACGAGATCTCCCGCCCCGCCGGCGCGGACATGGACGGCGACCGGATGCGCGACTTCGCCGTCCAGGCCATCGCCGACAAGCAGACCTTCTCCGGCGGCGGCGCCCGTCACTACCTGGCGACCCAGTTCATCACCTTCGACGGCAAGCTGATCATCACCTTCACCGTCACCGTCACCCTGCTCGCCAACACCCTCACCGTGACGGTCGCCGGCTACGCGCTCGGCCCGGTCGCCGGCGTCTTCGGGGACAAGCCCGCTCCCAAGGAGAAGACGATCCAGAAGACCGGCAAGTTCTGGGAGGAGCGCACCGTCCAGCTCCCCCTGATCGACAACGACGAAGTGGTGCGCCAGGCCCTGCGCGCGCCCCTCGTCCGCGTCCCCGGCCTGCTCGCCTGGCTCGGCGGCGGGATCGGCCTGCCCGAGCCCTTCGGCTTCCGGCACGCCTGGGCTAACCCGCCGTGGAGCAGCCGCTTCATGACGGACAACGCGCTCAACGCCTCCGTCCCGGTGCTCAGCGCGGTCCACGCCGCCACGCTGGAGTTCCTGGAGGAGCACGACCTCGACACCGAGCGCTTCTTCAAGAACCGCACCTCGATCATCAAGTCCGAGGCGCAGGGCACCCGGCCGTACAAGGTCGACCAGTTCGACGCCGGCTGAGCCGGCCCACCGCGACGAAGGGGCCCGTCACCGAATCCTCCCGGTGACGGGCCCCTTCCTCTGCGCGATCGCCCGCTCAGTCCTGCGGCCAGACCTCGGCCAGCATCTTGCGGGTGTCCGCCAGCAGCTGCGGCAGCACCTTCGTGTGCCCCACCACCGGCATGAAGTTGGTGTCCCCGCCCCAGCGCGGCACCACGTGCTGGTGCAGGTGCGCCGCGATTCCGGCGCCGGCCGCCGCGCCCTGGTTCATCCCGATGTTGAACCCGTGCGCACCGGAGGCGGCCCGCAGCGCGGTCATCGCCTTCTTGGTGAACACGGCCAGCTCGGCGGTCTCGGCCGCGTCCAGGTCCGTGTAGTCCGCGACGTGCCGGTACGGGACGACCATCAAGTGACCGCCGTTGTACGGGTAGAGGTTCAGCACCGCGAACACCGAGCCGCCGCGTGCGATGACCAGCCCGTCCTCGTCGCTCAGCGACGGGATCGAGCAGAACGGGCAACCGTCGTCCGGAGCCGGGCCGGTGGGCTTGTTCTCACCCTGGATGTACGCCATCCGATGGGGGGTCCACAGGCGGCGGAAGCCGTCCGGCTCACCGACGCCCCGCTGCAGTTCCGGCTCAGTCGTCATGCTGATCAGCATATTCGCCCGACGGTGCTTGCAAAGCCGCGTGGGGCAGACTCCTCGGGAGCCTGCCCCACACCGGGGTCGATCGAACCGCTACGTCACACCTGGATGCGGTTCTTCACCGCGTCCACGATCTCGGCGACCGCGTCCGCCAGCGGCACGCCGTTCTTCTGCTCGCCGTTGCGGTAGCGGAACGAGACGGCACCCGCCTCGACGTCGTCGTTGCCCGCGATCAGCATGTACGGGGTCTTGGACCTCTGCGCGTTGCGGATCTTCTTCTGCATGCGGTCGTCCGAGGTGTCCACCTCGACGCGGATCCCGTGCTTCTTGAGCTCGGCCGCGACCTCCAGCAGGTAGGGCACGTGCTCGTCGGTGATCGGGATGCCGGTGACGGTGACCGGGGCCAGCCACGGCGGCATGGCGCCGGCGTAGTGCTCCAGCAGCACCGCGAAGAACCGCTCGATCGAGCCGAACAGCGCGCGGTGGATCATGACCGGCCGCTGACGCGAGCCGTCCGCCGCCGTGTACTCCAGGTCGAAGCGCTCCGGCAGGTTGAAGTCCAGCTGGATGGTGCTCATCTGCCAGGTCCGGCCGATGGCGTCCCGCGCCTGCACCGAGATCTTCGGGCCGTAGAAGGCCGCGCCGCCCGGGTCCGGCACCAGCGGCAGGCCCTGCTTCTCGGCCACGGCCGCCAGAACGGCGGTGGCCTCCTCCCAGGTCTCGTCCGACCCGACGAACTTCTCCTCGTCCTTGGTCGACAGCTCCAGGTAGAAGTCGGTCAGACCGTAGTCGCGGAGCAGGTTGAGCACGAAGGTCAGCGTGGAGTCGAGCTCCTCCGCCATCTGCTCGCGGGTGCAGTAGATGTGCGCGTCGTCCTGCGTGAAGCCGCGGGCACGGGTCAGGCCGTGCACGACGCCCGACTTCTCGTACCGGTACACGGTCCCGAACTCGAAGAGGCGCAGCGGCAGTTCACGGTACGAGCGGCCGCGCGCGTCGAAGATCAGGTTGTGCATCGGGCAGTTCATCGGCTTGAGGTAGTAGTCCACGCCCTCGTCGAGCTGCATGGGCGGGTACATGCCGTCCGCGTACCAGTCGAGGTGGCCGCTCTTCTCGAAGAGCTTCCCCTTGGTGGCGTGCGGGGTGTAGACGAACTCGTAGCCCTCTTCCTCGTGCCGCTTGCGGGAGTAGTCCTCCATGGCGCGGCGGATGATGCCGCCCTTGGGGTGGAAGACGGCGAGGCCGGAGCCGATCTCCTCGGGGACGGAGAAGAGGTCGAGCTCGTTGCCGAGCTTGCGGTGGTCGCGCTTCTCGGCCTCCTCCAGGAAGTCGAGGTGGGCCTTGAGCTGGTCCTTGCTCGGCCACGCGGTCCCGTAGATGCGCTGGAGCATCGGGTTCTTCTCGCTGCCGCGCCAGTAGGCGGCCGCGTTGCGCATCAGCTTGAACGCCGGGATGTGACGGGTGCTGGGCAGGTGCGGGCCTCGGCAGAGGTCTCCCCAGCACTGGTCGCCGGTCTTGGCGTCCAGGTTGTCGTAGATGGTGAGCTCGCCGGCGCCGACCTCGACGTCGGCGCCCTCGCCGGCGGTGGCGGCGGAGCCCTTGAGGCCGATCAGTTCGAGCTTGTACGGCTCGGCGGCCAGCTCCTCGCGGGCGGACTCGTCGGTGACCACGCGGCGGGAGAACTTCTGCCCGCGCTTGATGATCTCCTGCATCTTCTTCTCGATGGCCTTGAGGTCATCGGGGTGGAAGGGCTTCTCGACGTCGAAGTCGTAGTAGAAGCCGTCCTTGACCGGCGGGCCGATGCCCAGCTTGGCCTCGGGGAAGAGCTGCTGCACGGCCTGCGCCATGACGTGCGCGGTGGAGTGGCGCAGGATGTCCAGGCCGTCCTTGCTGTCGATCGCGACCGGCTCGACCTCGTCGCCGTCCTGGACGGCGTAGGCGAGGTCCTTGAGCTGGCCGCCGACGCGGGCGGCGATGATCGAACGGTCGTCGGCGAAGAGCTCGGCGGCCGTAGTGCCCGTGGTCACCACGCGCTCTTCCCGATCGGGTTCGCGGCTGATGATTACCCGGACGTCCGTCACCGGTCTCTCCTGACGTGCTGGATTAGAGGACGCAGCACTGCGCTGCGCGTGACGATGGTACCGAGAGCGCCGCCCCCACCGTCCACCGACGGCGGTCTAGGGGCCGTCGCCCCCGTCGCGGAGCCCGTCGTGGAGTCCCTTGAGCAGGCGCTCCCGGTCGCCCTCGTCCCATCCGCACAGTTCAAGGCCGTGCGAGCGGGTGAGTCGACGGAATCCGCCGCGGCTCTCCAGCCGGCCGGTGACCCGCACCGGGACGCCCCCGAGGTGGGCCTCGACGGCGAGCCGGTAGTCGGGGTCGGGCAGCCGGACCTTGAGCTCGCGGACCTCGGCGCCGGCCAGCACCCGCAGGCGGGCGGTGCCGGGGCCGGTCGGGTCGGCGCGCTTGAGGCGGACGACGACGCCGACGACGGTGACGGCGACGGCGGGCTCGATGCTCTCCAGGAGTTCGGCGGCCTCGGCGAGGGCCGGCAGGTCCCCGGGCGAGAAGTCGAGGACGACGCGGCGATCGCCGAAGCCGCCCGGCGTCCCGGCGGCGGGCGACCAGGCGACGGCGAGGCGGGCGGCGGTCGCGCCGCGCACGAGGTCCTCGACGGACTGCACGAGCTCGCGGCTGACCCCGGCCTGGACGGCGTTCTCGAAGGCCTCGGGCCCGCCGCTGACCCGCCGGTAGTCGACGGCGTCGCGCAGTGCCTCCAGCGCGCGGACGAGGGTGGTGACGGCGGCGCGGCCCTCCGGGGCGGGGGTGTAGGCGGTGAGGCCGGCGCCCTGTTCGACGACCAGGACGCGGTCCAGGAAGTCGTCGGCCCAGGTGTCCAGGCGGGCGCCGAAGTAGGCGGCCCTGGTCCGGCCGGCCTTGGCGCCGGCGGCGAGCATGCCGCGCGCGGCCCGCCCGAGGCGTTCGGCGTCCTCCCAGGGCGCGGTGCCGGCCGGTCCGGGCACCTCGCGGTGCCAGCGCAGTTCGTCGCCCGGCACGGCGAGGGCGAGCAGGATCGAGCGGGCGGAGGGGCTGCGCGAGCGGGAGAGGGCGGTGACGGCGTCGGCGAGGAGGTCGACCGCGTCGTCGAAGCCGTCGCCGGCGGGGACGAGCAGGCTCGTGCCGGGGTCGTCGTCCGGCGGTGTCCAGCGGCCGTAGCGGGCGGCGGGGCCGCCGCGCCGCACCCAGCCGTGCCGGGCGAGCAGGGTGGCGAGCACCGCCGGGTCGACGGTGGCCGGGTCGGGCAGGACGCGCTCGGGCTCGCCCGGTGCGTGGGGTGGTGTCATGGGTGCGGCTCCTCCCGGCCGGGGCCGGGCCGTCACGGGCTGTCGCCCGCGCCGACCCTGGCCATGATGTCGCACAGCGCGCGGTCGTCGAAGACCTTCGTGGTGGGCACCCGGACGTTGGTGCGGCGCTGCCCGGTGACGGGGTGGCCGGCCAGGTTGACCCAGTAGCAGCAGTGCCGCAGTTCGAGCGCGTCCGGCCGGGCCGCCAGCCAGTGGTCGACCCGGCGCGGCAGCAGCATGACCACCAGGATCCGGGGCACCGCGACGCGGGCCCGGGCGAGCTTGCGCAGGTGGTCGTTGTCCAGGGTGAAGCTGAAGAACGGGCCGGCCGGGTCGGGCGCGATCTGCTGGGTCGCCTTGAGCTGGATCTTGATGGTGACCTCGTCGTCGACCTCGTGCGCCCGGGAGCCGTGGCTGACCTGCCAGTCGATGCCGTTGTCCGGGAAGGGCTGGGAGAGCGAGCAGCCGGCCGCCGCGGCGACCGCGTGCAGGTAGCCGACCTGCAGCGTCTCCATGCAGGCCGTCACCGCGAGGTTCCCCCGCAGGACCGCCGCCGCCCCGTCGGGCTGCGGCTGTGTCAGCGCCATCGCCCCTCCCCCCGGTCCTACCGGCAGGATCCCCGGCCCGGCCTGCGCCAAACGGTTGAGCGGGCGTCAGAACCGGGTATCACCGGGGTGCGGACCGCACGTCTGAGGGGCAGTCATGCAGCACTACTGGTACACCGGCCCACTCGCCTCCTTCGACACCGAGACCACCGGCGTGGACGTCGAGCACGACCGGATCGTCTCGGCCGCCCTGGTCGTCCAACTCGCCCCGGGCGCGCCCGTGCAGACCGAGACCTGGCTGGCCGATCCCGGGGTCCCGATCCCGGACGGCGCCCGGGCGGTGCACGGCATCACCGACGACCACGTGCGCGCACACGGCCGTCCGGCCCGCGCCGTCGTGGCGGAGATAACCCGGGCCCTGGCCGCGCAGGCCAGGGCCGGGCGGCCAGTGGTGGTGATGAACGCGCCCTACGATCTGACGCTGCTGGACCGGGAGTTGCGCCGCCACCACGGCCTCCCGCTGACGGGTGGGCTGGGCGCGGCCGGTTTGGTGGTGCTGGATCCGCGGGTGCTGGACAAGCACGTGGACCGCTACCGCAAGGGCCGCCGGACGCTCACCGACCTGTGCGCGCACTACGGCGTGGAGCTGGCCGGCGCGCACGACGCGGCGGCGGACGCCTCGGCGGCGCTCGCGCTGACGCGGACGATCGGCGCCCGCTACCCGGCGGCGCTGGGCGGGCTCACGGCGGCGGAGCTGCACCTGCGGCAGGCGATCTGGCACGCGGCGCAGGCGCGGGGGCTGCAGAACTGGTTCGACCGGTCGGGGACGCCGGAGCGGGTGGACCTGTCCTGGCCGCTGCGGCCGGCCAGGTGCGGCTGCGGGCGGCGCCTGGAACCGGAGCACGGCTGCGAGGCGGCGGCGTAGCGGGGCGGCCCCGAACGCGCCGCAGGCCCTGACCGGTATCCCGATCAGGGCCTGCATGCTGTCCGGTGGGCGATACTGGGATCGAACCAGTGACCCCTTCGGTGTGAACGAAGTGCTCTCCCGCTGAGCTAATCGCCCGGG
>NZ_JAQYXB010000432.1:0-371 GCF_036322405.1 Streptomyces sp. SP17BM10 | reverse complement strand
GGGTTCCTCTTCGGGGGCGGCGGCGCTGCGCCGGTCCGATCCGCGGTCGGTGAACTCCTTCTAGGGCACCGAGCGGGGCCTGAGATCGGAAGAGAGTCCGGAAGGGACATAGACTACGATCGAGTGTAGATCTCGGTGGTCGCAGAATAAGTAAAACACGTTGGTGCCGGGGGCGGGGCGGTGGCCGGGGGCGGCGCCGGCGCCGGGGGCGGGGCGGGCGGGGGCGGGGGGGGGGCGCGCGGGTGGGGTGGGCTGGCGGCGGCCGCTCGCCCGGCGCCGGGGTGTCGTGGTCCGTGGGGGGGGCGTTCTTGCCGGTGGGGCCCGGGGCGCGGCGCCCTCGAAACTACCCCCAAACCCCCCCCCCCCCCCCC
>NZ_JAQYXB010000431.1:0-22820 GCF_036322405.1 Streptomyces sp. SP17BM10 | reverse complement strand
GGTGCGCGTCGCCAGGTCGGCCAGCGCCTCCTTCGGGCGCTCGACGGTGTCGAACGGCCCGCTGCCCGGGTCCCGGGTGTCGTTCCACCAGTACGAGTGGTCGGCAGCCTCGCCGCGCTCCACGAGGCCCGCCACCTCCCGTTCCAGCGCCCACTTGTCGTAGCCCGCGTGGCGGAAGGCGCTGAAGGAGACGGACCGGGTGCGGCGCACCGCGTCCGCGAAGTCCCGGTCGGCGTCGGTGAGGAGGAACACCGCCTCCTGGGCCATCGTGCTGACCGACTCGGCGGCGGCCGGCTGGAAGCGGTTGCTCACGACGACCTGGAACAGGACGTCGCGGCTGCCGGACATCCGGGCCAGCTGGTGGGAGGCCGCGCCCAGGAGCAGCGCGGCGTCGCTCACCCCGAGGTCCGCGGCGACCCGTTCGACGGCGACGGCCAGGGCGGGCGAGCGCAGCAGCGCGTTGGGGAACAGCCGGCCCGGGTCGGTGACCCTGAGCTCCGGCGCGGCGGGCTGCCGGTGGATCTGCCGGGGTCCGGCGGCCAGTTGCTCGCACCAGTAGCGGCGGGCGCCCTCGTCGCGGCGGCGGCCGAGCGGCGAGGCCTGGGTGGCGGCGGCCTCCAGCGGCTGGAGGGCGGGGCGCGCGCGCAGCAGGTCCTCGGCGCGCTCGCCCGCTTCGATCAGCGCCAGGTCGCGCAGCATCCGTCCCTCGCCCCAGAGGTCCATCGCGGTGTGCGAGGCCGCCAGCACCAGGCGGTGGACCAGGCCCCCGCACTCCACGAGGCCGACCCGGAAGGGCCACTCGCGCGCGTGGTCGAAGGGGCGGCCGGCCAGGTCCTCCATGAGGGCCTCGCCGACGGCCGGGGCCTGCTGCGCGGAGCACGTCCGCACCGCGACCGGGAGCTCGCCGCTGCCGTCCACGACCTGCTCCAGACCGTCCTCGCCGGTGGGCAGCAGCCGGGTGTGGAGGCTGTCGTGCATCCGCAGCAGTTCCGCCAGGTCCGCGAGGACGCGGGCGGCGGGGCGCGGCGGGGTCAGGGGCAGGTCGAGCCGCAGGTTGTACCGGGGGGCGTCGTCTCCCAGGCGGGTGACGACCCCCCAGATCGCCCGCTGGCCCCAGGTGGCCGGGCCCGTCCCGGACCTCGCGGAGTCCAGTGTGATGGTCCGCTCCTCGACCGTGGTCATCGTGTTCCGAACTTCCCTTCGGTTGCCTCGTGCGAGGCGGTGCGTGGTGGCGGGGGTCTGACGCGGGCCTCAGTCCAGGCCCTGGGAGATGACCATGCGCTGGATCTGGTTGGTGCCCTCGACGATCTGCAGGAGCTTGGCCTCGCGCATCCAGCGCTCCACCGGGTGGTCGGCGACGTAGCCGGCGCCGCCGAGCACCTGCACCGCGTCGGTGGTCACCTTCATCGCCACGTCGGTGGCGAACAGCTTCGCCTTCGCCGCCTCCAGCGAGTACGGCCGGCCGGCGTCCTTCAGGCGGGCGGCGGCCAGGGTCAGCGCCCGGGCCGCGGCGATCTGGGTGGCCATGTCGGCGAGCATGAAGCCGACGCCCTGGAAGGAGATGATGCGCTGCCCGAACTGGCGGCGCTCCTTGGCGTAGCGCACCGCGTAGTCGGCGGCGGCCTGGGCGATGCCGACCGCGCAGGCCGCGATGCCCAGCCGGCCGCAGTCCAGGGCGCCCATCGCGATCAGGAAGCCCTTGCCCTCCCGGCCGATCAGCCGGTCGGCCGGCACCCGGAGGTCCTCGAAGCCGACCTGGGCGGTGGGGTTGGCCCACACGCCGAGCTTGCGCTCCGGCTCGTGCACCACCATGCCCGGTGTGCCGGCGGGGACCACCAGGCAGGACAGGCCCCGGGCCCCCGGGCCGCCGGTGCGGGCGAAGACGGTGTAGAAGTCGGCGTGGCCCGCGTGGGTGACCCACGCCTTCGTCCCCGTGAGGCCGTAGCCGTCGTCGTGGCGCACCGCGCGGGTGCTCAGCGAGGCCGCGTCCGAACCGGCCTCCGCCTCGGACAGGCAGTAGGCGCCGAGGAGTTCGCCGCCCAGCATGCCGGGCAGGAGGTCCTCGCGCTGCGCCTTCGTGCCGTAGGCGGCGGTGCCGAAGCAGGCGAGGTTGTGCACGTTGACCGCCTCGGCCACCGCGAACCAGTGGTAGGCGATCTCCTCCAGCGCCTGGAGGTAGACCTCGTAGGGCTGGCCTGCGCCGCCGTACTCCTCGGGGTACGGCAGGCTCAGCAGCCCGGCCTTGCCCAGGGTGCGCACGATGTCCCGGGGGAACTCGTGGGCCGCCTCGAACTCGGCTACGCGGGGTGCGAGTTCGCCGGTCGCGATGTCCCGGACCAGGCCGAGCAGCTCGGCCGCCTCCTCGGTGGGCAGGATGCGCTGGACCTTCAACGGACGACCTCCGTGGGTGTTCGGGTGGGTGGGCGGGGTCAGGGCGTGTCCTGCGGGTCAGGCCAGGCCCCAGGCGGCGGTCTCCGGCCAGTGCCGGACGACCCGGCGCACGGCGTAGTCCCAGTAGGAGCGCACGGAGAGGTCGGCGTAGATGAAGTCCTGCTTGGCGGCGACGTCCTGCTCGGTGGACCAGGTGTACGGGACGCCGGTGCCCTCGGCCGTCAGCTGGAGGCGGCAGGCCCGCTCCAGCACCTGGGCGAAGACGGCGGCGTGCCGCACGCTCTTGCCGACGATCACGCCGCCGTGGTTGCGCAGCAGGACGGCGGGGTGTTCGCCGAGGTCCTTGGCGATCTGGTCGCCGGTCTCGATGTCGAGGACGGTGTTGCTGGTCGCGGTGAACAGGCCGATGCGGTCGCGGAAGTAGGCGCCGTCGTGCGAGATCGGGCGCATCGGCAGGTCGGTGGCGCCGAACAGGAGGGTGTGGGGCGCGTGGCTGTGGACGATGCCGTTGACGTCCGGGCGGGCCCGGTAGATGGCCTGGTGCAGCGGGAGTTCCGGCGGGGCCGGCGGCGGGGCGGGGCGGGTGTGGTCCACCGGGCAGCGCACGACGTTCTCCGGGGTGGCCTCGTCGAAGCCGACCAGGGCGTTCTTGATGAAGAACTCGTCGCGGCCGGGGATCCGGGCGGAGATCTGGCCCTGGTTGAAGTCGTCGTGGCCGTCGAGGGAGAGCATCCGGGCGCCGGCCGCCACCTGGAGGACGAGCCGGCGTTCGGCCGGGTTCAGCGGCACCGGTCCGTCGGTGGTCATGTCGCGCTCCTCGCGGTCGTGGGGGGTGTGTGCGTGGCCGGGGTCGTCGGGGGTGTGTGCGTGGCCGGGGTCGTGGGGGCGGTCAGGTCGTCGAAGACGGTGCGCATGGTGACCAGGCCGGGGGGTGCGGTGCGGGCCCAGGCGGCGGCCGCCAGCGCGCCCCGGGCGGGGACCGTCCAGTCGGCGACGTGGTGGCGCACGTGCAGCGCCTCGCCGTCCCAGGTGTGGGTCAGCTCGTGCTCGCTGACGGGCAGTCCGGCCCGCTCGTCGGAGATGTCGGCCACCGCCCGGCCGCCGGCGTTCTCCCAGGTGCGGGCCAGGGCCAGCGCGGTGGCGCTCGGACGGTGCGCCTTGCCGAGCGGGTGGCGCTCCCGGACGGTGGTGGTCGCCTCGAAGCGGCCCGTGGCGAGGGCGGCGGTGAGCTCGGCGATGCGCGCCTGGAGGTAGTGGCCGAAGGCGAGGTTGGTGGCCCGGACCACCGGCACCGTCCCGGCCAGCTCCGCCAGCGCCTTCCCCTGGGCGTCCGTCAGGTTGGACACGCAGGCGACGAGCGGGACCCGGCGGGTGGCGCAGTAGTCGAGGACGTCGGTGTGCGCGTCGGGCGCGCTGGCGTCGACGAGGACGTCCGGGACGTCCTCGGCGGACCAGCCGCCGCGCCGGGAGGCGGTGAGGGTGACCCTCGTGCCCTCCGCCTCGCACAGCGACCTCAGGGCCGAGCCGAGCCGGCCGAGGCCGACGATCCCGATCGTGGGGCGGGGGTGCGCGGCCGCCTCGGGCACCGGGGCCTCGGGCAGCGGCGCCTCGGGCAGCGGGGCCTCAGGCATCGGCGCCGATTCCGCTGGCGACGACGAGGGCCGTGACGGAGTCGATGGACTCGTAGTGCTCGATGGGCGCCTCCGGGTCCAGGTAGACGCCGACCTCGTTCTCGATGCTGTCGATCAGGCGCATGTAGGAGAGCGAGGAGTAACCGACGTCGCGGAGCGAGTAGTCGGCGCCGGCGAGTTCGTCGGCGGAGACGCTGCCGTCGCCGGCCGCGATGGCGAGTTCGAGGATCTTGGCACGCAGGTCGGTGTTGTCCATGGGGAGTTCCTGTTCCTGGTAAGGGCCTTGGAGGGTCGTGGAGCGGGTGCGGGGTCAGGTGGCGGCGGGCGGCTCGGTGAGCAGCCGCCGCAGGCGCTCGATGGACGGCTTGCCGATCGAGTTCGCCGGGATGCTGTCCACCGGGCGGAGGATCCCGGGCACCTTGAAGGCGGGGAGCGTCGCCGCGCAGTGGGCGCGCAGGGACTGTGCGGTGACGCCGGGTTCGACGGCGACGACGGCGGCCAGGGTCGGTTCGCCGTGCTGGTTCTCGGCCTCGAAGGCGACCGCGTCCCGCACTCCGGGGGCCCCGCGCAGCACGTCGGCGATCTCGATCGGGTCGATCTTGCGTCCGCCCACGTTGACCAGCCGGCTCGTGCGTCCGGTCAGGTGGAGCGCGCCGTCGGCCAGGTGGCCCTGATCGCCGGTGCGGTAGTAGCCCTCGGCGTCGAGACGCTCCTCGAACACGCCGGGGGCGTTGAGGTAGCGCGAGCCCATCGACTCGCTGCGGACCCGGATGCCCTCCTCCTGCGCGAGCAGCCGCACGCCGGGCAGGGGCGCCCCGAGCCCGCTGCCGGCACCGTCGGCGGCGAACGTCAGCGGCCCGGTCTCGGCGACGCCGTAGTAGTTGTGGACGGGCACGCCGGTGAGCCGGGTGAACTCCTCGCGGACGTTCTCGCGCAGCGGGGCGCCGGAGGAGATCGCGGTGCGCACCGTGGCGAAGCCTTCCTTCGGCGCGCGCCGCACGATCGACTCGTACAGCGCGGGGAAGGCCACCAGGCGGGTGGCGGCGGTGCTCTCCAGGAGTCGTACGACGCGGGTGGCGGTGGGCAGGCCGTGCGACAGGTGCAGCGAGGCGCCCGGCAGGAAGGCCGCCAGCAGCGAGGTGTTGAAGGCCAGGCCGTTGGAGAGCGCCGCGAAGCAGGCGATCCGGTCCTCGGCCGAAAGGCCGGTTCCCTTCACCCAGTTGGCGGCCGCGGCGGACACGGCGGCGCCGGAGAACTCGATGCAGTTGGGGCGTCCGGTGGAGCCGGAGGTGAAGCGGCAGACCTCGGTGTCGTCCAGCAGCCGCGGGCGGGGGGCGGCGAAGGCGCGCACCCGGCTGACCGTGAGGGCGCCGAACTCGCTCGCCCCCGTGGGGGTTTCGTCCACGACGGCGCCGACGTCCGCGCCCGGGGCGTGGATCAGCAGGTCCAGCCCGCAGTCCTCGGCGATCCGGGAGAGGTCGAACGGGCCGAAGGCGGAGTCGGCCAGGAAGGGGACGCCGCCGGCGAACAGTACCGCGAGGTAACCGACCACGTAGTCAACGGAGTTGGTGGCATAAAGGCCCACCCTGGCCCGCTCGCCCGGGGCGTGGGGGCGGGCGAGGTGCTCGGCGGCGGCGCGGGCCCGGTCGGCGAGTTCGGCGTAGCGCAGCGATCCGCCGGCGTCGGTGACGGCGACGCGGTCGCCGTGGCGGGCGAGGACGTCGGCGAAGGCGCCGGGAAGGACGGGGTTCATCGGGTTCACCGCTCGTTCTGGGCGTGCGCGGTGGCAAGCCGGTCGAACTTGACGCCCGAGTCGTCCGGACGGCCGAGCAGCAGGGCGTAGAGGATCTCGTCGTCCTCCGGCAGCCCCGCCAGCGTGCGCCACAGCGGCGAGTCGAAGCCGCCGATGGCGGTGACCCCGACCTGTGCGCGGTTCGCTCCGAGGTAGAGCAGCTGTCCCAACGCGCCGCAACGGAAGGCGAGTTCGCGCAGACTCTCGGCGCCGGCGGCCGAGCCGGCCCCGGCGAGGGAGGTGCGCGGCACGTGCAGGAGCAGGACGGCGCCGGCCCCGGCGAGGGCGCGCTGCTGCATGCAGGCCCGGGCCACCTCGTCGGTGGACGGCAGGCGGCCGGGCTGCCGCTCCCCGGTGTCCAGCCGGTACACCGCGTCCCGTCCGGGGTCGGTCGTCGAGCGCAGGACGAGGGTGGCGGACAGCGGGGATGCGCCGGGCAGGTCGGTCTCCAGCGGCGTCGACAGGGCCGCGACCGCCCGCCAGACGGCGTCGGCGGAGACGGGTTCTCCGGTGAACGCCTTGCTCGAGACGCGCGTCCCGATCAGCTCAGGCCAGCCGTTCCGGTCCCCCAAGCCGCCTTCCTCGGGCGAGATCTGACGGTCGGTCCGCACGTGCGCCAGCGGGGCGGGCGCGCTGCGGGGTGCCGGGGAGCCGGAGTGCTCGGGCCACACGGCGAGGGAGTCCCAGCACGCGCCCTCCAGCCACGACCGCCACGTGGGGCCGCGCAGTTCCCGGTCGGTGCTGTCGTGCACCGTCCAGCGGGCCCACGGGCCGTCGGCCTCGGCGACCCTGTCCGCGGTGGCCGGCACCAGGACCGCGGAGTGCATCTCCCGGTGGTTCTCGCCCGCCTCCAGGAGCTCCGAGAGGGGCTCCCGCGGGAAGCGCAGCCGCAGCGCCCCGCGCGCCCCGCGCCCGGCCGCGGCCAGGAGGAGGTTGGCGGCCGCGTGGCCCGCGTCGAGCTGGGTGTAGAGGTACCCGCGGTCGCCGTACTTGCGCATCGACAGCCAGGGGCGGGTGAGGGTGACCACCAGCGCGCCGCCGTCCTCCGGGACGGCCAGCGCGGACGCCGCCAGCGCGGCGGCGACCCGCTCCCCCGCGGCCAGCCGGGCGCAGGTGCGGCGGTCGGCGTCGAGCCGGTAGGCCGTCGGCACCCCGCCCTCCAGGACGAGGACGGCGAACTCGTACGGGTACACGGCCCCGGCCGACGGCACCGCCCGCGCCACGTACGAGCCGCAGGACCGGTTGGCGCGGCTGGTGAACACGCCCTCGTCCACCACCGACAGGGCTCGGCGCAGACCCGGGGAGGCGACGGGCTCGGCGGGCGGCTCGGGTGCGGCCGGGGGCAGGGCCACCCGGGCCCACAGCTCGTCGGCGCGGCCCGCGGACGCGGCCCGGGGCGCGTCCGCGACCGCCACGGACTCCTGGGTGATCAGATTTCCTTGCACGTCTGACGCAGACCTCCAATTCTCTGGCAATCCACCAAATACGCATGCGTCGGGCAGCCGGAAAAACGGGCAGGCGAAATCGACCCACCGCACTTTTTCGGCAGCCCGGCGCACCACGGAGGAATAGATGTGGGGGGATACCGCAACAGCTCGCAACGGTGCCCTCGCGGGGCATTTTCCCTTGCCCCCGGCCAGCACCGATGTGTTCTCATATCGCGAGACGGACTATTCGACGGTCATTCGACCGCGCGGCACGAGCCCCGCCACGCCGCCCCCGGCGAGCGCTTGCCCATCAGTCCCCCGTCTCACGATGTGACACATAACCGATCCATGGGCCGAACCATGCGAACCCATGATCGGTTACGGCCGTTCCAGCATGCCAAGCACGCCGGGCAATGGTCAAGACCAATCCCGATGACGCCGCAGGATGAATCCCGCCAACCGGGTGAATGCAGTGAACCGGGCATCAATGCGCATTGGCCGCCCGTCGGCCGCACCCCGGACAACCTCGGCAATTCGGCCCAGTCACCGCCAACCCGGCGACGTGGCCCCCGTGGCCGCCGTGCCGGACATCCGGCGCCGGGACGATGCCCTGCGGGTCATCTGCCGTTTGACGCACCGGCGGAACTACCGTGAGTGACTGACCGTCAGCCCGGAGCCCGTGGCGCCGGATCAACCCGAGCGGCCACCGGACCCCCCGCCCGTCCCCAAGGAGCAGCGCAGCATGCCCGCAGCCCGCCACCGCACGTTCGCCACCGCCGCCCTCGCCGCGGCGGCCACCCTCCTCACCACCACACCCGCGCTCGCCCAGCCCGCCGGCCCGGCCGCTCCGGCCCTCCTGCGGGCACCGCTGCTGCGCCCGGACGGCGACGCGCACCAGAGCGGCCCGCACGACGGCCGCGCCAACGGCACCAGCGTCAACTGGGCCGGCTACGCGGCCACCGGCACCACGTTCACCAGCGTCAGCGCGAGCTGGACCCAGCCGGAGGCGAAGTGCACCAGCGAGGACACCTACTCCAGCTTCTGGGTGGGCCTGGACGGCGACGGCAGCCGCTCGGTCGAGCAGAACGGCAGCTCGGCGGACTGCGTCGGCGGCCGGCCGCAGTACTACGCCTGGTTCGAGATGTACCCGGCGTTCCCGGTGGTCTACAAGGACAAGGTCGAGGCCGGTGACCGCTTCACGGCGAGCGTCACCGCGACCACCGCCGGCAAGTTCACCCTGACGATCAGCGACGAGACCCAGCACTGGAGCCACGTCCAGCACAAGAGCCTGTCCGGCGCGAAGCCGGCCTCGGCCGAGGTGATCGCCGAGGCGCCGTCCACCCAGCGCGGGCCGCTGCCGCTGACCGACTTCGGCACCGCCGCCTTCACCGACGCCACGGTCAACGGCAGGCCGATCGGCGAGTTCGGCCCGGAGAACATCACCATGGCCGACCGCGACGGCACCGTCCTGGCCTCGACCTCCCCCCTCACCGCCGGCAAGGATTTCGGGGTGACCTGGCACCACGCCTGACGTCTGGCCCCCGGAAACGGCGGAGGGCCGCAACGCGGCTCCTGCGCGCTGCGGCCCTCCGCCGCCGTGTGCCCGGGGTCAGACGTGGAGCGTGAACACCGTGTCGCCCCCCACCGGCGTCGCCGTCGGCCCCTACCTGAACTGGGGGAAGTAGTCCAGGAGCGAGGAGTTCACGCTGGTGCAGTAGGCGTAGCTCCACAGGCCGCTGCCGGTCGGCTTCCACGGGCCGTACACGTACTCGCCGTTCTGACAGACCGCCATCGCCCGGAAGACGATGTGGCTGTCGGAGCGGGGGCACATGGCGCCGTAGGTGTTGCCGTCCCACCACTCCTGGCAGACGTCGGTCGTGGTCGCCGACGCCGGTACGGCGGTGGCCGTCCCGAGTGCGAGCGATCCCGCGGCGACCGCCGCCAGTGCCAGTGCGCGTACCTTGAGCATCGAATCCCCTCCAGCCGGACGTTGCGTCACCGGCCCGCTTCCTGCCCCGCGGGCCGCCGTCGAATCTAGGGCGGCCGCCGGAGGCGTCCGGTGCGGGAGCGCACAGTCGCCGGCTCCGCGCGGTGCCGATGTGCACAGTCGTCGCCGCACGGTCGTCCCGCCCGCGGCCGGCCGGGTCGTGGTTCCATGGCGTGAGTGATCCGCTACGGGGAGTACCGCTTGCCGTCGGAGCGATGAGTTTTCCGGCGGCCGCGGGTCTCCATCCCGACCGGATCGACCGGCACGACCACTCATCGGGAGCAAGGCAATGGGCCTCATCCACATCGAGCTGTTCACGACCCTCGACCTCGTCGCGCAGGCACCCGGCGGGCCCGACGAGGACCCCGAGGGTTTCCCGTTCGGCGGCTGGCAGGCGCCCCTGCTGAACGAGGCCACCGGCGCGCAGATCGCCGCCGCGTACGAGGGCACGGACGCCCTCCTGCTCGGGCGGCGCACGTACGACATCTTCGCCGCGTACTGGCCGAAGCAGGAGGGCGGCCCGTTCGCCGGGCTCTTCAACAGCGTGCCGAAGTACGTGGCCTCCCGCGGCGAGCCCGACCTCTCCTGGGCCGGCTCCACGCAGCTCGGCCCGGACCTGGTCGGCGCGGTGCGCGAGGTCCGCGAGCGGCACGAGCACGTGAAGGTCGTCGGGAGCCTGGACCTGGTGCAGACCCTCCTGCGGGAGAAGCTGTTCGACCGGCTCGACCTGTGGGTGCACCCGATCGTGCTCGGTGTCGGCAAGAAGGTGTTCGGCACCGGCGCGGTGCCCACCAGCGTCACGCTCCTCGAACCGCCGGTGGCCGGCCCCACGGGCACGGTGTTCCTGCGCTACGGGATCGCCGACGGCATCCCCCGGACGGGCGACATGAGCGCCCCCGACCGCGGTCTCGGCGACGACGCCTGACGCCGCCCGGCCGGCCGGGCCGAGGGCGCGCCCCGGCCCGGCCGGCCGGCGAGGTGCCGGGCCCGGGGGTGAGCGCCGCCGGCGAGGCCGTGCACTGTGCGCCGGGTGCCGGGGGCGCCGAGGCGGGCGGCCGTGTCCCGCCGAGGGGGCCTTCCCCGCCTGGCGGGTTCGCGTCTGGCGGGTTCCGGAGGACCGGATGTGCTGGTCGGGTGGGGGTGGGTCCGTGGACGCTGGGCAGCGCCCCCACCGTCGAGGAGTCATCATGTCCCAGTCGCACCCCGGCACCGGATTCCACCGCGGCCACAGCCTGTACGAGCGCCATCTGAGCGATTCCGCCCGCCCGGACGAGTTCGAACTCCTCGGGCGGAGCTGGGAGTTGCTGGACGGCGTGTTCTCTCCCGCCTACACGCCGGTCACCGGGCTGTTCTCCGGGTGGCTCGACTACCCGCGTCAGGGCGCCTTCCTGGAGATGGGCTCGGGTGCCGGCGTCACCAGCGTCGTCGCCGCCCTGTCGGGGTGCCCCGACGTGACGGCCCTCGACATCAGCGCGGCCGCCGTGGAGAACACCCGGCGCAACGCGCGGCGGCACGGCGTCGGCGACCGGGTCCGCGTGCTGCGGAGCGACCTGTTCACCGCCCTGGAGCCCGGCGACCGCTTCGACCTGGTCTTCTGGAACTCCAGCTTCGCCGAACCGCCCGCCGGCTTCGTCAACGGGACCGACCTCCACCACGCCTTCTTCGACCCCGACTACGCCGCCCACCGCGCCTACCTGGCACGGGCGCCCCGCCACCTGACCGAGCACGGCCGGCTCACCCTGGGTTTCAGCAGCCTCGGCAACTGGCCCCGCCTGCGGGCCATCGCGGACGAGCTCGGCCTGGAGCACGAGGTGCTCGCCGCGGAAGAGCGCCTGCTGGACGGGACGCTGCCGGTCGAGTTCCAGCTGGTCGGCTTCCGCCCGTCCGACGGACGGGCGTGGCCGGCGCTCGCCTGACCGCGCCGGGCGCCCGGGACGCCGCACGGGCGCACGGCTCGCGGGCTGGAAGGCCTCGCCGCACGTTCCAGGGCGTCGTGGCCGTGGCGCGCCGTCAGCGAGTGTGGTGGCAGCGGGTCTTAAGGACCTCTTAGAAGAACTCCGTATCACTGTGTCATGCACACAGGCACTCACGCGTCACCCCTCACACGCCCCGCCCGCCGGCGCGTCCCGCGTTCCTTCCTAGTCCTCGCGGTGGCCACCGCCCTGCTCTCCGGCACGGCGGCGAGCGCCGTCACCGACGGCTCGGCGCCGCGGGTGCGGATCCACGGCGGGCGCGTCGACGTGCCCGTCCGCGGCGGCACGGCCACCGTCGACACCACCACCCTGCGCACGGAGGCCCGCACCGGCGACGGGCGGGTGGTCCTGCTCTCCGCCGCGGCCGCCTCGCGGCTGGGCCGGGCGAGCGCCCCGGCCAGGACGGCGGACGGCGCCGGCTGGTCGTACCCGGAGACGGGCCTGCGGGCCGAAGTCCGCGCCGACAGCGGCCGGTTGCTGCTCACCCTCACCGCCACCGGCGCCGACACCTCGGTGCGCTGGCCGGTGACCGCCGCCGATCCGGCCGCCGCCGCGATCCAGTTCCCGCGCGGCGAGGGGCTGTCCGTGCCCGTCGACGACCCGTTCTGGAACTCCCCCGACGGCGCACTCGTCGGGGAGCCGCAGGAGCTGAACTCCCAGCTGACCATGCCCGTGTGGGGCTACACGCTGCGCGGCGGCCGGGCCGGCGCCGGCTACATCGTGCCCACCGACATCGGCACGTCGCTGACGTTCGCCTCCCAGGACGGACGGCTGCGGGCCACCGCCGAACACGGGTTCGCCGCCGGGGACGCCACCGGCGCGTACACCGTGGCCCTCTCCCTCACCGACGGCTCCCCGGTGGCCCCGGCCGCCGACTACCGCGACTGGCTCGCCGAGCACGGGCAACTCGGCAGCCTCGCCGAGAAGATCAGGGAGAACCCGCGGACCGCGAAGCTGCTCGGCGCCTTCCACGCCTACGCCTGGGGCGGCGCCCGCCGGCCCGCCTACCTCGACGCTCTCAAGACCCTCGGCGTCTCCCGGCTCTGGCTCGGCTACGACTCGGACGACGCCCCGATGACCGGCGCGGACGTCAGGGCCGCCGAGGCCGCCGGCTACCTCGCCGGGCCGTACGACTCCTTCGCCGACGGCCAGCGCAAGACCGAGGACTCCTCCCCCAACACCATCTGGCCGGACGACGTCTATCCCCGCTTCTGCGTGCTCAGGGCCGACGGGACGCCACAGCCCGGCTTCCGCGGCAAGGGCTGCTACCTGAGCTCGCAGGCCTTCGAGCAGGCCGAGCCGAACCGGCACTACCTCGCCGACCGCACCCGCTCGCTGGTCGCCAACGGGGCCGGCAGCTACTTCCTGGACGTCGACGCGGCGGGCGAGCTCTTCCGCGACCACGACCCCGGCCACGCGATGACCATGGCCGGGGACCGCGCCAACCGCCTCGCCCGGATGCGGCGCCTGACCGACGGCTCCTACGACGCCTCCGGGCGGCCCCTGGTCCTCGGCTCGGAGTCGGCCGGCTCCTGGGCCAACCAGGTGCTGGCCTTCGACCACGGCGCCGCGACCCCGGTGGACGGCCGCCTGTGGGCCATGGAGACCGGTCACTTCGACAACCGGCCCCAGGATCCCAAGGACGACGACGCCTGGGGCGGCTACATGCCCGAACAGGCCGCCGCCACCTTCTTCCGGCCGGTGCGCACCACCGACTTCAAGCCCGAGCACCGGGCCCGGGTGGCCGCCGCCCTCAAGGCGATGTACGACCCGCGCTACCGGGTGCCGCTGTACGAGACGGCGCTGCACGGCTCGCTGGTCAACGCCGAACGCTGGGAACTGTCCTTCGGGAAGCTGCCGGAGCAGAAGACCACACGCGCGCTGCTGGCGATGCTCTCCAACACCCCGCTCACCTTCGTGCTCAGCGACAAGGACCCGCACGATGCGCAGAACCTGCGCGAACTGGTTGCCCTGCAACAGTACTTCGCCCCGCTGCACCAGGCGGCCGGCACCGAGGCGCTGACCTCCTTCCGCTGGCTGAGCGACGACCACCTGGTGCAGCGCACCGTCTTCGGCGACGGCACGCTGACCGTCACCGCCAACTTCGGCACCACGGCCCACGACGGCCTGCCGGGCGGCTGCGTGGACGCCGCCCTGCGCGGACGGCCGGGCACCCAGCGGCTGTGCCCGGCCGACGTCGTGTCCTGACCCCGTCTCCTGACGTCACCGCCTGACGCTGGCTCCTGCCGGCGGGGCGGCCGGGCGGCACGGCTATCGTGACGTGGTGACCGAACATCAGGGCGTCCGGCCCGCCGCCGCCCGCGCGGGGTATCTCGCCGCCGCCTTCGCGTTCGCCGTCTGCATGACCGGGACCACCCTGCCCACGCCCCTGTACGGGCTGTACCAGGAGCGGATCGGCTTCTCGGAGCTGACGGTGACGGTCGTGTTCGCCGTCTACGCGTTCGCGGTGATCGGCGTCCTGCTGCTGGTCGGCGACGTCTCGGACACCGTCGGGCGCCGGCCCGTCCTGCTGAGCGGGCTGGGCTTCGCGGCGTGCAGCGCCGTCGTGTTCCTGGCCGCGGACAGCGTGGCGCTGCTGTGCCTCGGGCGGCTGCTGTCGGGGCTGTCGGCGGGCCTGTTCACGGGCACGGCCACCGCCTACGTGCTGGAGCTCGCCCCGGCACGGCACCAGGGCCGGGCGGGCTTCGCCGCGACGGCCGCCAACATGGGCGGGCTCGGCTGCGGACCGCTGCTGTCGGGGCTGCTGTCGCAGTACGCGCCGCACCCGCTGGTGCTGCCGTTCGTGGTGCACCTGGTGCTGCTCGCCGCCTCGTTCGCCCTCGTGCTGAGGCTGCCGGAGACCGTCGCCGCCCCGCGGCCACTGCGCAGCGCCCGGCCGCGGCGGGCCGAGCTGCCGCCGCCGGTGCGGCGGGTGTTCGTCCCGGCCGCGCTCGCCGCGTTCGCCGGGTTCTCGCTGCTGGGACTGTTCACCTCGGTCAGCCCCGCCTTCCTCGCCGAGGGGCTGGGTGTCCGCAACCGGGCCGTCGTCGGGCTCGTCGTCTTCACGGCCTTCCTCGCCTCCACGCTCGGCCAGCTCCTCGTGCCCCGGCTGGGCACCGCTCGGGCCATCCCGCTGGGCTGTCTGGTGCTGATCGCCGGGCTGGCGCTGCTGGCGGGCTCGCTCGCGTGGGCCGTCCTGGCGCTGCTGGTGCTCGCGGCGCTGGTGGGCGGCGCCGGCCAGGGCATGGGGCTGCGCGGCGCGGTGGGCGAGGTCGCCGCCGCGAGCCCGGCCGAGCACCGCGGCGGGGCGCTCTCGGCGCTGTTCGTCGTCGCCTACTTCGGCATCTCCGTCCCCGTGATCGGTGTCGGCCTGCTCACCGGGCCGCTCGGCCTGGCCGACGCCGGCCTGGTCTTCGCCGCCTGCATGGCCCTGCTGGCCGCCGCCTCGGGCGCCTACCTGCTGCGCCGGGCGGGCGCCACGGCCTGAGGGCCCGTCACCGGCCCAGGTGGAGGGCCAGCGACTCGATCGTGCGCCGGCGCATGGTCATCATCGCCACGGACGAGCCGTCCGCGAAGTGGAGCCGGAAGCGCGCCATCGCCTGCGTCCTCGGACGGCGCTCGGCCCGTGCCACCCGGGCCCGCGGGGCGGCCCAGAGCAGGCGGCCGGGCTTGCCGAGGTCCGGGCCGGCCTCGACGAACGCGACCCGGCGGTCGGTGACCGCCAGCAGCCCGGCCTTCCCGAGGGCCGTCCCGGTGGGGAAGCCCGCCGCCGTGCCGCCCCCTCCCCCGGCCACCGCGCCGATGCGCGCGAGCGCCGAGCCGAACGGCACCGGGTCGACCCCCAGTGCCCCGACGCCGGCCACCGGGACCACCTTCGCCACGTCCAGCAGCGCCTCCCCCGGGCCCAGCAGCGGCTCCACGGCCCGGCGGTAACGGCTGATCATCTCCTCGGTCATCCCGGCAGGGTAGCGGCCGGCCCGGCGGCGGCCAACGTGTGCCCCAGCAGGGACATCGCGTCGGGCATCACCCGCCGCCAGAAGCCGTCCGTGTGCAGGCCGTCGGGGAAGTGCGCCTCGCGGGCCCGCGCCTTGTGGGCGACCTCGCGGGCGGCGGGGCAGAACGGGTCCTCCTGGCCGCACCACACGCCCAGGGCGCCGGTCTGCATCCCCTCGAGGCGCAGCGTCGGCTCGTGGGCCCGCCAGTCCGTCTCGTCGGCGTAGCCGCCGGTGGTGCGGGCGTCGGCCCAGGTGCGGAACACGGCCGGGCTGAGCAGTGCGACGGCGTCGAGGTTGCGGCCTCCGGCGGTGCGGCCGATCGCGTACTGCAGGGCGCCCGAGCCGCCCATGGAGATGCCCATCGCGGCGCGCGGGGTCGGCAGTTGGCGGGCGTGCAGCCAGCCGGGGAGTTCCTCGCGGAGCATCGTCTGCGGATCGTCGCCGTCGCCGGGGGTGTGCTGGTGCCAGTACGTGGCGTCGCCTCCGTCCACGGCGACGACGGCGAACGGCGGCACGCCGGTCTTGACCGCCGCGGCCAGGAACTGCGGCACGCCCAGCGGCACCATGCCCTGGGCGTCGTTCCCGCGCCCGTGCAGCAGCACGCACACCGGCAGGTTCGTGCTCGCCGTCGCGCCGGGCGGGAGCATCGTCACCAGCGTGACGTTGCGGCCCCGCGCCGCCGAGCGCACCTGCTCGACGTGCACCGCCCCCGGCGCCGCGTCGGGCACGGCGCCGTCCGTCCCGGTCATCCCCAGCACCTTCTTCAGCGCCACCCCGCCGGGCAGCCACCCGGCGAGCATCCCGCCGGCGGCGCCGGCCGCCAGCAGGGCCCCGCCGCCCGCGGCTCCGGCCCCGATC
This sequence comes from Streptomyces sp. SP17BM10, assembly GCF_036322405.1. Lineage (NCBI taxonomy): Bacteria > Bacillati > Actinomycetota > Actinomycetes > Kitasatosporales > Streptomycetaceae > Streptomyces > Streptomyces sp. SP17BM10. The sequence goes on along the minus strand of NZ_JAQYXB010000431.1, from coordinate 6,766 downwards.
CGCAGCAGGCGCCGCCGGGACACCCGTGGGCCGTCGGGCTGCGGCGGGGGCTGCTCGGTGACGCTTCCGGTGTCGTGGTGTGTGGTCATGTCTGTCGGCCCTTCGCCGTGCGGTTGCGTGGGTGCGGCCGTGGTCGGCGCGCGGCGATCCACAGCGGCGGCATCGGCACGTTTCCCCCGGTCAGGCCGGTTCGGGCGACCGGCCACCGTAGGTGACGAGGGATCGGACCGCGCGGTTCCGCCGTTCGGCTCCGCGATCGGGCGGCGGCCTCGTGGCTCAGGAATTCAACATTCCGCCGGAAAGGCAGGTCCGGGGAAATTTCCCCGTTTGCGCGACGATCGACCGGAATAGTTTTCCGGGGGCCGTACAGGAGTGATCCGGCGCGGCATCTTCCCAGTTCCAGGCCCCTATGACGCCTTGTCTCGTACCTGTCCTTCGGTCCGAAAGTGTCTCTTGCGGCACGTCTGTCCGTCAATTGCTGGCGGTCGGACGCATTTTGACGGAGGTCTTGCCCGCCGTTGCCCTCACTGTTTCAATGCTGGTTGTCGATGCGGACGAGGAACCCGTCGCATTCGGCGGTCGACAGCGTAATTTTCCCGGCGTCATCCATCGCACGAGGGGGAACCACATGCGCACAGTACGAGCTGCCTTGATGACCGGAGCGATGCTCGCGGCAACGGTGGCCATCGCGGCCCCGGCCCAGGCGTCCTCCCGCTGCAGCGGGATGAACGGCTACGGCGAGCAGATCTGCGTCGACGGCACGTCCTACAACCGTGCGGACGACGTCACCACGGTCTTCTTCACGCTCCGCGGCCCCTGGACGGACTATCGGGTGTACATGAACGGCACGTCCGCCCTCTACTACCCCGGCTCGCACGCGTTCGGCATCGACGGCCACCTGAACACCAGCGTGTGTGTGTCCGAGGCGACGTACGGGTGGGAGTGTGTCTGATCCGATCGGCGGGTCCGCCGTGATCCGCCGCTGAGGGAAGGGCCGGGGCCCCGGCCCTTCTCACTGCTCCGCGTGTCGGACGAAGCGCAGGTCCTGCGGCCGCACCCGCTCGCGCGGCCCCGCCGCTCGCAGCACCACGTCCAGCACGCGCGCCGGGTCGGCGGCGTACGCGTGCGAGAACCACGCCATGTTCGCCTCCACCACGGCCCAGCGGTGGCCGGGGCGGTAGGGGTCGAGCAGCTGTCCGACGTCCAGGACGACGGCGCTCGGCAGGGTGGGGCCGGCCGCGGCGATCAGCCGGTCGACGAACCCGGCGATCTCCGCGGCGGCGGGGTCGCCGTCGAGCGGGCGCGGGTCGAGGCGGCCGAACACCGCGTAGCGGCTCGCGGTGGCGATCCGCCCGTCCAGCAGGAACAGCCGGTACTCGGCCGCGAACGTCACCACCTCGCAGAGCAGCACCGGTGTGGCCGGGTCCAGGCCGGCGGGCAGCCGGGAGCCCTCGGCGTAGACGGCCGCCGGGAAGGACTTGTCCCGCGGCGGCTTGACGAACGCCGGCCGGTCGAGGGCCCACGCGTCCGCGAGCGTCGCCGCCCTGACGTCCCGGCCGGTGAACTCCTGGGGCAGCTCGGCGAGCCAGTCGTCCGTCGGTTCGAGCAGCGCGAACCCGAGCCGCTCCGCGAGGCGCGCGCCCGCGACCGGGCCGCCGTACCAATGCACGGGGCCTGCCTCCGGGCCCGCCTCCTCCGCCGCCAGGACCCGCATCCCCCGGGCGGCCGCCTCGACGGCCAGGAGCTCCATCGTGGACGTCCGCCGCCCCGGCATGACCAGCACCGCGCCCCTCCTCCACCTTCGCGAAGCGGCCAGGTTAGTGCCGCCGCACCCGCCCTCGCATCCGAGTGATCGGCGCTGCTCGTGCGGGGGCGGGCGGCGGGGCGGGGTCGTCGAGGAGCCGGTCGCCCTCGTTGCACCCCGCCGGTCGGCCCACCGGCCGGCGCCCGGCACCTACCGGAGCCGGGCGCCGGGTGTCACTTGAGGGTCGGCAGGGAGGAGTAGCAGCCGTAGGAGTCCTTGGTGGCCGTGATCATGACGTCGCCGGTCCGCGGGCCGACGATGCCGTCCGGGTCCAGGCTCGCCCACTTCTGGATGGCCTGGATCGCCCCGGAGGTGTCGGGGCCGAACGAGCCGTCCACGTCGATCACGTGGTAACCGGTCTGGTAGTGCAGGGAGTTGGATATCAGCTGGACACACCTGACGCTGGCGTAGGCGTTGCTCTTGCCGGGGCCGACCCAGAGCGAGCCGGAGTTGGGCACGGCCTGGGCGGTGCCACCCAGGACACCGGTGGTGACGAGGGCGGTGGTCGCGAACAGGAACGCGCCGCGCCGGGCCATGGAGGTGCTGTTCAAAGGAACCCCAAGAATTGGAATACGAATGATCGTCAGACCCCGGACTATACGGTCCCCTGCTGACGGGTCGCCGGGTCGGGGGGCCAGGGGCCGTGGGCGGCGACTTGGGCGCGCAGGGTGCGCAGGGCCTTGGCGGCGGCGATGCCCACCGCGCCCACGACCCGGCCGTCGCGCACGCAGGCGGCGGCGAAGCGGTGCTCGGCCAGGGCGCCGTCGACGAGTTCGAAGCGGTCGGCGGCGCCGGGGCGGCCGAAGGCCTGGATCCGCAGGCCGTACTGGTCGGTCCACAGGTACGGGACCGGGGTGTAGGCCTGGCGGGTGCCGTCCGGGCCGGCGAGGAGGTTGCGGGCGGCGTGCAGGGCCTGTTCGGTGGCGTTGGTGCGCTGTTCCAGGCGCCGGTGGCGGCCGGTGTGCGGGTCGGGCCAGGCGGCGGCGTCGCCGGCGGCCCACACGCCGTCGCCGGCGGCGCAGTAGGGGTCGCAGCGCACGCCGTCGGCGAGGTCGAGACCGCTGCCGGCCAGCCAGTCGGTGGCGGGTTCGGAGCCGACGGCCATCAGGACGGTGTCGGCCGCGAGGTCGCTGCCGTCGGCGAGGCGGACGCCGGTGGCCCGGCCGCCGCGCGCGAGGACCCCGGCGGCGGTGCCGACGTGGATCCGCACGCCGTGTTCGCGGTGCACTCCGGCCAGCAGGGCGGCGGTCTCGGTGCCGAGGACGGCGGCCAGCGGGGTCGGGGTGGAGACCAGCCAGGTGACCTCGGCGCCGAGGGCGACGGCGGTGGCCGCCGCCTCGGCGCCGAGCAGTCCGCCGCCGACCACCAGCAGCCGGCCGCCGGTGCGCAGGTCCTCGCGCAGGGCGAGGGCGTCGGCGAGGGTGCGCAGCACGTGGGCGCCGGCCAGCGGGGCGTGGGCGCCGGGCAGGCGGCGCGGGCGGACCCCGGTGGCGATGACGACGGCGTCGCAGCGCACCTCGTGGCCGTCGGCGAGGCGCACGGTGCGGGCCCTGCGGTCCAGGCCGGCGGCGGCCACCCCCAGGCGCAGGTCGAGGCCGAGTTCGGCCAGCGCGTGGGGTTCGCGCAGGGTGAGGCGCTCGGGCTGCCACTGGCCGGAGAGCAGGTGCTTGGACAGCGGCGGCCGGTCGTAGGGCGGAGCGTCCTCGGCGCCGACGAGGGTGAGGCGGCCGTCGTAGCCGGAGCGGCGCAGCGCCTCGGCGGCGTGCAGTCCGGCGGCGCCCGCTCCGACGACGGCGACCTGCCGCAGTGCGGTCACGCGTGGTCCAGGCGGATCGCGGCGGCGGGGCAGACGTCGGCGGCGTCCTTGACGGCCTGGTGGAGGTCCGCGGGCGGGCGGGCGTCGAGCAGGACGACGATGCCGTCCTCGTCGCGCTGGTCGAAGACGTCGGGGGCGGCGAGGACGCAGCTTCCGGCGCCGCAGCACTTGTCCTGGTCGATGGTGACGAGCACGGGGTTTCCCTTCGGGGTGGGTGAGGTGGTTGGGCGTTCTACCAGGTGACGGGCAGTTCGTGGAGGCCGTAGACGAGCATCTCGCCGCGGAAGGGGACGTCCTCGAAGGGGACGGCCAGGCGCAGTCCGGGCAGGCGGCGCAGGACGGTGTCGAGGGCGATCTGGAGTTCCAGGCGGGCGAGGGGCTGGCCGAGGCACTGGTGGGGGCCGAAGCCGAAGGCCAGGTGGCGGCGGGCGTCGCGGGTGAGGTCGAGCTCGTCGCCGCCGGGGAAGTGCGCGGCGTCCCGGTTGGCGGTGCTGACCATGCAGATGACGCCTTCGCCGGCCCGGATCGTCACGCCGCCGACCTCGACGTCCTCGGTGGCGACGCGGGTCAGGCCGGAGTGGACGATGGTGAGGTAGCGCAGCAGTTCCTCGACGGCGCCGGGTACGGACTCGGGGTGGGCGCGCAGGTGGTCGAGCTGGGCGGGGTTGCGCAGCAGGGCGAGGACGGACAGGGCGGTCATGTTCGCGGTGGTCTCGTGCCCGGCGATCAGGAGGAGGCGGCCCATGGCGCCGATCTCCTCGGTGGTGAGCTCGCCGCGCTCGGCCAGGCGGCTGAGGATGCCGTCGTCGGGTGCGGTGCGCTTGGTCTCGGTGAGGGCGACGAGGTAGTCGGCCAGGCGCTTCTGGGCGGCGTCGACGTCCTCGGGCGGGGAGTCGCGGCGCAGCAGGACGCGGCTGCACTCCTGGAAGAAGGCGTGGTCCTCGTAGGGGACGCCGAGGAGCAGGCAGATGACGAGGGAGGGCAGGGGCAGGGCGAAGTCGCGTACGAGGTCGGCCTCGGTGCGGCCGGCGGTCATGTCGTCGAGGAGGCGGTCGGCGATGCGCTGGATCTCGGGGCGCAGTGCCTCGACCTTCTTGATCATGAATTCGCCGGTGAGCATCCGGCGCTGGTGGGCGTGTTCGGGGTCGTCCATCCGGATGAAGGTGGTCTGACCGGCGCTCAGCTGGCGGGCGCCGGCGCTGATGAAGGGGAAGCCGGGGCGGTTGGCGTCGGAGCTGAAGCGGGGGTCGGCGAGGACGGTCTTGATGTCGTCGTAGCGGGTGAGGAACCAGCTGGGGGTGCCGTCCCACAGGGAGACGCGGCTGATCGGCTCCTCCTGCTGGGCCTGCTGGTAGGCGGGGGGCGGGGCGAAGGGGCAGGCGCCGCGGGCGGCGGGGTGGGTGAAGCGGGGGGTGGGTGCGGCCGTGGTCATGGGGGCTCCCTTCCCGGAGCTCGGGGTGCCGGCTGCTGGGGTCGGCTGCGTGGGGGTGCGGCGGGGTGGGGGTGTGGTGGGGTGGTGCCGCACCCCGGGTCATTACGTGCCTTAAGCAACTAACTCATCGTCACGCTAACTCGCGGTCCGTGGCGGCGAAAGGCCCCGCCGGGTGGCGAACGAATCTGTCCGAAATCCGGTCAGAGGCCTGCACCGGCGCCGCACGACCCCCACACCACCGCCGCGCCCCGCACCGGATCGCTAAGGTTCCTGCATGTCGGACGCCGAAGACCCCGTAGACGAACGGACCGCCACCTCGGACCTGGAGGCCGTCCTGGCCAGCCTGGCCTACCTCCTGACGCGTTCGCAGCAGCACGAACGCCAGATGGCCCGGGCCGGCATCACCGCCGCCCGCTCGGACATCTACCTGCTGCGCGCGCTCGGCGAGGCCGAGGGCGCCAGCCGGGTCACCGACCTCGCCGACCGCCTGATGGTCAAGTCCTCCCACGTCACCCGCCAGATCGACCGCCTCCAGGGCCAGCACCTGGTGGCCCGCACCCAGGACGCGACGGACCGCCGGGCCCGCCAGGTCGAGCTCACCGCCGAGGGACGCGCCGTGCTCGACCGGCTGAAACAGGCCAACATCACCGGACTGGCCGGCGCGCTGGACGGCGTCCCGGCCCCGGACGTCGCCGCCACCGTCAGCGTGCTGCGCCACCTGATCGACCGGTACGTGCAGCGGGCGCGCGCCACGATGCTCGCCGGGGACGCCGCGCCCGCCCTTCCCGGGCCGGCGGGACCGGACGCGGGCGAGGTGCGGGGCTGCTGAGTCCCGGGGCGAGCGGGCCACCGGGTTCAGGAGCCGAGGAGCATGAGGTAGGCGATGACGTGGTCCGGGTGCAGGACGACGTCGACGGCGAGGGCGGCCGGCAGCACGAGGTGGACGTAGAAGGCCCCCGTCGTCGCGCACCGCACCAGGCGGAGCGCGGGTCGCCGGGGCCCGGGCGTCGCGTTCGGCCGGCGACGTCCGCGCAGGACGCCGAGGCCGAAGCCGGCCAGGGCCCCGGCCGAGGCCAGGAACACGAGGAAGGCCGCCACGGCGCGTTCGTCGTGGTCGCGGCCGTCCGGGACGAAGGACAGGAGCCACAGGTCGACCGCCAGCGTGAGGCCGCCGTACAGCCACGCCTGGACGAGATCGCCGTCCGTGCCCTGTGCCGCGCGCCGGATCCACCGCATGCCGTCATGATGCCGGTTCGCACACCCGTGCGGCAGTGCGTCCGACGGATGGTCACCGAGCTGCAACCGCAGGCCCGTTGGGTCAGGACAGTGCGGCCAGGAGGCGTTGCTCCTTCGCCGGTTCGATGCCCTGCGGCACGCGCCCGCGCTTGCGCCCGTCGGGTTCGGTGTCGTCGGCCGGGCCGCGTCCGCGCAGCCACTGCCAGGTGTCGCGGGCGGTCTCGGCGAAGGGGCGGCAGCGCAGGCCGGCCGCCCGGGCGCGGGCGGTGTCGACCTGCCAGGTGCCGGCCGCCTCGGGGACGTCGGGCATCCACAGCGGCAGTTCGCTCCACGGCTGGACGGCGTCCGGGCCCTCGGCGAGCAGCGGCGCGTCCGGGACCCAGACGAGCTCGGCGCGCCCCTCCCCCGCCACCTGCGCGCACGTGTCCAGGAACTGCCCGTAGGTGAGCAGGCCGGGCGGCGCGGTGGTGAGGAAGCG
>NZ_JAQYXB010000430.1:0-57395 GCF_036322405.1 Streptomyces sp. SP17BM10 | reverse complement strand
GTCGATCGCCGCGATCAACGGTCCGCGGTCGGTCGTCGTGTCCGGGGCGGAGGAGGCTGTCGCGGCGATCGAGGCGCACTTCGCCGAGCGCAGGACGACGCGGCTTCGGGTCTCGCACGCGTTCCACTCGCCGCTGATGGACCCGATGCTGGAGGACTTCCGTGAGGTCCTCGATGGGCTGACGTACAACGCGCCGTCGATCCCGCTGGTCTCCAACCTGACCGGCGCGCCCGCCGAGGGTCTGACAGAGCCCGAGTACTGGGTGCGCCACGTGCGTGAGGCGGTCCGCTTCGCCGACGGCGTCCGCACCCTCCACGAGGCCGGCGTCCGCCGCTACCTCGAACTCGGCCCCGACGCCGTCCTCACCGCCCTCACCGCGAACGCCCTGCCCGAGGACGCCGACACCGTCGCCGCCCCGGCGCTCCGCAAGGACCGCCCCGAGGAGGCGAGCCTCCTCCAGGCCCTCGCCGGCCTGCACGTCCACGGCGCCAAGGTCGACTGGCGGGCCCTGCTCGCCGGTGCCGGCCGGCACCTCGCCGAGCTGCCGACCTACCCGTTCGAGCACCGGGACTACTGGCCGAGCGGCCTGCCCGCCGGCCGCGGCGCCGAGTCCGCCGGGCTCCGCAACGCCCAGCACCCGCTGCTCACCGGCTCGCTGGAGCTGGCCGACAGCGATGGCCTCCTGTTCACCGGCCGGCTCTCGGCGCGGTCCCACCCGTGGGCGGCGGACCACGTCGTCATGGGCTCGGTCCTGGTGCCGGGCACGGCGCTGGTCGAGCTGGCGGTGCGCGCGGGCGACGAGGTCGGCTGCGACGTCGTCGAGGAGCTGACGCTCGCCGCGCCGCTGGTCCTGCCGGGGACGGGCGCGGTCCAGCTCCAGGTGGCCGTCGGGGCGCCGGACGGCGCGGGTCGCCGGCCCGTGAGCGTGCACTCCCGGCCCGGCTCGGGCGGCCTGCACCCGTGGACGCTGCACGCCGGCGGCGTGCTCGGTACGGGCGCGGCGCCGGCGGCCTTCGACGCCTCGGTGTGGCCGCCGGCCGACGCCGAGCCCGTCGACCTGACCGGCCTCTACGACGGCCTGGCGGAGGCCGGGTTCGGGTACGGCCCGGCGTTCCAGGGCCTGCGTACGGTCTGGCGGCGCGGGGACGAGCTCTTCGCCGAGGTTTCTCTGCCCGAGGGCGTCGAGGGTGGCGCCTACGGACTGCACCCGGCCCTGTTCGACGCCTGCCTGCACACGCTCGCCGTGGGCGGCGGGCTCGGCGAGGGCGCGGCCGGGGTGCCCTTCGCGTGGGAGGACGTCGCGCTGCACGCCTCCGGGGCGTCCGCGCTGCGGATCCGGCTGGCGCCGTCGGGGTCCGGTGGGCTGACGCTCGCCGCGGCCGACACGGCGGGGCGGCCGGTCGCGTCGGTGGGCTCGCTCACCGTCCGGCCGATCGCCGCCGAGCAGCTCGGCACGGCCGCCCGCCCGGCGGGCCACGACGCGCTGTTCCGCCTCGACTGGGTGCCCGTGCAGGTGCCCGCCGACGCGGACGTGGCGTTCGTCGCCGTCGAGCCGACCGCGCAGGCGCTGGCCTCGCTCGCCGCGACGTCCGACGTGCCGCCGGTGGTGCTGGCCGAACTCCCGTCCGGCGGAGCCGATTCGGTGCACCTCACGGTGACCTCCGTCCTGGAGCTGGTCCGGACGTGGCTCGCGGAGGACACGTTCGCCGCCTCGCGACTGGTGTTCGTCACGCGGGGCGCGGTGTCCGGCGCGGACCTCGCCGGTGCGGCGGCCTGGGGCCTCGTCCGCTCGGCGGCCTCGGAGGAGCCCGGCCGGTTCGGCCTGCTCGACCTGGCCACGGCCGAGTCGGAGCTCCTGCCCGCCGCGCTCGCCGTCGACGAGCCGCAACTGCTGCTACGGGAAGGCGAGTTGTTCGCCGCCCGCCTCGCGCGGGCGGAGCTCGTGGCCGAGGCCCCGAGCTGGCCCACCGAGGGTGCGGTGCTGATCACCGGCGGCACCGGCGGCCTGGGCCGCCTGGTGGCCAGGCACCTCGCCGCCGAGCACGGCGTGCGCAGCCTGCTGCTCGTCAGCCGCAGCGGCGCCGCCGCCGACGGCGTGGCCGAGCTGGTCGCCGAACTGGCCGACCTCGGCGCGGAGACGGCCGTCGAGGCCTGCGACGTCGCCGACGAGGCCGCCGTCACCGGGCTGTTCGCCCGCCACGACGTCCGCGCGGTGGTCCACACCGCGGGAGTCCTGGACGACGGGACGATCGGTTCGCTCACACCTGCGCGCGTCTCGGCCGTCCTGCGGCCGAAGGCGGACGCGGCCTGGAACCTCCACCGGGCCGCAGAAGGGGTCCAGGCGTTCGTCCTGTTCTCCTCGGCGGCCGGCACGCTCGGCAACCCCGGCCAGGGCAACTACGCGGCCGCCAACGCCTTCCTCGACGCCCTGGCGGTCCACCGCCGCTCGCTCGGCCTGCCCGCCGTCTCCCTGGCGTGGGGCCCGTGGACCGGCACCGGCGGCATGACCGGCACCCTCACCGAGGCCGAGGCCGAACGACTGGCCCGGGCCGGCATGCCGCCGCTGACGCCCGAACTGGGCCTCGCCCTGTTCGACGCGACCACGGCCGGCACGGCACCCGCCGTCCTGCCGCTGCGCCTCGACCCGGCCGCCCTCGCCCGGCGCGGCGAGGTCCCGCCGCTCCTGCGGGGCCTGGTGCGCGTGCCGGTCCGGCGCGGTTCGGCCGCGGGCGCGGACGGCGGGACGGGCGGCGGCGCCCAGTTCGTGCGCCGGCTGTCCGAACTGCCGGGCGCCGAACGGCGCGAGGCGCTGCTGGAGGCGGTCCGCCGCCAGGTGGCCGCCGTCCTCGGCCACGCCGACGCCTCCGGGGTGGACCCGCGGCGGGCCTTCCAGGACCTCGGCCTCGACTCCCTCACGGCGGTCGAACTGCGCAACCGCCTGGGCGCGTTGGTGGCCCTGCGGCTGCCGGCCACCCTGGTCTTCGACCACCCGACGGTGGCCGAGCTGGCCGACCACCTCTTCGACCGCCTCGGCCTCCGGCCCGCACCCACGGAGGGTCCGGCCGCCCTGCTGGCCGAACTCGACCGCCTGGAGCAGGCGTTCGGCACGACGGAGGTGGACGGCTCGGACGAGGAACTGTTCGCCCAGGTCACCGCCCGACTGGAGGTCCTGCGCACCAAGTGGCTCGCCTCGCGGGCCGCCGCCTGCGAGGCCGGTGCCTTCGACTTCGAGTCGGCGTCGGACGACGAGATGTTCGACCTCCTGGACAACGAGCTGGGCCTCTCCGACTGACCCACATCCCGAGACGTCGCGGGAGCCCGTTCTTGGGCTCCCGCGACGTCTCCGTGCTTGCAGGGCGCACGTGGAGCCGGCGCCAGGACCCGGCCGTTCGGCGCATCGACCGTGCCCGGTTCACCGCGCACTCCCGATCCCGCGGTGGCGAAGCCGTTCGACGGCGCCGGCCGTCACGCGGCCCGGCCGATGGCGCTGGACGCGGTGCGTCGGCCCCTCCCGACCTGCCCGTGGTCGGACACGAACACGTTGGGGCCCTGAGCGCGGCCGTCCGTCACGGGTCGAGGCGATCGGTCCGCTGTGCGTCTGGCAGCAGGGCCGATCCGTCGAACACGAAGCGCCGGACTATCCAACTACCCTTCAGGAAAAGCGCTTTGGGCTCTTGATTAGCCACCGTAGCCCCACAGTTGGCGGTAGCGTGCGGTCGTGGGCGCCGCGCCGTGGAGCCGGGAGGCGAGGGATGGGGACGACGATGCTCGGGGACCTGATCGACGAGGCCGTGCTGATACTCGAGAGCGCCGTGCAGGCTGACGCACGGCGGGAAGCGGAGGAACTGGCCGCGCGCGTTCTCGGGGTGGAGCCGGGCGGGCTGGATCCGCGGCGGGAACTCGACGCGAGATCGGTGCGGCGCCTGCGGGACCTCGTCGGCAGGAGAGCGGACGGCGTGCCGCTCGGCCACCTGACCGGGCGGGCCCTGTTCGGCGGGATCGAACTCCTCGTCGGGCCGGGCGTGTTCGTGCCGCGGGTGCACAGCGAGCTCGTGCTGGCGGCCGGCCTGGCGGCCCTCGCGCAGACGCGGGCGCCGACGGTGGTCGACCTGTGCGCCGGCTCCGGCGCGATCGGGCTGGCCCTCGGGCACGCCCGACCGGACGCCCGGGTGCACGCGGTCGAGTTCGACCCGATCGCCGCGGACTTCGCCCGCCGCAACGCGGCCCGCCGCGCCGCCCTCGGGGACACCGAGGTGACGGTCCACGAGGGCCCGGCTGACCGGGCGGGCGCCCTCACGGGGGTGGCCGCCGAGGCCGACCTGGTGCTCGCGAACCCCCCGTTCATGCCGGACGCGGCCTCCGTGCCGGACGAGTTCGGCCGCTACCAGCCCCGCCAGGCCGTCTTCGGCGGCGCCGACGGCCTGCGGGTCGTGCGCCAGGTGGTGGAGGCGGCGGCCGGGATGCTGCGACCGGGCGGCGCACTCGTGGTCGAGCACGGCCACCTGCACGGCGCGACCGTCCCGGCACTGCTGCGGGAGACCGGCCACTTCGTCGAGGTGACATGCCGCCCGGACCAGGACGGCTGGCCCCTGTACACCTCAGCCGTCCGCACCGCCACCTGAGCCCGCCGACGGCCGACCCCTCCCGTGCCGCGCGGGGGGGCCTGGGGTCGACCCGGGCTGGTGCCGGTACTGCGGGCTCCCTCTACGAGCGTGCCGGAGCAGGTCGTCCGGGACGGACGGCTCTCCTGGCGAAACAGCCGGAGACCAGTGGTCTTGCAGCAGTTGACGCCGCAGCGGCAGAGAACCGGCCTGGTCACGGTGGGAGCAGAGGAACTCCATGACCTGTGGTCCCTCATGCCCGTGCACAGGAGGTCGGCCCGGTCGACCTCCTGTGCACGGCGCTGGCCCCAGTGCCGTTACGACGGCTCCTGGGCGAGGTTGTCGGTGATGCGCCGGAGCACGGAGACCGCAGCCGCGTACTCCTCCTCGGTGATGTCGCCGAGGAACTCCGCGTGCACCCGGTCCATGTGTTCCGTCGCCGTCGTCAGGCCCTCGTGGCCCTGTTCCGTGAGGGTCAGCCGGCCGTCCGCGTCCATGCCGAGCCAGCCCCGGTGCGCGAGGGCGTCGGCGGCATGGACGATCGCCTCGGGGCCCATCCCGTAGGGAACGGCCACGGCGCGGACCTCCTCCCGGGTGAGGCCCTGCTCGGACCGGACGACGGTGTTGAGCGCCCACCACTGGGGCTGGGTCAGGTCGATGCGGGCCAGGGCGGCCTGCGAGTGCCGCAGGATCACCTCGGTGGCACTCCAGGCGGCCAGGGCGATGGGTCGTGTGCGGTTCTGCGGGGCGTTCGCGGTCGTCATGATCGCCAAGCTAGGACCTCACGTGCGGTTGAGGTCAAGGCGCCCTCACGGCCGCATCGCCCGCGCCTGGTGAGCCGTCGGCGAACAAGGGTGCGAAGGCGGGTCCTGTCGCGCAGGCTGACGGAAGGGATCTGATCGAGGTGCCGCCCGACCTCCGGATGCTCCGCTTCCCGGTGGGTTCGGCCTGTCCGTGGCGGGACGGCTCGGAGCTGACCCTGATCGACACCGGGACGGCGGACCGCGCGGCGGAGATCGAAGAGGCGCTGGACGGCGAACTGCGGCGAATCGTGCTCACGCACTGGCACGAGGACCACACCGGCTCGGCCGCCGAACGCGCCGGTCGGCACGGCGCGGAGGTGGTGGCGCACGTCGAAACGCCGGTCTTCGGGCACGGCGACCCGATCGCGCTGCGAGCGGCTTCGGCCCTGAGGGAAGCGGCCGACGCAACCGCGCTGTGAAGGTCGGAGCCGTGCGGCGCGCGGGAAGTCGGCCACTGCGACTTCCGGCGCACCGGCCGCGGGGCTCAGCGCGGGACGAGGGGCCTGCGGAAGCCTGTCGCGGCCAGCCATGCGCCGATGGCCGCCACGGCGGTGCCGAGCAGGACGGCCGGTATCGCCGTGCCCGTGCCCGGGAGGCCCAGGGCGAGGGCTCGGGTCGAGTCGATGGCGTAGGTCAGGGGGTTGACGTGGGCGACGGCGGCCAGCCAGTCGGGGAGGTCGGCGGTCGGGACGTAGGCGCTGGAGGCGAACATCAGGGGGAGTACGGCGATGATCGCCAGGTTCTGGATCGGCTCGGCGCGGCGCAGCCAGGCGGCCGCCGCGATGAACAGCCAGCCGAGCGCCCAGCTCATGAACAGCGTCAGCCCGATCGAGGCGGCGACCGCGCCGGCGCCGCCGCGTGGGTTGTAGCCGAGGACGAGGGTGCCGAGTGCCAGGATGATCACGGCCTGGACGGCGGCGCGTACGAGCGTGGTGAGGCTGCGGGCGACGAGCAGGGAGCTCGGGGCGACGGGCAGGCAGCGCAGGCGGGCGACGATGCCGTTCTGGAGGTCCTCGACGAGGCCGACCCCGGACTGGACGGCGGACTGCACCGCGTTGTCGACCAGGACGGCGGGCAGGACGAAGTCCAGGTAGGTGACGTCCGGCGGGAAGTGCGGCGGGAGTCCCATCCGGCTGAACACCTGGGAGAGCACCACGAGTGTGATGACGGGCTGGAGCAGGCCGAAGAGCAGCACCGCCGGGTCCGTCACGAGGGCGCGCAGCGACCGGCCGGTGAGGATGCGGATCTGGGTGAGCCGCGAACTGCCCCGCCAGACGGGCGCGGTGACCGTCGGGGTGCGGGGCGGTCGGCCGGTGTCGAGCGTGGTGGTCACCGAAGGGGTCCTTCCGGGCTGTCGAGGTTGTCGAGGCTGTCGGGGTGGTGGGCGAGGGCGAGGTAGACGTCGTCCAGGCCGGGTTCGCCGAAGGTGAGTTCCGCGGCCTCGATCCCGACCCCGTCGAGCGCCCGGACGACGGCCGCGATGTCGCGGGTGGCCTCGATGGGGACCACCAGGGCGGCTCCCTCACGGCTGGTGACGGGGGCGAGCCCGGCGCGGCGCAGCGCGTCGGAGGCGCGTTCGGGATCGCCCACGGCGGGTCCGTCGAGGACGACGGTGACGGTGCGCCGGCCCACCCGGGACTTGAGCTCGGCCGGGGTGCCGTGGGCGACGACGCTGCCGCCGGAGAGCACGGTGATGGCGTCGGCGAGGCGGTCGGCCTCGTCGAGGTACTGGGTGGTGAGCAGGACGGTGGTGCCCTCCGCGACGAGGCCCTCGACGATCTCCCAGAGGCCGAGCCGGCTCACCGGGTCGAGCCCGGTGGTGGGTTCGTCGAGGAACACCACCTCGGGCCGGCCGACCAGGCTCGCGGCGAGGTCGAGGCGCCGGCGCAGGCCGCCGGAGTAGCCGCGGGCGGGCCGGTCGGCGACGTGGCCGAGGTCGAACAGGTCGAGGAGCTCGTCGGCACGGGCGCGGGCGGCGCGGCGCCCGGCGCCCAGCAGCCCGGCGAGCAGGAGGAGGTTGTCGCGGCCGCTGAGCCGCCCGTCGACGGTGGCGTACTGGCCGGTGAGGCCGATCCGGCGGCGGACCTCGGCGGGGCGGCGCCGGACGTCGAAGCCGGCGACGCTGGCCCGGCCGGTGGTGGGCGCGAGGGCGGTGGTGAGGACTCCGACGAGGGTGGTCTTGCCGGCGCCGTTGTGGCCGAGCAGGGCGAGCACGCTGCTGCGGGGGACGGCGAGGCTGACGGAGTCGAGCGCTCGGACGTCGCCGAAGGTCATGCCGACGTCGACCGCCTCGATCACGAGGTCGTCGTCGGCCGCGGCGTGCGGGGGCGGGGCGGTGCGGGCGGGCATGGTCGGGTCTCCGTAAGGGGATCGGGAGGGGATCGGGAGGCTCGCGCGGGGCTTCGCGGGCACGGCGTCAGTCCACGGCGTCCATCAGGCGGAAGAGCTCCTCGTCGGTGGCCGCGTCGAGATCGGGCCCGGGAGCCGGGCGGGCCGGGCCGGTGGGCGCGGCGCAGCGCCGGGCGAGGTCGCGCAGCCGGGTGGCGGTGGCCGGGTCGAGGACGGTGCCGGCGGTGACCAGCGCGGTGAGCCGGTCGACCAGGTCGGCGGCGGTGGGCTCCGGCCCGGCGCCCCGGTCGAGGCGGTCGCGGAGGGCACCGATGGCGCGGACGACGGCGGCCGGGGAGGGGTGGTCGAAGACGAGGGTCGCGGGGAGCGGCGTGCCGGTGGCGGCGGCGATGCGTTCGCGCAGCTCGATCGCGTTGACGGAGTTGACTCCGAGGTCGGAGAACGCGTGGGCGGCGTCGAGGTCGTCGGCGCCGCGCCCGAGGACGGAGGCCGTCTCGGCGAGGACGAGCTTGAGGAGCAGGGCGTCGCGCTCCTCGGGGCTCGCCGTGTCGAGTCGGTCGTCGAGGCGATCGTCGGGTCGGTCGCCGAGGCGATCGTCGAATGGTGGCGCCTCGGCAGCAGCTGCGGCCGACAGCGCCGGTGCGGCGGGCGCGAGCCAGTACGTCTGCCGCTGGAACGCGTACGTCGGCAGCGGCACGGGCCGGGCGCCGGGCAGGACGGCGTGCCAGTCCACCGGCACGCCGTGCAGCTGGAGCCGACCGGCGGCGGCGAGCAGAGCGCGTGTCCCGTCCGCCTGGCCGGCCGGGCCGGTCGCGATGACGGCGGCCGACGTTCCGGCGGCCCCCTCGGCCAGGCACTCGCCGAGCATGGGCACGAGTGCGGAGGCGGGACCGAGTTCGAGGTAGGCGTCGACGCGCTCCGAGCCCAGGTGGGAGACGGCGTCCCGGAAGCGGACCGGTTCCCGGGCCTGCCGCACCCAGTGGCCGGGGTCACGGGCCTCGTCGGCGGTCAGCGGGCGGCCGGTGACGCCGGTGACCAGCGGTACGGAGGGTGCGCCGAAGGCCAGCCCCTCCAGGACGGTGCGGAATTCCGCCAGCATCGGTTCCAGCAGCGGCGAGTGGAAGGCGTGCGAGACGCGCAGCCGGGTCGTCCGCCGGCCGGCGAAGTGGTCCTCGATCGCCGCGACCGCGTCCTCGGTGCCCGAGACGACGACGGACGACGGCCCGTTGACGGCCGCGAGCGAGACGGACTCGCCCAGCAGCGGCAGGACTTCGTCCTCCGTCGCCCGGACGGCGAGCATCGCGCCACCGGCCGGGAGGGCCTGCATGAGCCGGCCCCGGGCGGCGATCAGCGTGCACGCGTCCGGCAGCGACAGCACGCCGGCGACGTGCGCGGCCGCGACCTCGCCGACCGAGTGACCGGCCAGCAGGTCGGGGCGCACGCCCCAGGACTCCAGCAGCCGGTAGAGCGCGACCTCGTGGGCGAACAGCGCGGGCTGGGCGAACTCCGTCCGGTCGAGGAGCTCTTCCGGGGAGTCCCACAGGACGGATCGCAGCGGCCGCTCGAGCAGCGGGTCGAGGACGCTGCACACCTCGTCCAGGGCGGCCGCGAACTCGGGGAAGGCGGCGGCGAGTTCGCGTCCCATGCCGGGTCGCTGGCTGCCCTGTCCGGCGAAGACGAAGGCGAGCCGCCCGCCACCGTCGCGCCGGCCCGTCGCGGGGGCGACCGGCGAGGGCTCTCCGGCGGCGAAGTGCCGCAGCGCGGCCACGAGTTCGGTTCGGTCGGTGCCGGTCAGCACGGCCCGGTGGCCGTGGACGGCCCGGGTGGTGGCCAGCGCGAGGGCGAGGTCCGCCAGGGCGTACGAGGGGTGGGCGGCGACGTGCTCGGCCAGCCGCCCGGCCTGGGCCCGCAGCGCCGGCTCACTGCGGGCGGAGAGCAGCAGCGGCACGGGCCGGTCGTCGGCGCGTCCGTCCGCGGTCCGGCCGGAGCCCTGCCCGTCCCCGGCGGCCACCACCGGCGCCTCCTCCAGCACCACGTGCGCGTTCGTCCCGCTGATGCCGAACGACGACACGCCCGCCCGCCGCGCTCGCCCGTCCTCCCGGGGCCAGGGCTGCGCCTGCGTCAGCAGCCGGACGTCGCCCGAGGACCAGTCGACCCGACCGGTCGGCTCGGTGACGTGCAGGGTCCGCGGCAGCACGCCGTGCCGCAGCGCCTGTACCGTCTTGATCACCCCGGCCACCCCGGCGGCCGCCTGGGCGTGCCCGATGTTCGACTTGACGGACCCCAGCCACAGCGGCCGGTCCGCCGGGCGTGCGCCGCCGTGGACGGCCAGGAGCGCCTGCGCCTCGATCGGGTCGCCGAGCGAGGTCCCGGTGCCGTGCGCCTCGACGGCGTCGACGTCGCCGGGGGTGAGTCCTGCGTCGGCGAGTGCGCGGCGGATGACGCGCTGCTGCGCGGGCCCGTTGGGCGCGGTGATGCCGTTCGAGGCGCCGTCCTGGTTGACGGCCGAGCCGCGGACGACGGTGAGCACCGGGTGCCCGTTGCGGCGCGCGTCGCTCAACCGCTCCAGCACGAGCAGGCCCACGCCCTCCGCCCACGCGGCGCCGTCGGCGTCGTCCGAGAAGGACTTGCAGCGGCCGTCGGCAGCGAGGCCGCGCAGCCGGGAGAACTCGACGAACGACGTCGGTGTGGCCATCACCGCGACGCCGCCGGCCAGCGCGAGCGAGGACTCGCCCGAGCGCAGTGACCGGCACGCGAGGTGCAGGGCGACGAGCGACGAGGAGCACGCGGTGTCGACGGTGAGCGCCGGGCCCTCCAGGCCGAAGCAGTACGAGATCCGCCCGGCCAGCGCGCTGCCGGCGGTGCCGATCCCGAGCAGGCCATCCAACTCCGCCGGAGCGCCCACACCGTAGTCGTGGTACATCGCCCCGGTGAAGACGCCGGTGCGGCTGCCACGCAGCCCGGTCGGGTCGATCCCGGCGTGCTCCAGCGCTTCCCAGGCGGTCTCCAGGAGCAGCCGCTGCTGCGGGTCGGCGGCCAGGGCCTCGCGCGGGGAGAAGCCGAAGAAGGCGGCGTCGAACCGGCCCGCGCCGTCCAGGAACCCGCCCCGGCGGACGTAGGACGTCCCGGGGTGTTCGGGGTCCTCGTGGAAGAGGCCGTCGAGGTCCCAGCCGCGGTCGGCGGGGAACGCGGAGTCGGTGTGGGTGCCGTCGGCGACGAGCGCCCAGAGGTCGTCGGGGGAGGAGACCCCGCCCGGCAGGCGGCAGGCCATGCCGACGATCGCGATGGGTTCCCCGGAAGCCTGGTACGGGTCCTCGTCCGGCCGGGCCGACGGCGCGCCCGACAACAACGCGGCGACGGCCGACGGAGTCGGGTGGTCGAAGCCGAGGCTCACCGGCAGGGGACGGCCGGTCGCCTCCGCCAGCAGGTTGCGCAGCCGGATGGTGCGCACGGAGTCCAGCCCGTACGCGCGGAACGCGGTGTCGGCGCCGATCGGCTCGTCCTCCGGGCCGCGGTCCATGACCTCGGCCGCGCACGAGCGCACGAGGTCAAGCGCGTCGCCGTAGTCCACCGCGTCGACGTCGTCGAGCGCGTCGCCGTCATCGAGCGAGCGTGAAGCCGGAACGACCGCCTCACCGGCCACCAGCTCCTCCAACG
The DNA here is from genome assembly GCF_036322405.1 of Streptomyces sp. SP17BM10. NCBI lineage: Bacteria > Bacillati > Actinomycetota > Actinomycetes > Kitasatosporales > Streptomycetaceae > Streptomyces > Streptomyces sp. SP17BM10. Next base: position 45,985 of record NZ_JAQYXB010000430.1, on the reverse strand, counting down.
ACCGCCGGTGCAGCTTCCCGGCGGGGGTGCGCGGGAGGTCGTCGACGGTCACCAGTTCCAGCGGCACCTTGTAGTCGGCGACCTCCCGCTCCCGCAGGAAGCCGGTCACCGCCCGCAGCCCGATCGCCGGGTCCGCCGCGCGGGTCAGCACCAGGCACGGGATCTCGCCGAGCCGCGCGTCCGCCCGCCCGACGACGGCGAGCGGGCCGATGCCCGGCATCGCCGCCAGCAGCTCCTGGACCTCGGTCGCGTCGAACTTCCGCCCGCCCACGTTGATCAGCTCGGCAGCGCGCCCGTGGAAGCGCAGCAGCCCGTCCGCCCCGAGGCTCGCCCGGTCGCCCGTGCGCAGCCAGCCGTCCGGCGTGACGGCGGCGGCGGTGAGGTCGGGCTCGCGGTAGTAACCGCGGAACATGCTCGGGCTGCGGTACTGGAGTTCGCCCGGTTCGCCCGGCGGCAGTCCTCGCCCGTCCTCGCCGACGACCCGCACGCGCGCCCCGCTGGTGGGCCGGCCGACGCTGCGCACGGCGGCGCCGACCGGGTCGGTGGCGGAGGTCCGGGTGCCGGTGCCCAGTTCGGACATGCCCCAGACGACGACGAGTTCGCCGCCGAGCACCGTGCGGACGTCGGCGGCCAGCGCGGCGGGGATCGCCGCGCCGGCGGTGCGCACCTCGTGCGGCCGGAAACCGGCCGGCTGCCCGCTGCGGGCGAGGGCGGCGACGACGTCGTGGAGCTGCGCCGGGACGGCGAAGACGGCGCTCGGCGCGGTGGCGCGGGCGAGGGCGAGGAAGCGCTCCGGGTCCCAGCCGCGCAGGAGCACCTGCCGGCAGGCGCGGAACAGCGCGGTGTGCAGCGACTGCAGGCCGAAGAGGTGGGTGAGCGGGCAGGCCGTCAGGATGGCGTCGGCGAAGGCCGGGCCGCCCTCCTCGGCGACGGACGCCGTGTTGGAGAGCAGCCCCTCGTGGCTGTGCAGGCAGATCTTGGGCCGGGCCGAGGTGGTGCCGGAGGACGGGATCAGGACGAGCGGGTCCTCGGGCCGTACCTCGACGGGGTGCGGAGCGTGGCCCGCCCACTGGGCGAGGAGCCCGTCCAGCGCGTGGACGCCGGCCGACGCCACGGCCCCGCCCCCGCCGACCAGCACCGCCCGCAGGGACGGCACGGCGGCCAGGAGGTCCGACGCGGTGGCCGAGGCCTCCGCCGGGAGCAGCACGGCCACCGGGTCCACCCGGGCCAGCAGCGCCCGCACGTCGGCGGCGCCGTGCCCGGCGTGGACGGGCAGGAGGACGGCACCCGCGGTGGCGATGGCGACGTGCGCTGTCTGGTACTCCCGGCAGTTGGGCAGCTGGACGGCGACGACGTCGCCCGGTGCGACGCCCAGCTCCTGGAGGGCCCGGGCCAGCGCGGCGGACTCGTCCGCCCACTGGCGCCAGGTCAGCTCCCGCTCGCCGTCGACCAGGGCGACGGCGTCCGGCGCGCGGCGCACCGCCGCCGCGAACACGGCGGGCAGGGTGTGGCCGCCCAGCGCCCCGGGGGAGCCGGCGGCCGGATCGATCGCGTAGTCATCGCTGTGGACGGACACCTTGGCTCCTGACGGGGTCGCTGGGCGGCTGCGGCGGCCGTCCCCGGCCGGGATCGCGGGGAGGGCTCCCGGCCCGCCCAGCCCGAATTGCGGGGAGGGCTCTCAGCCCGAGACGGCTGGGAAGGCCTTGGACGGACGGCGCCGGCGCGCGGTGGCCGGCGGGTTGCGCAGCGGGAGCGCGGTGTCGAGCAGCGCGAGCAGCGGGCGGGCCTTGACCACCGTCTCGTCGAACTCGCCCTCGGCGTCGGACAGCGCGATGATCGCCCCGCCGACCCCGTAGCGCAGCCGCCCGCCGCTGAGCACGGCGGTGCGGATCACGATGCTGAGGTCGGCGGCGCCGCTGAGCGAGAAGTAGCCGATCGCGCCCGAGTAGATGCCGCGCGGCCCGTTCTCCAGCCGGTCGATGATCTGCATCGTGCGCAGCTTCGGTGTGCCGGTCATCGAGCCGCCGGGGAACGCCGAGCGGACGCCGTCGACGGCGCTGCACTCGGGGCGCAGCCGGGCCCGCACGGTGCTGACGAGCTGGTGCACGGTGGCGTACGTCTCGACGGCGAACAGCGGGTCGGCGACGACGGAACCGGTCCGGGCGCAGCGCCCGAGGTCGTGGCGCACGAGGTCGACGACCATGAGGTTCTCGGCCCGGTCCTTCTCGCTGCCGGCGAGGTCGGCGACGAGCAGGGCGTCCTCCTCGCGGGTGGCGCCGCGCGGCCGGGTGCCCTTGATGGGCTTGGACTCCATGAGGCCGTCCGGGCCGATCCGCAGGAAGCGCTCGGGGGAGGAGCTGAGCACGGCGAGGTCGCCGAAGGAGAGGAAGGCGGCGAACGGGGCCGGGCTGATCCGCCGCAGGGCGCGGTAGGCCTGCCAGGGGTCGAGGTCGGTGGGGGCGTCGATCATGTTGGTGAGGCAGACCTCGTAGGTCTCGCCGGCCGCGATCTCGTCCTGGCACGCGTCGATGAGCTTGAGGTAGGCGTCGCGGGGGTGGCGCAGCCGCAGCCGGGCGTCCTCGCCGGGCGGCGTGTGCGCGGGCGGATCGGTGTGCGGGGCGGGCGCGGTGAGCAGGGCGGCGGTGCCGTCCAGCCAGGCGAGGGCGTCGTCGTCGTGGCCGTCCTCGGTGAGGGCGAGCAGGTGGGCGGCGCCGGTGTGGTGGTCGACGACGACGGCGCGGTCGGCGAAGACCATGACGGCGTCGGGGTCGGGCGAGCGGTGGACGCGGTCGCCGCCGCACTCGGCCTTGAGCTCGTAGCCGAGGCAGCCGACCCAGCCGAGCGCGAAGTCGAAGGGCAGCTCGGGCACGTCGACGTCGAGCGTGCGCAGGTCGTCGTCCAGCCAGGCCAGGAACTCGCCCTCGACGACCTGCGCGGTGTCGCCCGCGGTCACGGTGACGGTGCCGTCCTGGACGTCGGCGGTGGCGACGCGGGCGAGCGGCCCGGCGGCGTTGCCCATCGCGGAGACGTGCCCGAGGCGGCCGCCGGCGAGGCTGCTGTCGAGCCAGAACGGGTGGCTGCCGGTGCGGAAGACGCGGTCGAAGACGGTCTCGGCGTCCCACGCGGTCTCGACCTGCCGGGTCAGGACCGCCAGGCGGCGCGTGGCCGGTCGTGGCCCGGTTTTCACGGCCGAGGCCGGCCGCGGCGCGGTGGTGGTGCGGCGGCGGCGACCGTGTTGCTCGGTGAGGTCGCGGAAGTTGGACAGCAGCCGCTTGCCGGCCTCGGTGCCGATCGACTCGGGGTGGAACTGTACGCCCCACATGGGCAGTTCCCGGTGCCGCAGGGCCATCACCACGCCGTCGTCGGTGGCCCACGCGATCGGTTCGAGCGCGGGTGCGAGGGAGGTGACCGCGAGCGAGTGGTAGCGGACGACCTCCAGCGGGTTCGGCAGGTGGTGGAAGAGCCCGGTGCCGGTGTGCCGCACGGCCGAGGTCCGCCCGTGCCGGGGTGCGGGCGCCCGGCCCACGGTGGCGCCGTGCGCGAGGGCGAGGCCCTGGTGGCCGAGGCAGACGCCGAGGACGGGCAGCCGGCCCTCGCGGGCTATGCCGGCGCAGTGGCCGAAGTCGGCGGGGTTGTGCGGGGTGCCGGGGCCGGGGGAGAGCACGACGTTGTCGAACGCGTCGAGCAGCTCGGGCCGGAACGCCGGGTCGTCGTTGCTGATGACCTCCGGCTCCCGGCCGTTGGCCTCGGCGAGGTAGTGGAAGAGGTTGTAGGTGAAGGAGTCGTAGTTGTCGACCAGGAGTGTGCGCATCAGGGGTCCTTGTCCGGGCCGGCGGTCCGTCAGCGGAGCGCGGCGAGTTCGGCGGAGATCTCCCGGAGCACCGCCGCCTGCTGGTCGGCGAGGAAGAAGTGGCCGCCGGGCAGGACCTGGAGGCGGAAGTCACCGGCGGTGTGGGCCTGCCAGGCGCGGGCCTCGGCGATGGTGGTGCGCGGGTCGGCGTCGCCGGTGAGCGCGACGACCGGGCAGCCGAGCACGCGGTCGGTCCCGCAGGTGTAGCGCTCGATGGCGCGGTAGTCGGCGCGGATCGCCGGCATCGCCATCCGCAGGATCTCCTCGTCGCCGAGCAGCTGGGCGTTGGTGCCGTTGAGCAGCTTGAGCTCGGCGATGACGCCGTTGTCGTCCTGCCGGTGCACCGTCTCGGTGCGGGTGGTGGAGGGCGCGCGGCGGCCGGAGGCGATCACCGCCCCGGGCGCGTGGGTGCCCTTCTGTTCCAGCCGCCACGCGGTCTCGAACGCGAGGACGGCGCCCATGCTGTGGCCGAAGTACACGGTGGGCCGGTCGTCGAGGGTGAGCAGTTCGTCGGTGATCCGGTCGGCGAGGGTCGCGATGTCCTCGACGCAGGGCTCCAGGCGGCGGTCCTGCCGGCCGGGGTACTGGAGGGCGATCACCTCGGCCTCGGCGGACAGGGCCGTGGAGACGGGGTGGAAGAAGCTCGCGGAGCCGCCGGCGTGCGGGAAGCACACCAGCCGTACCGCGCGGCCCTCGCCGGGGTGGAAGCGGCGCAGCCACAGCGTGCTCGCCGTGCCGGGACTGGTCATGGGGGTCGGTCCTCTCGTCGGGCCCGTCAGCGGGCTCGTCAACGGGCTCGTCTTCGGGCCCATCGCGGGGTGGGGATCAGCCCCGGTGGACGGTGATGGCGCCGGACGGGCAGAGCGTGGCGGCGGTGTCGACCGCGTCGCGGTCCTCGGGGGTGACGGCGGGGTCCTGGATCTCGACCACGCCGTCGTCGTCCTGGTCGAACACGGCCGGGGCGTTGAGCACGCACTGGCCCGCGCCGACGCAGCGGTCGGTGTCGACGGTGATGCGCATGATGGTGTCTCCTGGGACGGGTCTGGTGGGAGGCGCTACCAGCGGACCGGCAGCGCGTGCAGGCCGCAGAGCACGCCGTCGTACTTGAGCGGCAGCTCCTCGACGGGCACCGCGAGGCGCAGGCCCGGGATGCGCTCGAAGAGCCGGCGGTAGGCGATCTCCATCTCGATGCGGACCAGGTTCTGGCCCAGGCACTGGTGGACGCCGTAGCCGAAGGCGACGTGGTGGCGCTCGGTGCGGGAGGGGTCGAACGCGTACGGGCAGGAGAAGGCCTTCGCGTCGTGGTTGGCGGCGGCCACCAGCGGCACGATGCCCTCGCCGGCCCGCACCAGTTGCCCGGAGATCTCGACGTCCTCGACCGCGACCCGCAGGGAGACGAGGTCGGCCACCGAGTGGAAGCGCAGCGTCTCCTCCACCACGCGGTCGTCGCCGATCCACTCGGGGTGCTGGAGCAGCGTGACCACGCCGAGCGCGATGTTGTTGGCCGTCGTCTCGTGCCCGGCGATGAGCAGCAGCATCAGCACGCCGGACATCTCGTGGGGCTCGATCGCGCCGGTCGCCAGCAGCCGGCTGATCAGGTCGTCGCCGGGCCACTTCTGCTTGATCGCCACCAGCCGGTTGATGTAGCGCAGCAGTTCGCGCGAGGCGGTGTCGCGCTGCTGGTCGGTGGAGGCCTGGATCGCGACCAGGGTGCGGGTGCGGGACTCGAAGAAGTCCCGGTCCACCGGCGGCACGCCGAGCAGGGCGGAGATGACGAGCGAGGGGACGGGCAGCGCGAAGTCGGCCACCAGGTCGGCCTGGTCGCCCGCCGCCAGCATCGCGTCGATGCACCGGTCGACGGTCTGCTCGACCGCGGGCCGCAGTTCGCGCACCCGCCGGACGGTGAACTCCGGGATGAGCGCCTTGCGGAAGCGGTCGTGCTCGGGCGAGTCGAGGCCGACGAACCAGCCGGGGATCTGCTCCTGGCGGGGCACGCCCATCGTCTCGCTGACGTTCGGGAAGCCGGGGTGGTCCGGGTTGGAGCTGATCTTCTTGTTGGTGAGGACGGAGCGGACGTCCTCGTGGCGGGTGACGAGCCAGACCTTGCGGCCGTTCGGCAGGTAGGAGACCACCAGGCCCGGCCGGTCCCGGTAGTCCTGGTAGCGCGGCGGGGGGAAGGACTCGCCGGGCACGCGCAGCGGGAAGTCGACCACCGGCGGTTCGGTGCTCGTGGTGCCCCCCGTCACGTGGTCGGGCGGCGCGGTGTCGGGCGTCATGGGTTCGGATCTCCTCCGGCGGGCCGGTTCAGGACGCGCCGTAGAACGCGCGGACCGCGCCGATCACGCGGTCCTGGTCGGCGGGGGTCAGGTCGGTGTAGGTGGGCAGGTAGAGGCCGTCGGCGGCGAAGCGGGCCGCGTTGAGGCCGGGCCAGGCCGGGTCGGCGTAGCCGGGCTGACGGCTCATCGGCTGGAAGAACAGCCGGGTCTCGATCCCCTCGGCGGCGAGGAACTCGCGCAGCTCGGCGCGGCGTTCGGCCCGCAGGTCGTACATCCACAGCACGTCGCGGGGCGGCATGAGGGTGATCCCGGGGACGTCCTTGAGGCCCTGGTCGTAGCGCTGCTCGATCTCGCGTCGGGTGGCGAGGATCGCGTCGAGGCGCTCGGTCTGGGCGAGGGCGACGGCGGCCTGCATGGCCGTCATGCGGAAGTTGTAGGCGAGCTTCTTGTGGACGAAGCTGTGGTCGGTGGTGAAGGCCATGGCGCGCAGGTGGTCCAGCTGGGCGGCCAGGCGGGGGTCGTCGGTGAGGCAGATGCCGCCCTCGCCGGCCGTGATGATCTTGTTGGCGAACAGCGAGTAGCACGCGATGTCGCCGGTGGGGCGGATGCCGTGGGCCTCGGCCGAGTCCTCGACGACGCGCAGGTTGTACTGGTGCGCGATGTCCAGGACGGCCGCCATGTCGCAGCGCCGGCCGTAGACGTGCACCGGCATGATCACCTTGGTGCGCGGGGTGATCTTCTCCTCGATCCGCGCGACGTCGATGTTCAGGTCGTCCGCGCAGTCGACGAACACCGGGGTCGCGCCGGTGTAGGTGACCGCCCAGGCGGTGGCGATCATCGTGAACTCGGGGACGATCACCTCGTCGCCGGGGCCCACGCCGAGGGCACGCAGCGCCAGCGTGAGCGCCGCCGTGCCGGAGGAACAGGCCACGCCGTGGGCGGAGCCGTTGTAGTCGGCGAAGGCCCGCTCGAAGCGCCGGACGTACGGGCCCTGGGAGGAGATCCAGCCGTCGCCGATCGTGCTCGTGACGTACTCCAGCTCGCGCCCGTCCAGGCTGGGCCGGGACACGGGGATGGTGAAGGGCATGAAGGGGTCCTCGCTCGGGAGTGGGTCGGGGGGTGCGCGGGACGGGCGTTGCAGAGGGGGTCAGGCGAGGGCGGGAAGGCCGAGCAGCAGGTCCGCCGCGGTCGTGCGGCCGCCGGCGGCGCGCTGCAGGGCGCCGATGCGCTCGGCGCGCTCGCGGAAGGAACCGTCGCCGAGCACACGGGTGAGCTTGTCGACGACATCGGCCGGGTCGAGGTCCTGCGGGCGGTCCAGGGTCAGGCTGATCCCGAAGTCCCGGCCGCGGACGGCCTGGTCGTAGCAGTCCACCCACAGCGGACGCACCACGAGCGGCTTGCCGAAGTACACGCCCTCGTGGAAGCCGTTGCCGCCGCCGTGGGTGAAGAACACCCCGACCTTGGGGTGCGCCAGCACGTCCAGCTGGGACGGCAGCCAGCTCTCGATCCGCAGGTTGCCCGGGAGTCGGTCCTGCGGCGGGAGCAGGTGCTGCTGCTCGGCCGGCAGCCGCCACAGCACCTGGTGGCGTCCGTCCAACCGGCGGGCCACCTCGACGAGCGCGGCCACCTGGGGCCGGGTCAGCCGGGTGATCGTGCCGAAACCCATGTAGACGACCGAGGACTGCGCGTCGAGCCAGTCCATCACGCCGGTGTCGTCCGCGGCCCGCGTGGACTCCGGCAGCGGCGGCACCATCGCGCCGACCAGCTTGACCTTCTCCGGCACCTCGAACGGGTAGTCGAGCTCCCGCACGGAATTGCACAGGACCATTTCGGCCCGGTCGATCCGGGTCATCGGGCTGGGCTTGGGCAGCCCGAGTTCCTTGCGCAGCCGGGCGTCCTCGGAAAGCACCTTCCCCATGGCCGGGTTGAAGAAGAGCGCGAGCGTGCGCAGCTTGAACAGCCGGTTGGCCAGGCGCTGGCCGAAACTCATCGGGTACGGCAGGCCGGAATGCGGGACGGGGAAATCCTTGGGCGTGTACGAGCTGCCGAATGGGCTGTGCGAGGTGAGCACATTGCTGGGCAGGAACGGTACGCTGAGTACGAACGGTATGCCCCGGGTCAGGGCGAGGTCGATGGCGAAGGAGCTGACGCAGTCGATGACCATCAGGGCCGGATTGCACTTGTCGACCACGGCCGCGAGCCGGCGGTATTTCTCGGCCTGCAGATCGGGCCGGTAGGACTGGTGGATGACGGCCCGGTGGGCGCGGAAGCGGTCCGGCTGGGTCACCTCGCGGTAGACCTCGTCGCTCCAGCTGACGGCGGACAGCTCGGAGAACACCTCGCCGAGCGAGGCGAACTCCACCGCCGACTCGTCGGCGAGGGCCAGCACGTCGGCGCGCCGGGGCTCGTCGGTGGCGAACCAGAGATCCGGCACGCCCCGGCGGGCCAGCTCACCGGCCAGCACCAGCAGCGGGTTGAGCAGTCCGCTCTCCGGCAGGCTGACGAACAGGATCGGACGCTGCGGGGCGGTCATCGGACTCCCTCGGGGCGGGACGGCTGGGGTGCACCCCACCTTGGTCTCACGCCCCGCGCCGGGAATTCCTTAGTCCTGCCCCGGGCCGGCCCGCGGCCCGGCCCGATCGTCCGGGTGTGCGCGGGTTTGGGCCGGGGCCCGGTGGTAAAGACAAACCAACGGGAGCTTCAACATTCCTTGGGGGACGCGGCCGTGGGCCGAGGGGGAGGACGGCCACCGGCAGGGACGGCGCGACGGCGCCGCCGCGGCCGGAAGTCGTTCGGGCACCCGTGCCGTTCTTGACGGGTCCCATACATATTTGATCGTATGACCCGGGGTACTGTTGCACCTGTCAACCGCAATTGTCCTGCGGTCCGGGCGTGGTGTCGGAATAGCGGTATCGTCCGCGCTTGGGGGTTGAAGGTTCCGTGCTGCCTACGGCAGGAATTCCCGACCAGGGGAACATTATCGGTCGCGCAGGTGAACTGGCGGCGCTTTCCGGACACGCCGGGGCCGGCCGCCGCGGGAACGCCGGCTGCGTCGTCCTGACCGGCCCGGCCGGAATCGGGAAAACCCGGCTGCTCGCCGAGCTGCGGGCGGAATCCGCCCGGCACGGCGCGCTCGTCCTGCACGGCGAACGGCCCGACGGCACGGGCTACTCGGGCCTGCGCGCCCTGTTCGCCGCGGGTGGCACCCCCTCAGGTGACGGGACATCGGGCGGCGAGGCCCTGGCCGCACACCTGCCCGGACCGATGGACACCCGTGCCTTCGACCCCGCGGACGCCTGCCCGGTCTTCCACGCCCTCTACCGCTCCGCGGCACGCCTCATGACGGACCGTCCGCTCGTCCTCGCCCTCGACGACGCCGAGGCCTGCGACGAACACACCCTGCGCTGGCTGGACTTCCTGCTCCGGCGCTCGGCCGGGCTCCCGCTGCTCGTCGCCCTCGCCCGCCGCGACGGCGCCCGCCCGGCCGCCCCCGCGGCCTGGCTCGACCTCACCACCGATCCGTTCGTCAGCCAGTTGCCGCTCGCCCCGCTCGACCGCACCGCCGTCGCCGGGCTCGTCGGCCGCTGGTCGCCCGCCGAGGTCGAGCCCGCGTTCGTCGACCGCCTCGCCGGGGTGTGCGGCGGCAACCCGCGCACCACCCTCCACGTCCTCGACGAACTGGCCGCCCTCGGCCACGGACCGGACACCGCCGGCGCCGACCGCGTCGCCGAACTCGGCGCCCGCACCCTCGCCCGCGCCGTGCGCGCCGCGCTCGACGCCGCACCCGCGACCGTCCGCGCCGCCGCGGCCGCCATCGCGGTGCTCGGCACCGCCCGCACCGACCTCGTCGCCGCCCTCGCCGGCGTCCCCGGTCCCCGCGCCGACGAGACCGTCGCGATGCTGCGGCAGTGCGGCGCGCTCGGCCCCGACGACGACGTCCACCCGGCCGCGCGCACCGCCCTCCTCCCCCCGGGCGACGGCCGTGGGATCGCCGAACTGCACGCCAGGGCAGCCCTGTTACTCAGCGACGCGGGCTGCCCGGCCGAACAGGTCGCCCGACACCTGATGGAGGTCCCCGGCATCCCGCAGCCGTGGATGGCCGCCGTCCTGTGCGACGCCGCCACCGCCGCCGAGCAGCGGGGTGCCTTCGCCCTCGCCGCCGGCTACCTCCACCGCGCCCTGGACACCACCCCCGAGGACGACCGCCTGCGCCTGCGCCTGGCCGTCGCCCTCGCCCAGACCGACCCGCTCGCCGCCGTCCCGATGTTCCGCGCCGCCCTCGCCCTGGCCGCCGACCCCGCCGACCGGGCCCGGATCGCCGTCGAGTGCGCCATGGCCTGCCTCGCCGTACCGCTCACGCCGACCCACCGGGCCGAACTCGCCGAGGCCCTCGAACGGGCCCTCGACGGACCGGACGGCAGCTGGGGCCCCCGCCTGCGCTGGCAGGTCCGCACCGCCCTGCTCGTCACCGGGCGCAGCCGGGCGGCGGCCGTGGCCACCGTCCCCGTGCCCGGCGCCACCGCCTTCACCGTGGCCCGCGACGACGCCGCCAACGTCCGGGAACAGGCCCTCGCAGGCCTGCGCGCCGCCCTCGCCGGGCACTCCCGCGAACTCGCCGTCGCGGCCGCCCGCCGCGCCGTCGCCGCCGCCGGCCCCTCCTGCCCCGGCTGGCCGCTGATCACCGCCGCGGCCGCGCTCGCCCTCGCCGACGAGACGGACGCCGCGACCGCCGCCCTCGACCGCGCCGTACGCGGTGCCGGTCCGTGGGCCGGCACCCTCGCCCGCACCGGCCGCGCCCTCGTGCTGCACCGCGCCGGCGCCGTCGCCGAAGCCGAGGCGACCGTCCGAGCCGCCATCGACGACTTCGGGGCGGCCGGCTCGGACGCCTGCCTGACGGCCCCCCGCGCCGTCCTCGCCGCCATCCTCGTCGACCGCGGCGAGGCGCAGCGGGCGGAGGCGCTGCTGGCCGGCGCCGACCGCTCCGAAGCCGGCGGCACCGGCTTGGAGGAGCAGCTCTACCTGCTCGCCCGCGGCCGCGCCCGCTGGGCCTACGGGGACGCCGACGAGGCCCTTCGACTGCTGCGGGCCTGCGGCCGCGTCCAGCACGAAGCGGGCGTCACCAACCCCGTCTTCGCGCCCTGGTGGGCCGACTCCTGCCTCGTCCTCGCCGCCGTCCGTCGCCCCACCGAGGGCCGCGCCCTCGCCGAGCACGGCGCCGAACTCGCCGCCCGCTGGGGCACCGCGCGCGCCCTCGGCCTCGCCGCCCTCGCCGAGGGCGCCGTCACCCCCGGCCGGGCCGGCCTCGAGCGCCTCGCCGAGGCCGTCCACCTCCTCGCCGCCTCGCCCGCCCGGGCCGAGCACGCACGGGCCGGGTTCAGCCTCGGCCGCGCCCTCCTCCTCGCGGGCGACCCGGCCGGCGCCCGCGAACACCTGCGGGCCGCCACCGCCCTCGCCGGCGGCTGCGGCGCCCTCGCCCTCGCCAGGGCCGCGCGCCGCCTGCTGATCACCGCCGGCGGCCGCATGCCCGAAGTCGCCACCTCCGCCGCCGACCTGCTCACCGGCGCCGAACTCAGAGTCGCCGGCCTCGCCGTCGACGGCGCGAGCAACCGGCAGATCGCCAGCGCCCTCTTCGTCACCGTGCGCACCGTCGAGTCCCACCTGACCAGCGTCTACCGCAAACTCGGCGTCACCCGCCGGGACGGACTCGCACCCGCCCTGGGCGGCGCCCGCCGCGGCACCGTCCGGGCCGCCGAAGAACCGCCCCCGGCCGGCGGGCCGACCGGCTGACGACCACCACGTCCACACCGCGCCGACCCGGCGCACCTCATACGGCAAGGGAGCCCGAGACCCGGGTGAGCTGGATGAACGACGTTCCTGTGAGCCCGTGGGGCGAGACCTGCGACCCCACGGCGACCCCGTTGGACGCCCGGCCGGCCAGGCCCGGGACCCCGGACGAACCCCGGGTGCCGCCCCAGGGCGAGGCCGCTGAGGACACGCGCTTCGCCGATCGGTCGGAGAGAACCGGGGCCGCCCTCCCGGCACCCGCTCCCGACGCCGCTCCCGCACGCTCCGGTACCGGACCCGGGACGTGGGACGCGAGCGGGCGGCAGCGCGAGCGGGCCTTCCTCGCCTCCGTCCTCGACGAGGCCTTCGCTCCCGCCACGGCCGCCGCCCGCCCGGTCGTCCTGGCCGTCACCGGTGCCCCCGGCTACGGGCAGAACGCGCTGGTCCGGTGGGGCGCCACCCGCGCGGAGCGGGCCGGGCTGCGGGTCCTGCGGGCCCGCGCCGCCCACGCCGAGTCCGCACTGGCCCTCGGGGCCGTCGCCCAGTGGCTCGGCTCCCTCGACGGACCGCACGACCGCCCCCTTGCCGGTCCGCTCGCCGGCCTCGCCGAGGTGCTGGCCGCCGCCAGGGCGCGGCCGACCGTCCTCGCCCTGGAGGACGCCCAGTGGCTCGACGCCGGCTCCCTGCACTGGCTGGGCGCGCTGTCCCGGCGCTGGGCCGGCGTCCCGCTCGTCCTCCTGTGCGGCGGCAGCCGCCTCGGAACACCCGACCCCGACTGGTACGACCTGCTGACCGGGACCTCCGGCACGGCCACCGTGCACCGGCTCGCCCTCGGACCGCTGGACGGCACCGACGTCGCCCGCGCCGTTCGGCGGGCCTGCGGCGGACCGGGGGAGGAGGGGTTCGTCACGGCGGCGGGCCGGATCTCCGCCGGACACCCCGAGGTCCTGGACGACATCCTGCGGCGCTTCGCCGGCGACGGCCACCACCCCGTCCTCGCCCGGGTGCCCGAACTCGCCGCCCTCGGCGGCACCGTGACCGGCGACCACCTGATGCGGGCGCTGCGCGGGCAGAGCGCCGAGGTCGTGGCCGTGGTGCGGGCGCTGGCCGTCTGCGGCGACCTCCTCGACTTCCCGCTCACGTGCCTCCTCGCCGGCCTCGACACCCTGAACGAGACCCGGCTGCGCGCCGTCCTCGCCGAGCTGCCCGGCGTCGTCACCGGCCCCGGCCTCGAGCCGCTGCTCGTCCCTGCGATGCGCTCCCGCGTCCTGGCCGCGGCGACGGCGGCCGAGCGCGCCGAGCTGCACACCCGGGCGGCGGAACTGGCCCACCGGGCCGCCGCGGACGACCTCGCGGTGGCCGCGCTGCTCCTCGGCGCGGGCCCCGCCGGTCACCCCTGGGCGGTCCGGGCCCTGCGGACCGCGGCCGAGGCCGCCGCCCAGCGCCAGAACCAGCGGCATGCCGCGGCCCTGCTCGGCCGCGCCCTCGCCGAGCACCCGGCCCCCGCCGACCACGCCCGCCTCACCCTCGAACTCGCCGCCACCCACCTGATCGCCGAACCCGAAGCCGGCGACCACACCCTGGACGCCATCCTCCGCCGCCCCGCCGCCGTCGGGTCCGCCGCCGGTTCGTACGCTGCCCCCGCCGGCTCCGCCGCCGGTTCGTACGCTGCCCCCGCCGGCTCCGCCTCGGGTTCGTACGCGGCTGCCGCCGAGGCGAACCCGTATCCGGCGCTCACCTCCGGGCTCCCGCACGCCACTGACGCGGACTCGCCCCCGTACCCCCCGGCCCCCGACGCCGTCCCCCGCCCCCGCTCCGTCACCCCCACGACCCCATCCACCCCGACCCCCGCCCTGCGCGTCCGCGCCGCCGACCTCGGGATCACCGGGGGCGCCGCCACCGTCGTGCGGCGGGCCGTCGCCGAGACGCTGCCCCGGCCGGAGGAGCCGTACCACGACGAGCTGCTCGCGCTCTTCTGGTGCGCCGACCCTTCCGACGACGGCGAGTCCGCCCTGCCGCTGCCCGAGCTGCCGCAGCTGCCGGCGTGTCCGACGGTGCCCGCTCAGGCGGCGGTGCGGGCCTGGCAGCTCGCCGTCGGCGGCCGTCGGCTCGACCTCGCCGGTGCGCTCGCGAGGACAGCTCTCGCCGCGGCCGGCTCCGCGGGGGACGACGCCTGCGACGGCCCGCTCGTCCAGCCGTGGCTGGCCGCCTGCCGGACGCTGTGCCTCGCCGACGCCAACGACGAGGCGCAAGCGGGCCTGGACCGTCTCCTACGCAGTCTGTCCGGCAACAGGCTGCGCCTGGCCGCCCCGCACGTACTCGCCCTCCGGGCCGAACTCAACCTGCGGCGCGGCCGGTTGGAGCCCGCGGACCGTGACGTCGCCGAGGGCGAGCGGGCGCTGCGCCTGCTCGGCCGGCCCGACGCCGTCGCGCCGTACCTCCGTGCCGTCGGGATCCTCGTCGACCTCGAGAGCGGCCGCCGCGAGCGTGCCCGCGAACGGGCGGTGGCTGCGCTGCCCGCGGGAGCCGAGGCGAGCGAGCACTGGGCGCACCTGCTGTTCGCGCGGGCCACCGTCGCGCTCGGTTCGGGCCGCCCGGCCGAGGCCGTCGAGCTCCTGCGGGAGTGCGGCCGACGGCTGCTCAGCCGGCACCGGCTCAACCCGGCGCTGCTGCCGTGGCGTTCGGTCGCGGCACTGGCCCACCACGCCCTGGGCGATCCGGACGAGGCCGTCCGCCTGAGCGAGCAGGAGCTGCGGCTGGCCCGCCGCTGGGGCGCCCCGATCGCGATCGGCTGGGCCGAGCTGAGCGCCCAGCGGGTGGCGGACCGGCCCGGCCGGCTGGCCGGGATCCGCTCGGCCGCCACGGACGCGCTGCGCTCCGGCGCGGCCGGCCCCGGCTACGTTCGGGCGCTCGCCGAGCTCGCCGCCGTCGAGCTCGCCGAGGGCGGCGACCGGCATGCCGCCGAGCGTTCCCTCGCCGAGCTCTGCGTGCTGACGGCGAGGCACCCGGCCGGCCCGATGGCGTCCCGCGCCCGCGACCTGGCCGGGACCCTGGACCACCGCGTCGTCCACCCCGCTGACCCGCGCTGGGACAGCCTCACGCCCACCGAGCGGCACACCGCCGAACTGGCGGGCCGGGGCCACAGCAACCGGGACATCGCCGCGCTGCTGGCCGTCTCCAGCCGCGCCGTCGAACTCCGGCTCAAACGGGCCTACGCCAAGCTCGGCATCCACGGCCGCCCCGAACTGCGGGCGCTGGTCCTGGCCATGGAAGGACACTGAACGATGCTCCACGACCGGGACACCGAACTCGCCGCGGTACGCCGGGCCCTGTGCGACGCCGACGGGGGCCGCTCGTCGCACCTGCTGCTCACCGGTCCGTTCGGCATCGGACGCTCGGCCTTACTGCGCGCGCTGCCCGGCCGGGCCGACGGGCTCCGCGTGCGCGTCCTGCGGGCGGACGCCGCCCCGATGGAGCAGGACTTCGCGTTCGGTGTCGTCCGCCAGCTGTTCGACAGCCTCCTCACCGTCCTGCCCGCCGACGCCCGGGAGCGGTGGCTCGCTCGCGCCGGGGCGGCCCGCACGGTCCTCGACGATCACGTCCTCGGTGCGCAGGACCCCGCCGGCGCCGGGCCGGCCGCCACCGTCCTCGCCGACCTGCGCCGCCTGCTCGCCGAACTCAGCGCCGACACGCCCCTGTTGCTGCTCGTCGACGACCTCCAGTGGGCCGACGGCCCGTCGCTGCGCTGGCTGGCCCACCTCACCGCCCGCCTCGAGGGCCTGCGCGTCGTCGTGGTCTGCACGCTGCGCGACGGCGATGAGGGCTCGTGGCACCCGCTGGTCCGCGAGGTGGCCGACACCGCGCGCGAACTGCGGCTCACGGCGCTGTCGCCCACCGCCACCCGGGCCCTGGTCCGCGACCGCTTCACCGACCCGGCCCACCCGGACACCGCGGAAGCGGATCCCGCCAGAGCGCAAGCCACCGCCGACGCTGAGTTCGCCGACGCTGAGTTCGCCGACGCCGAGTTCGCCGAGGCCGAGTTCGCCGACGCCTGCCACCGGGCCGCCGCCGGAAACCCGCTCTTCCTGGTCTCCCTGCTCGACGTCCTCGCCGCCTCCACCGCCCGCCCGACCGCCGCCCACGCCGAGACCGCCCGCACCCTGCGCCCCGGACGCCTGCGCGACCGCATCGTGACCTGCCTGCGCACCCAGAGCACGCCCGTGCGTGACCTCGCCGCCGCGATCGCCACCCTCGGCGAGCCCGGCGACACCGCGCCCGCCGGGCGCCTCGCCGGCCTGGACCCGGTCGGCTGCGCCGCCGCCCTGCGAGCCCTGCACCACCTCGGCCTGCTGCCCGACCCGCACCGCGCCGCCTTCGTCCACCCCGTCGTCCGGGACGCCGTCGAGGCCTCGATGAGCGCCGGGGAGCGCCAGCGCCGTCACGAGGGCGCCGCCGCCGTCCTGTACGACGCGGGGCGTCCGGCCGAGGAGGTCGCGGCGCAGCTGATGGCCGTCGCCGCCTCCCGGCACCCGTGGTCGGGCGCGGTCCTGCGCGGCGCCGCCGACACCGCGCTGCGCCGCGGGGAAGCCGTCCTGGCCGCCCGCTACCTGCGCCGCGCGCTGCTGGACGTCCCCGACGGCGATCCCGAGCGCGCCCGCCTGCTGGTCGAACTGGCCGTCGCCGAGCGGCCCTTCGACCGGGCCGCGTGTGAGCGGCACATCGCCCAGGCGATCCCGCTGCTCGCCACCGCCCGGGAGCGCGCCGCCGCCGCGCTCCAGCTGCCGGCCAACTTCCTGCGCGCCGCCAGCCCGGCTTCGGCCGCCCTGCTGCGCCGGGTCGCCGGCGAGCTCGGCGACCCGGACACCCTCGACGGCGCCGCCCGCGAGGCCGCGCTGCGACTGGAGGCCCGGCTGCGCCACGCGGACTGCCGCGACCCCGCCCGGCTCGCCGACTCCATCGGCCGCCTCGGCGTCATGGAGCCGGCGGTGTGCTCGCGCGGCGAGCGCGAACTGCTGGCGGTCCTCCTGCACGCGGCCACGCTCGGCGCGGGCCGTCCGGCCGGCGAACTGGCCGGGCTGGCCGAGCGGATCCTCGAACGCGAGCCGGCCACCGTCCGCAGCCCGCACTCCGTCGTGCCGCTGCTGGTGACCACGCTGGTCGGCGCGGACGCCCCGGGAGCGCTGGAGTCCTGGCTCTCGGCGGGCGAGCGGGGGCGGCATCCGGCCGGTCCGGCCGAGGACTCCGCGCCGGGCCACGCCGAGCAGGCCCTCGTCCACCTCGCCCGTGGCCGGCTCGGCCTCGCGCGGGAGCACGCCGAGCGCGCCCGGCTGCGTGCCGAGGCCGGTGGGCCCGAGGGCGACGGCCTCGCCACGGCGGCCCTCGCCGCAGTCGCGCTCGCGGCCCGTGACCTGCCGCTCGGCACCAAGGTGCTGGCCGACGCGGACCGGCGCTGGCCCACCGGCGCGGCCCCCGCGGCGATGCTCGGACTGCTGCGCGCCCGTCAGCAGGCGCACCGCGGCGACCCGTCCGCCGCCCTGGACACCGTCCTCGCCTGCGGCCGTGAGCTGGAGTCCGCGGGCTGGCGCAACCCGGTGCTCTTCCCGTGGCGCCCGTGGGCGGTCGGGCTGGCCCGCCAGCTCGGCGACGCCTTCGCCGCCAGGGCGCTGATCACCGAGGAGCTCGCCCGCGCCGAGGCGTGGGGAGCCCCGGTGGCGCTGGGCCGCGCCCTGCGGCTCCAGGCGGCCCTGGCGGGCGGCGCCCGGGCCGTCGACCTGCTGCGGGAGTCGGTCGAGGTGCTGCGGCGCTCGGCCGACGAGCTCGAACGCGCCCGCGCGCTGCGGGATCTGGGCCGCCGTCTCGGCGGCGGGGCCGAGGCGGCCGCGGTGCGCAGGGAGGCCGCCCGGCTGGCCGCCGCGTGCGGCGCCGGCTGGTCCGACGACCGGCCCGCGACCGCGCCCGGACGCGAGTCCGGGGTGCCGGTGGACGTGGTGCTGACCCCGTCCGAGCGCCGCGTGGCGGACCTCGTCGGGCACGGTCTGACGAACCAGGAGATCGCGGCCGAATTGCGGGTGAGCGCACGGGCCGTGGAGAAACATTTGACGAATTCCTATCGCAAGCTCGGTATTTCCGGCCGCCGGGAACTTGTGACGGTTCTGTGCGAGGCGGAACCGACTGTTCGTGTCTGATCCGGACGACCACGCCGGAAAGCCCGTTCGACCGGTCACCCAAGGAATCGAACTCATGCTCGCCGAACCCTGACCGAACCTCACCGAACCAGCTCTGACCTGCGAGGACGTGCACCGTACCGAACGACCGGCCGAACCCCCCGACCCCACACCGAACCACCGGCCGTACGCCCACAGAATTGGACCGGACCAGCCCGGACGCCGTTGACCTGCCGGATCGGCGGTCCCTAGAGTCGAAGCAGAGTTCACCGCGAATCAGGCCGTTCGAGTCAGTCCGCCTCGAAAGAAAAGGCCGGGATTCTGCGCGGGAATCAGAACCGCACACGCGCCCCCGAAGGGATCCGACTGCCGTGGTCATCTCCTCTTCCGCCCTGGCCGATACCGCTCGGACCATCGTGTGCGATCGAGAGCCAGGTCACGACGCGGCGCCGCAAACCCGTCCCGTCACCGATCAGGCCGGCCTCAACATGGCCCAGCTCGACCGCACCCTCACCATCCGGCAGGCCAACGAGGCCTTCTTCTGGCAGTTCGGACGTTCCTCGTCCGAGCTCTGCGGCCGGACGTTCAGCGAGCTCGTCCACCCGAGCGTCCACCAGCCCCTGCTGCGCCAGTTCTCCGGCCTCATCGAGGGCCGCCGGGACCGCTTCGCCACCGATGTCATAGCGATAGGCCCGGACGAGGAGACGTTCACCGTCCCGCTCACCGCCGTGATGGTCCGCGGCGGCCTGCCCGACGAGTCCTCGATCATGGTGATGATGCCCAACCGCGACGGCGAGGCGGGCGAGTCCGAGATCGTCGCCGGTCGCAAGAAGCTCCTCAGCGAGATCGACGCCCGGATCCTGGAGGGCATCGCGGCCGGCGTCTCCACCGTCCCGCTCGCCGCCCGGCTCTACCTCAGCCGCCAGGGCGTCGAATACCACGTCACCTGCCTGCTGCGGAAGTTGCGGGTCCCGAACCGCGCCGCGCTCGTCTCCCGCGCCTACTCGATGGGCGCCCTCAAGGTCGGCGTCTGGCCGCCGAAGGTCGTGGAGAGCTTCGTGAAGTAGCGGCACCGCAGGAGCACCGCCCGCGGACGGCGGGGCGAGGCCGGGCCGCCGGCCGCGCCCCGCCGTCCGCGTTCTCCGCCCCGTCCCCGGCCCCGTCCCGCCCGTCCCGCCCGTCCCGCCCGTCCCGCCCGGGCCGCACTCACCGGGCGGGCACTGCCCGCGTTCACGCCCGTGCGTCCCGTGCCTCCCGTGCCTCCTCCCGTGCGTCCCGCGCGGCCCTCAGCGCGCGGAGGGCGGCGGCGAGTTCCGTGACGGTGGGCCCGCCGGCGGTGGAACGCTCGGGGTGCAGGGTCACCGTCCAGTCCAGGGTCCGGACGGTGACGGAGACGGCGCCACGGCGGGTGCGGAGGAAGGCGGGCAGCGTCCGCACCGCCCGTCCGAGGGCGCCGCGGCCGACGGCCAGCACCCGGAGCGCGCAAGCCGCCCCGGTCCTCCCGGCGGCCGCGGCCGCGTCGGTCTCCTCGACCTCCAGCCCCGGGACCCGGCGCAGGTGCTTGCGCAGCGGGCGCAGCTCGCCCGGATCCGAGACCGACACCTCGGCGCGTCCCGCGCTCAACGGCGGCACGACGCGGCCAGCACGAGAAGCAGGACCAGGACGCCGAGGAGGGCCGCGCAGCCGGACGAACCCTGCGGGCTCTTGCGGTTGACCTCCACCGTGCCGCCGGGTGGCACCCCCGGGTGCCGTCTCGTGTAGTGGTCGATCTGCTGTTCCTCGGCCCGTGGCTCCGCGAGCCAGGGTGTGCGGTAGCCGCACTCGCCGCACCAGTAGCGGTACGCCATGTCGTTCCCTTCGAGTCGTCGTTCATGGTCGTCGCTGTCGTCGTCGTCCGCCGTCGTCGTCCCGGGCGGACCTTTCGAGCGTGACGTCCGCGCAGGTCGGGGGACAGGACACGGCACCGGCCATATGTGACCGGCCGTCACGGTAGGCTCACCGATGGACATGAGCATGCAAGACCATGGGGGTTTGCCGGAGTGACGGACGAACTCGGCGCGCTGTTGCGGCGATTGCGGAAGGAGGCGGGGCTGACGCAGGAGCAGCTCGCGGAGAAGGCCGAGGTGAGTGTGCGCACGATCCGCCGGCTGGAGCGCGGCGGCTCCACCGACCACCGGCTCGGGACGGTCCTCCTGATCGCGGACGCGCTGGACGCCTCACCCGAGGACCGGCAGCGGCTGGCGGCGATCATCACCGACGGGAGCGAGCGCGGGTCCGTCCCGCCGCCGGGGCACCAGCCGCCGCTCGTGCCCCGGTCACCCCGAGCGCCCGGCCCGCCTCCCGTGCCGCCGGTCCCCGCCGCCCTCGCCGAGGCCGTCGACGAGCTCGCCCGTGAGGTCCGCCGGCGCTGGCGCCGCGAGGAGGAGCAGCGTCGCGTCCACGACCCGTTCCCGCTGCCGGTGCGCTGGCGGCCCGCACCCGACGACCTCATGGACGGCCCGGAGAACGTCCAGCGCCTTCCACCCGGTGAACGGGCGGAGCCCCTGGACCTCGACGGCGACCTCCGCTCGGTGGCCGAGGTGTACGGCCAGATCCCCTCGGGCCGGCTCGTGGTCCTCGGCCGGGCCGGCTCGGGCAAGTCGATCCTGACGATCCGCTTCGTCCTGGACCAGCTCCGGGACCGGGCCGTCCCGTCCCGCGTGCCGGTGGTCTTCAGCCTCGGATCCTGGGACCCGACCACCACCACGCTGCGCGACTGGCAGATCGACCTGCTCCTGCGCGACCACCCGCACCTCGTCGGCCGCGGCCCCGGCGGCGGCACGCTCGCCGCCGCGCTGGTCGACGCGGACCTCGTCCTGCCCGTCCTGGACGGCTTCGACGAGATCGCGGAGGGCCTGCGCCGGGACGCGCTCGACGCACTCAACGACACCTCCCAGCCGCTCGTCCTCACCAGCCGCCGGGCCGAGTTCGCCGAGGCGGTCGAGGCGGCGAGCACGCCGCTCGTGTGGGCCGCCGGGATCGAGCTCACCGACCTCACCCCCGAGGACCTCGCCGACTACCTGCCCCGCACGGCCCGCCCGGTGACGGCCGGCCCCGGCGGGCCCGAACCCCTGTGGGACGCCGTCCTCGCCGAGCTGCGCACCCGGCGCACGGACCGGGCCGCGCGCCTCGCCCGCGTCCTGAGCACCCCGCTGATGGTCATCCTGGCCCGGACGATGTACAGCGACGCCCCCGACCGCAGACCCGCCGAACTCCTCGACGGCGAGCTCTTCCCCACCGAACACGCCCTGGAGGAGCACCTCCTCGCCGGCTTCGTCCCCGCCCTCTACCGCCGCCGCGCCCCCGAGCGCGAACCCGTCGCCGGGCGCCCGCCCCGCACGTGGGACGCCCGGCGGGCCGAGCGCTGGCTCGGTTACCTCGCCGACCACCTCGTCCGCCACGACCGACCCGACCTCGCCTGGTGGCAGATCGGCGGCTCGGTGCGCCGCCCGGCCCGGATCCTCGCGACCGTGCTGGCCGCCGCGCTGTCCGTCACCGTGGCGGAGTGGACGGTCGGCGTGGTCCTCGTCGTGCTCTACGGGAACGACCCGATGGTCAAGTGGGAACGGTTCCTCCTGGAGGGCGCCCTCGTCGGGCCCATCGCCGGACTCGCCGTCGGCGCGGTCTACGCGATCATGACGGTCTTCGGCGGCCTGGCACTGCAACCCACCTACGTCCGGCTGCGGCTGTTCGCCCGTCACCACGGCGGCGGCCCGCGCACGGTCCGGGTGTTCACCGGCCGCTTCGGGGCCATCATGCTGGGTGGCACGGTGCTCGGGATCGGCGTCGCGCCCGCCCAGACGCTCCAGCACGCGCTCTACTTCGGCACGCCGCTGACCAACGCCGACGTCATCGTGGGCATGCTCATCAACATGCTGGTCTACGGGCTGATCTTCGGTTCGTCGGCCGGCCTGGTCTTCGGGCTCACGAGCATGCTCGAAGCGCCGCTGGACACCGCCTCGGCGGCCACCCCGGTGTCCCTGCTGGCCTCGAACCGCACCACCGTCAGCCGGCAGGCGCTGGTGCTCGTCCCGGCGTTCACGCTCGCGATCGCCCTCGGCGGGCGGGTGATCGTGGTCGCGCTGCGCGGCCCGCTCGGCGTCCTGTACTGGCCGCTCGCGGACGGGCTCTACATCGGCGCGATCGGCGGCATCGGCGGCAGCCTCGCCTACGCGCTCGGCTTCACCGCCTGGGGGCAGTGGATCGTCCTGAGCCGCGTCTGGCTCCCGCTGACCGGCCGCCTGCCGTGGAACGTCGCGGCCTTCCTGGACGACGCCTACCGGCGCGGCGTGCTGCGCCAGACCGGCGCCGTCTACCAGTTCCGCCACCTGCGGCTGCAGTACCACCTCGGCCACACGTTCCGCAGGGAGCACGCCCACTACCGGCAGGCCACCTTCCCCGGGGCGGCCACCGCCGTGTGAATCAGCGGATCCCGGCCGCCGCGAGCCTGCGCTCCACCTCGTCCCACTCGGGCGGGACGAGCGCGGTCGGCCGGGATCCGACGCCGAGGTCCTTGAAGCCGCTGGACGTCGACACGCAGACCACCGGTCCCTCGACGTCGCCCACGGCGCGCAGCCCGGCCAGCCCGGCGGCGGAGGACAGTTCCGTCCACAGCCCGGCCCCGGCCAGCTCCCGCTGGGCGGCGGCCAGTCGGGCGTCCTCCAGGGCCAGCGCCCGCCCGCCGCTGCCGCGCACGGCGAGCACGCCGCGGTAGCCGCTGACCGTGCTGACGATCGAGTACGCGTCCGTCGCCGTCCGGTCGGCGTGCGCCACCGGCAGCCCCTCGCGCAAGGCCCGGGCGAGCGGCGCGGCGGCGGCCGGCTCGCACGCGAAGATCCGCGGCACCCGGTCCGTCACGCCGAGCCGCCGCAGCTCGACGAAGCCCTTCCACACGCCGTACAGCAGCTCGGCGTACCCGGTCGGCACGAACACCGCGCCCGGCACTCCGAGGTCCCGGTGGATCTCGTACGCGATGGTCTTGTAGCCCTCCGGCCCGTACGCGTGCCCGGTGTGCGTCGTGGTGAGGTTGCTGACCGGGTGCAGGCCCAGGCGCTCGACGACCTGCCGCATCAGCGGCCACCGCGCCTCCCACGGCACCGGCAGCACCACCGCGCCGTACGCGTGGAGGAACGAGTCGACGGCGGGCGGCAGGCTCGGCCCCGTGAACACCACGCACGGCAGCCCGGCCCGCGCGGCGTAGGCGGCGGCGGACGCGCCGTGGTTGCCGGAGGACGCGACGACGATCCCGGGCGCCCCGGCGGCCACCGCGGCGCTCGTCGTGCAGCGGTTCAGCCGGTCCTTGTGGCTCCAGGTCGGGTTGCGCGACTCGTCCTTGACGTACACCCCCGGCTCCAGCTCCACCAGCGGCGTGCCGCCCTCGCCGAGGCCCGGCGCGAGCAGCGGCGGCAGCAGCGGCGCCCAGCGGTCCAGCCCCGCCCGCCCGGCCGGCCCCCCGTCCCGCGCCGACGGGCCGAACAGCGCCTCGACGTCCACCTTGTCGTAGGCGTAGTCGACCTCGGCCGGGTACGAGACCTCCGGCGTGCTCGTCCGCGGGCAGCCCTGCGTCAGCGGCGGCAGCAGCGGGTAGCCGAGGGCCGGATCGCCCAGGGAGCGCTGACCGGTGGCGAGGGAGGGGAAGTAAGCGTCAGTGGCCATGAGCCGACCTTACGGCGGTGGCTGACCTGCTGTCAGAGGAATCCGGCAGAGGACCGCTCAGAAGATCGAGAAGCCCGACAGCGTCGTCATCGCGTCCAGCGCGGCCACCGCCGCCACCGAGTTGCCCGCCTGGTCCAGCCGCGGCCCCCACGCGCACACCGCCGCCCGCCCCGGAAGTATCGCGAGGATGCCCCCGCCCACGCCGCTCTTGCCCGGCAGCCCGACCCGGAACGCGAACTCGCCCGCCGCGTCGTACGTCCCGCACGTCACCAGCACCGCGTTGACGCGCTTGGCCTCGCTGCGCGACATCATCCGCGAGCCGTCCGCCCGCACGCCGTACCGGGCCAGGACGGACCCCGCCAGCACGAGGTCCCGGCAGCTGGCCGCGATCGCGCAGTGCGCGTAGTAGTGGTCGAGGACGTCCTCGACCGGGTTCTCCAGGTTGCCGTGGCTGGCGATGAAGTGCGCCAGCGCGGCGTTGCGGTGGCCGTGCTCGGCCTCCGACGCCGCCACCACCGGGTCGGTGCCCAGCAGCGGGTTGCCCGCCTCGCGGCGCAGGAACTCGCGCACCGCTCCAGCCGCGTCGCCGGTCAGGCTCTGCAGCCGGTCGGTGACCACGAGCGCGCCCGCGTTGATGAACGGGTTGCGCGGGATCCCGTGCTCCGTCTCCAGCTGCACCAGCGAGTTGAACGGGTTGCCGGACGGCTCGCGCCCCACCCCGCGCCACAGCCCGTCCCCGCCGTGCGACAGCGCCAGCAGCAGACTGAACAGCTTCGAGACGCTCTGGATCGAGAACGGACTCTCCCAGTCCCCGACCCCGAACAGCTCCCCGTCCACCGTCGCGACGGCCATCCCGAACGCCTCCGGATCGGCCGCCGCCAGCGCCGGGATGTAGTCCGCGACCTGTCCCTGACCCGTCGTCGCCCGCGCGGCGATCTCCGCCGCCTCCAGCAGCCCCCGATAGTCCAGGCTCTCCCCGACGGGCACACCGTTCACCGCTGTTCCTCCACATACGCGCGTTTCGGCCCCGATTATCCCTGCCCGGGGACCGGCCCCGGCGCCGGGGCCCCCGGGCGCGTCCTGATAGCGTCGGCGGGCCGGCCGCGGGACTCCGGTGCGACTTCCGGAACCTGCCTCTACCGCAATGATTCGCAGCTCGCGCCCCCATTCCCCGGCCGGCACCCCCTCACCGGACGGCTGGAAGGCTCGGGAAGGCCATGGACGCGTACGCCGACCTGATCGCCGCGGACGACGTGCTGCTGTTCGTCAACGCCGCCATCACCGCGACCGGCCAGCGCGAGTTCCACGCCGGCGCCGACCGACAGCAGCTCTCCCTCGGCTTCCTCCACGAGTACGTGCGCGTCAACTACCGCGAGCCGTACGCCGCCGCGCTCGCCCTCGACATCAACGACCACAACGCCGCGCTCATCATCCGCCACCTGCTGGAGACCACCCGCGACGCCACCCCCGAGCAGCGCCGCACCGAAGGCCGGCTCATCGCCCGCCGCCTCGCCCTGCTGCCGCCGCAGCGCGTCTACCGGCTCATCGCCGACCTGCGCCGCCGCAAGGTCAACAACCGCCGCACCCGCGCCATCCTCCGCGACTGGCTCGCCGCCCGCCCCGACCAGGCCCTCGACGCCGTCAAGTACCGCGCCGGCCTCAAGCGCGCCGTGCGCCACGCCCACCTGCGCCCCGGCCACGACGAGGTCGGCGCCTTCCTCTTCACACCCGTGGCCCAAGCCGCGCCGTACCGCACCCCGCTCCTCGACGCCTGGCGCCGCGCCCACTACGAGAAGGGCGCCATCTACGAACTGCCCTACACCGTCGCCGAGGGCTTCGCGCACCGCCACGGCATCCCGCGCGGCTGGTTCCTGGAGCGCATCGCCCCCCGCATGACCGCCCTCGAACGGCTGCGCCTCCAGGAGTCCGCCCGCGGCCACGGGGCCACCGTCGCCACCGACCTCGCCCGCATGCCGCTCACCCGCCTCGCCACCTACGCGCTCGCCCTGCCCGCCGAGGACCGCATCGCCCGCC
Source organism: Streptomyces sp. SP17BM10 (assembly GCF_036322405.1). Lineage (NCBI taxonomy): Bacteria > Bacillati > Actinomycetota > Actinomycetes > Kitasatosporales > Streptomycetaceae > Streptomyces > Streptomyces sp. SP17BM10. Next base: position 20,183 of record NZ_JAQYXB010000430.1, on the reverse strand, counting down.
GCACCGAACTCACCGACGCCCTGCGGGCCGCCGCCCGCCGCGCCGCCGGAGCCCAGGCCGGCACGTGGGGGCGGGTCGCGGCCGTCCTCGACGACTCCTTCTCGGCGTCCGGCTCGGGCGTCAAGCGCCGCCGCCCGCTGGCCGTCGCCCTCGCCTGCCACTTCCTCCTCGACGCCCTCGCCGCCGACTACACCGCCCACTGGACCAGCGGCCGCACCGACGCCCTCCTCGCCCACCCGCACGGGCCCACCCCGCTCGGCCGCCGCATCCTCGACGCCCTGGACGCCGCCCCCGAACCGCCGCAGCGCCTCGTGATCGTCTCCGACGGCTGGGACAACGCCCCGCCCGGCCTCGCCGCCGAGGTCCTGCGCGTCTGGCGCACCCGCCTCGACCCTGAGCGGCGCACCGGCATCGTCCACCTCAACCCGGTCTACGACGCCGACGGCTTCGACGTCCGCCGCCTCGCGCCGACCGTCCCCACCGCCGGCCTGCGCGACGCCGAGGACCTGCCCGCCCTCGTCGAGTTCGCCCGCTTCGCCGAGGGCCGCACCGACCTCGCCGAACTCACCGCCCACCTCGCGGCGTGCACCGCCCGCTTCCTCGCGGCCGGGGAGGCCCGATGACCACCGCCTTCCGACTCGACCTGGCGGGCCTCGACACCCGCCCCGCCCAGGTGTGGGGCGGCGTGCGGCTCGTCCCGCTCGTGCGCGACGAGCCGATCGCCGACCTGCGCCTGCACGAGGAGCTGTACGACCGCGAGCACGCCACGGTCGGCATCGACCGGCGCACCGCCTACACCTCCTACATCCCGCACGGCTTCGTCGCCGACTGGACCCGCGACGGCACTCCCGCCGCCGCGTACGGCACCCAGCTGTCCGACGCCCGGTCGGCCTCCGGCGCCCCCGAACGCCTCCGGCTGCAGCCGCCCCGCCGCATGGCCAAGCGCGAGAGCCGCACCCGGCTGCGCTTCCTGCCCCTGCACCTCGCCCTGGAGGGCTACCTGGCCCTGCACTTCGGCGGCCCCACCATCGCGTGGGAGCAGTGGTCCCAGCAGGCCCTGCGCCGCGGCCTGTCACCGCGCGCCGAGGAGGCCTACAGCGGCGACCAGGTACGCGGACTCGCCGACGCGCTGCGGGTGTTCGAGATCCACCCCGGCCAGTGCGGCGTCGCCGTGTACGTCGCCGACGCCCTCGCCGCCGCGTTCGTGCTGCCGCACCCGGACGACTACCGCGCCCTGCACCGCAGCCTCCTCCTCGACCTGTACGGCGAACTCGTCCACCACTACGCCACCTACGCCGGCCCCGTCGCGGACTTCCGCGCCGACCTGAGCACGACCTCCGTCCGTTCCCTCGCCGACCTGCGCACCGCCGTCGACGAGCAGGAGCGCGCCTGGTCCCGCTTCCACACGACGACCATGGCCGGCGGCCTCCTCGACGCCGACTACCGGGCGCAGACCGTCCACCGGATGTCCCGCTTCACCCTCTCCCGCTTCCTCCCGGACTTCCGCCCGAAGCAGGAGAACCACATCGGCGAGGCCGTCACCGACGACACCGGCGGCCTGGCCTACCTGAAGACCTTCCGCCTCTCCGAGACCCAGGTCCGCCGCGGCCACCTCCTGACCCGCCTGGCCGCCCACGACTGGCACCTCGCGAACACCGCCACCACCCTGGGTCTCACCACCGTCCAACTCGCCCTGCGCCTCGAAGGCGCCGGCTTCGCCCACCTGCTGCGCCAGGACATCCTCGACCACTACCGCAAGCGGGCCCGGAACGCGTGACCCCGAGCCGTGCCCGCCGGCCGACTCACGACCGGGCCCGGGCCGGCGATCACACCGCCGGTCATCGATGCGGCGATGACGAGGGCGTCGGCGCGGTGGGTGGTGGGCGGCGGGCGGTGGGGGCGGCCACCCGCCCGCTCCCGTCACCGACCCGGCCGGCGTCCGCCCGGTGACCGCCGGATAGGGTGCGGCAATGGTTGATTCCGCATCACACGCCGTCACCGCCAAGGCCGTCGCGCGCCGCCTCCTCGGAGAACTCGGCGCCGCAGCGCTGACCCTGGAGGCCGTCGCCACCGGAGCCGGACTGGCCCTGGCGGAGGTCCAGGCGGTGTACCCGCACCGGGACGACCTGCTCACCGCGCTGATCCTCGACGCCTACAACGCCTCCGGCGCCGCGATGGAGGACGCCGACCGCGCCGCCCGCGACGCCGGGCAGTCCGCGGGCGCGAGGCTCCTCGCCGTGACGCGCGCCCTGCGCGGCTGGTCCTTCGCCCACCCCGAGGAGTTCACCCTCGTCTACGGCTCGCCCGTCCCCGGCTACCACGCCCCGTGGGAGACCGTCCCCGCCGCCTCCCGCACCCCCGCCGTCCTGGCCGCGATCGTGCGCGGGGCCCTGGAGGCCGGCGAACTGACCCCGCCCGCACGGAAGGTCCCCGGCCCGCCGCTGCTGCGCCCGGAGGCGCTGGAGCTCTTCGGCGGCGCGCCGGGGGAGCCGTTCCCGGACCTCGTCGAGCGCGGCATCGTCCTGTGGAGCGGCCTGATCGGCCTGCTGGTCTTCCAGGTGTTCAGCCGCACCCACGACAGCGTCCGGGACGAGGCCGCGTTCTTCGACTACGCGGTCGCCGTCGCGGCCGAGGGCGTCGGCCTCGTCGTGCCGCTCTGACCCTTGACGGTCCGGTGCCGGTGCCGTGGCCGGACGGCTCCACCGTTCGGCGACGCCCGCCACTGCCCTAGCGTTCGTCCCGCCGGGCCAGGACGGGCTTGACGTCCAGGACCGGTGTGCCGTCGACGGCTTCGAGGTCGCTCACGCGGATCCGCAGGCCGTCGACGGCGAGGATGGTGACGCGGTGCAGGCCGATCGGGTTGGGCCGGTCGGGGGAGCGGGTGGCGAAGACGCCGGTCTCCGGGCGGGAGCGGTCCCCGCGGGGGCGGACGGCGAGCACGTCGCGGTCCGCCCGGTCGAGCCAGGTCAGCAGCAGGACCTCCTGCCCGACTGCCAGGTCGGCGAGGGCCCGTTCCACCGCGGGGTCGAACGCCAGCCAGGCGTCCGGCCCGCCCTCGTCGCCCTGTCTCGGGGCGCCCGACCGGTCCAGGAGCGGTGATTCCACCCGGCCGATCGCCCGTACCTCGAAGTGCCCGTCCGCCATCGCCCGCTCCCCGCTCGGTGGTCGTCGCTCCCGGTCCTTCCGATCATGCCGTTCGGTGCGGTCAGGCGCGCAGGAACGCCTCGAGGGCGCTCGCGAAGGCCACCGGGACCTCGTACATCGGGTAGTGGCCGGAATTGGCCAGGACCTCCAGCTCGGCCTGCGGGTAGTGGGCGAGCCAGGTGCCGCGCATCGCGTCGGCGGTGAGGGCGAGGTCGTACTCGCCGACGAAGACCTTGACCGGCAGCGGGCTGCCGGCGATCGTGGCCGCGAAGTCCTGGGTGGTCCAGTCGGTCAGGTAGGCGGCGACGGCCTCCGGCCGGGAGCCGGCCACGGAGCGGGCCGTCATCGCGTCGAGCCAGCGGGCGCCGGCCCGCTGCCCGGTGACGAGGTCGAGGATCGCCCGCCGGTTCGCCGGGTTCCGGGCGGCGCCGTGGAAGAGGTGGTACGCGTCGCCGTCGAGCGGGTAGGTGCTCGCGGGCACGGGTGCCACGCCGACCAGCTTGCGCACCCGGCCCGGTGCCTCGGCGAGGACGCGCTGCGCGGCCTTGCCGCCCATCGAGTGGCCGACCACGGAGAAGGTGTCCCACCCGAGCCGGTCGGCCAGCGCGAGCGCGTCCGAGGCGATCTCGGCGAGCGTGAACTCGCCCTCCACGTCCAGCCGTTCGCCGTATCCCCGGTAGTCGAGGAAGGCGTAGCCGAAGGACTCCGGGTCCAGGTAGTCGAGGAACGGGCCCCAGGCGGCGCTGGTGCCGAACCAGTCGTGCAGGACCAGGACCTTGTGCTCGCCGCTGCCGAGGGTGCGGTGGGCGATCGTCATCAGGACTCCCGTGGGGTGGGGGTGGCTCGTGGTGGCGGGCCGTTACCTTCCCACCACGGGCCGAAGTACTCCTGCGTGCCGCCAGGGCTCCTCCGCCGTTCCGCGCGGCCCGGCCGAGGAGCCGTCCGGCGAGGTCCATGCCGGTGATCGCCCCGTCGGCGTCGCGGCTGAGGAAGCCGCGCCGCCCCTTGAGGCCGCCCTCGGTGAGGATGTACTCGTCGCCGTCGCCGGTCAGGAGGCCTCGCGGGGGGCTGACGGGGCCGCCGGGCTCCACTCGTTCGGTGGTCACGGCTTTTGCCCTCCCGGCGGGCGCCCGCAAGGTGGAGGCAGGAAGACCGTCCCCGAGGAGCGACAGGCGGAACGCCATGCCGATCTACCAGACCGCGCACTACCGAGTGAACCCCGAGGCCGTCGACCGGGTCCTGGCGGCGATCGAGGAGTTCGTCGGCTACGTCGCCGCGCACGAGCCCGACACCTGGATGTACACGGCCTGGCAGGAGAAGGACGACCCGACCCGCTTCGTCCACCTCTTCACCTTCGCCGACGAGGCCGCCCACCGGGCGCACGGCGAATCGGAGGCGGTGCGCCGGTTCCAGGCGGCCTACGCGCCCGAACTCTCCGAGGGGCCCGTGGTGTTCACCGACTACCGGCTGGTCGCGACCAACGCGGGCCGGCGGGTGGCCGCGCCCTGACCGGCCGCGCTCTGACCCGCCGCGCCCGGGGGCGGGCGGGGTCACAGCCTGCGGGCCACCGGGTGGCGGGGCTGGTAGAGGCCGACCTCCCCGCCGCCCGGCAGGCGCAGGGCGGTCTTCAGCCCCCAGCCGACGGAGGTGACCGGCTCGGTGAACTCCACACCGCGCGCGGTGAGTTCGCGGACGGTGGCGTCGACGTCGTCGCACATCAGGAACAGCTCGTGCGCGGGCGATCCGCCCGGGTGGACGGCGATCTCGGCCGGGGGCAGCGTGAAGATCAGCCACCCGCCGCCCGCGTCGACGTGCGGCCAGCCCAGCACGTCGCGCAGGAAGACGCGGTCGGCCTCCGCGTCGCGGCTGTGGATGACCAGGTGGGCACCGGTGATCATGTACTCACGGTAACCGGTGGCGGCCCTCACTGCCTCCGCAGATCGCCGGAGAAGCCCGCGACGACGAGGTGCAGACCGCCGTCCTCGGTGCGCGTGTACACCTGGTCGTACGGGTCGGCCACGCAGCCGCTGACGGGGCTCAGGGGCGTCGTGCGCAGGACGATGCGGTCGGCGGTGGCCGAGGTCAGGTTCGCGGTGGCGTCGCAGCTGAGGGTGCCGGCGCCGGTGTTGTTGGTGATCTCGGCGACCGGCTCGCCCTTCTGGCCCTGCCGGATGGTGATCTTGAAGTCCGCCTTGGTGCGGACCGCCGGGCTGCCGAGCTGGCCCGCCCACGTGCCCAGGAAGTCCGCGGGTATCGCGCCCGCGGGCGTCCGTGTGGGCACCGGTGTGGGCGCCGGTGCCGAACCCGGCGTGGTCTGCGCGGCCGGAGTCGCGGGCTGACCGGCGGGGGAGGTGTTGCCGCCGCTCGCGGTGGTGCCGTCGGGCCGGGCCCAGAGGTAGACGCCGGTGCCCAGCAGCGCGGTGGCCAGCACGGCGGCGACGGCGACGCCGCTGCGCCCGAGGCCCCGGCCGGTGGGCTGCCGGGGCGGCGGCGGGTAGGGCGAGGGCGGGGTGGTGGCCGACGGCGGGGGCGGACCGAAGTGCCCGGTCGGGGGCCCGAAGGCCGACGGGGCGGGCGCTGCGGCCGGCGGTGGCGCAGCGGGCGTCCCGGCGGCGACGTCCAGGTCCAGCAGCTCGACCGCCAGCGCCGCGAGCGACCCGGCGACGGCCGGCGGCAGCCAGGCCCGCTGCTCCAGCCGTTCGCCCGCCCCGGGGTCGTCAGAGGCCAGCCACGCCCGCAGCCGCTCGGGGGACGGCCGGTCCGCGGGGTCCTTCGCGAGGCAGGCCGCCACGATCGCGCGCAGCCGCGGGTCCACGGCGTCGAGTGGCCCGAGGTCGGGGTCCTCGTGCAGCACCCGGTAGAGCATGACGTGCGCGCTCACACCGGAGCCGAACGGCGCCTCGCCGGTCGCCGCGTACGCGAGCACCGCGCCGAGCGAGAACACGTCCGTCGCGGGCCCTGCCTGGGCGCCCCCGGCCTGTTCGGGAGAGAGGTAGCCGGGGGAGCCGACGACGAAGCCGGACTGCGTGAGCGCCGTCGCGTCCAGGGCCCGGGCGATCCCGAAGTCGATCAGCCGTGGCCCGTCCAGCGCCAGCAGCACGTTCGACGGCTTGACGTCCCGGTGCACGAGCCCGCGCCCGTGCACGGCGGCCAGCGCCTCGGCGAGCCCCACCCCGAGGGAACGGACGGCCGCGGCGGGCAGCGGCCCGGAGTCCCGCACCGCCGTGCTCAGCGCGGGCCCGGCCACGTACCCGGTGGCCACCCACGGCCGCTCGCCCTCGGTGTCCGCGTCCAGCACCGGCGCCGTCCACTTCCCGCCGACGAGCCGGGCCGCGGCCACCTCCTGCCGGAACCGCACCCGGAACTCCGGGTCGGCCGCGAACTGCGCGTGCACCGTCTTGACGGCCACCGTCCGCCCGCCGGCCGTCCGGCCCAGGTAGACCAGGCCCATCCCGCCCGCCCCCAGGCGTCGCAGCAGCCGGTACTCGCCCATCTGCCGCGGATCCCCGGCCCCCAGTGCCTCCACGCCGCCGCTCCCCTCGTCGCCCCCGCCCACCGTCACGTCACGGCAGACGGTACCGGTGCGGCACCCGGTTGCGGGCCGGAGATCCCGACTCGGTCCAGCCGATCGGAGTCACGCGTTCCCGTCCAGCACGAGCGCCCACGCGAGGAAACCAGCGCGACCGTGCACAGCACCGCCCGCAGCACCGTTGAACCGCACCCCGCGCTCCTCGAACGCGCGCCGCACGGCCGCCGGACCGGCGATCAGCTCCGGCGAACCGGCCTTCCCCAACTCGTCGTTGAGGGGGATGTTCACCGCCCGGGTCACGCCGATGTTCCCCGCGTACAGCACCAGCGCCGCGATCGTCGCGGGCAGCGCGTCGCGCCCCTCCTCGGGCAGGTGCAACGCCACCGCCGCCGCGCCGAACAGCAGCGCGCCGAGGTAGCCGAGCACGAACCAGCCGTTCAGGATCGCGACGTCGACCTTCTGCATCACGTCGATGAACGTGCGGTCGTCGACCCGCCGCAGCGCGGGCATGACGGAGCACGAGGAGGCGTAGAACAGGCCCGCGGTCAGCCCGTAGGTGATCGTCGCCGCCACGAGCACGAGTGTGCGCGACAGTCCCATTTCGAAGGGCCCCTCACTGTGCGTCTCGGAGCCCCGGCGTCCCGATCCCTCGGTCCCCGCTGACTCGGTCCGTGCCCGTGCCCGTCGATCATCGGGCCCGACCGGGTGGCGGGGCCACCGCGCCGATCCTCCTGGTGATCCGGCGGACCGTGTGAGAAGTCTCCGCGATTTCTCGAAAAATCCTCGCGCGGGATGTCGAGAACGCGCGCCCGGCTCCGTCCCCGGGGTGGAAGCGGCCACAATGGGCCGCACCGCACCGAGGAGAGACACCATGGCCAAGTACCTGCTGCTGAAGTACTACCGGGGCGCGCCGGAGCCGGTCAACTGCGTCCCCATGGACCAGTGGACGCCGGAGGAGATCTCGGACCACATCCGCTTCATGCACGACTTCGCCGCCCGGCTGGAGAAGACCGGCGAGTTCGTCGACGGCCAGGGCCTCGCCCCCGAGGGCCTGTGGGTCCGCTACGACGGCGAGGGCCGTCCGGCGGTCACCGACGGCCCGTTCCCCGAGACCAAGGACCTCATCGCCGGCTGGATGATCATCGACGTCGACAGCCGCGAGCGCGCGGTCGAACTCGCCGGCGAACTCTCCGCCGCCCCCGGCGCGGGCGGCAGGCCGATCCACGAGTGGCTGGAGGTCCGCGAGGTCATGGCCGCGCCGCCCACCATCACGGAGTAGCCTCCCGGGACGTGACCACCCCCATGGACGACGCACTGCTCAGGAGCCTCACGCCGGGCGTGCTCGGCGTCCTCGTCCGCCGCGGAGCCGACTTCGCGGCGGCCGAGGACGCCGTCCAGGACGCCCTCGTCGAGGCCCTCCGGGTCTGGCCGGCCGACGCTCCGCACGACCCGAAGGGCTGGCTGGTCACCGCGGCCTGGCGCAAGTTCCTCGACGCGACCCGGGCGGACGCCGCCCGCCGCCGGCGCGAGGACCGCGTCGAGGAGGAGCCGCCGCCCGGCCCGGCGCCCGCCGCGGACGACACGCTCCAGCTCTACTTCCTGTGCGCCCACCCGTCGTTGAGCCCCGCCTCGGCCGCCGCCCTCACCCTGCGCGCCGTCGGCGGACTGACCACCTGTCAGATCGCGCAGGCCTACCTCGTCCCCGAGGCGACCATGGCCCAGCGCATCAGCCGCGCCAAGCGCACCGTCTCCGGCGTGCGCCTCGACCGGCCCGGCGACGTCGCCACCGTGCTGCGCGTCCTCTACCTGGTGTTCAACGAGGGCTACTCCGGCGACGTCGACCTCGCTGCGGAGGCCGTCCGGCTCACCCGGCAGCTCGCCGCCGTGATCGACCACCCCGAGGTGGCCGGGCTGCTCGCCCTCATGCTGCTCCACCACGCCCGCCGCGCCTCCCGGACGGCGCCCGACGGCGGTCTCGTGCCGCTCGCCGAGCAGGACCGCACCCTGTGGGACACCGGCCTGATCGCCGAGGGCGTCGGGATCCTCCAGGCGGCGCTCGCCCGCGACCGGCTGGGCGAGTTCCAGGCCCAGGCCGCCATCGCGGCGCTCCACGCCGACGCGCGGACCGTCGAGGAGACGGACTGGGTGCAGATCGTCGAGTGGTACGACGAGTTGGTGCGCCTGACCGACAGCCCGGTTGTCCGCCTCAACCGGGCGGTCGCCGTGGGGGAGGCGGACGGCGCGCGCGCCGGCCTGGCGGCCCTCGCGGCGCTGGACGACGCCCTGCCCCGGCACACGGCGGCGTCCGCGTACCTCCACGAGCGCGACGGCGACCTGGCGACGGCGGCCCGGCTGTACGCCGAGGCCGCGCACAAGGCGCCCAACCTGGCGGAGCGCGACTACCTGACGCGGCGGGCGGCGCGGCTCAACGCCCGCCTGCGGGGATGAGGGCCCCGGAAATTCGGTTGACCTCGTCGTGCGGGAACGATCCACTGTGGCACGGGACATCACGCGCCGTGAGTCCGCCGGCCAGGGGAGGCAGCAGCACCGATGGAGATCCGTTCCACGAGCCAGGAGGACCACGGCGTCTTCCTCGACACGCTCTTCGCCGCGTTCGGACGCTTCCCGCAGACGCCGGCCGAGGACGGCGGCGGGGTCTGGTGGTCGGCCCTGGAGCTGGACCGCGGCGTCCTCGCCGAGACGGCGGACGGCCGGCCCGTCGGCACCGCCATCGCGTACTCCTTCGAACTCACCCTGCCCGGTGGGATCGTCGTCCCGGCCCCGGGGGTGTCCGGGGTCGGCGTCCTGCCCTCGCACCGCCGACAGGGGGTGCTCACCGCGATGATGCGGCACCAACTCGACGACTTCCGCGCCCGCGGCGAGTTCCTCGCCGTCCTGCTCGCCTCTGAGGCCGGGATCTACGGCCGGTTCGGCTACGGCCCGGCGACGTACACGGGCCGCCTGACGGTGCCGCGCCACCAGGGCGCCTTCGCCGCACCCCGGGCGGGCGCCGCCGCCGAGCCCGGCTCGGTCGAGCTGCTCCGGCGCGCCGAGTGCGTCGGGATCCTGGAGGACGTCTACGACCGGTACCGCCGCGCCCAGCCCGGCGCGGTGTCCCGGCCGCCCCGGTGGTGGGCCCGGGGAGCCGGCCATGCGCCGATCGCCCCGACGCCGCGCTACGTCGCCGTCCACCGGGACGCCGACGGCGTGCCGGACGGGTACGCCAGCTACTCGGTGGGCGACCCCGACATCCTCACCGTCGACGAGATCATCGCCACCGACGACGTGGCCTTCACCGCCCTCGCCAAGTACCTGCTCGGCCACGACCTCGTCAGCCAGGTCGTGTTCAAGCACGTCCCGCCGGACCACCCGCTGCGCTGGCAGCTCGCGGACTTCGACGCCGGCCAGGTGACCAACCACACCGAGTGGCTGTGGGTGCGCCTGCTCGACGTCCCGCGCGCGCTCACCTCGCGCGGCTGGTTCGCCGACGGCGAGCTCGTCCTCGACGTCGACGACCCCTTCCTCGGCGAGCGGGCCCGCCACCTGCTCACCGTCCGCGACGGCAAGGCCGAGTGCGTCCCGACGGACCGCGAGCCCGACCTGACCCTGGACGTCCGCGACCTCGGGGCCGTCTACCTCGGCGGCACCGCCCCGAGCACGCTCGTGCGCGCCGGACACGTCCGGGCACACCACCCGGGCGCGGCCGCCCTGGCCGACGCCCTCTTCCGCGCGGAGCGGCCGCCGCACTGCCTGCACTGGTTCTGACCGTTCGGACGGAAGACGTTCACGGGGTCGGAGCGGGCCGGTCCGCGGGCAGGGTGTCGTGCCAACCCGGCCGCCAGGCGGGCGGATCGGCCAGCACGCCCGCCAGCGGCACTCCGGTCAGGAGGTGGTCCGCCGCGCCGCCGTACGCCCAGCTCCGCGGCCTGCCGCCGGCCGTTCGCCGACAGGCGGCCCGGGAGGCGGCCGGTGGCGATCCCGGCCTCGTTGTCCGTGGTGGGGGAGTGGGTCTCGTAGAGGAGCTCGACCGCTTCGGCGGCTACTCCTCGCCGGCCGGCTTCGCCCCGCCGGCCTTGACCGGTCGGGTGTGGATCTTCGAGATGCAGGCCGGCAGCGCACCGCCGTCCTCGTGCTCCCGGGCCCGGTACGCGCTCGGCGTCTCGCCGACCAGCTCGGTGAACCGCGAGCTGAACGACCCCAGCGACGTACAGCCCACCTCCATGCAGACCTCCGTCACCGTGAGGTCGCCCCGCCGCAGCAGCGCCTTCGCCCGCTCGATCCGCCGCGTCATGAGGTAGCTGTACGGCGTCTCCCCGTACGCGGCGCGGAAGCTGCGCGAGAAGTGACCCGGTGACATGAGGGCGGTGTGCGCGAGCGCCGTGACGTCCAGCGGCTGCGCGTAGTCGCGGTCCATCATGTCCCGGGCCCTGCGGAGCCGGACGAGGTCGTCGAGCGGTACGCGGGACCCGCTACCGGCGGCTCTGCTCATCGATGACCTCTCCCCGGTCGGGCCACAGCGTCACGGCCGAGGGTACCCGTGGGGGCGGCGGTCCGGGCGGCGATCAGCGAGGAGAACGGTGTCACGGCGGTGATGGCCAGGAGTAGCGCGGCCGCGGGCCCGATGAAGGCGGCCGGACACCCGCGTGGCCGGCCCGGCGCGATCGACCTCCCGCCCGGTCGGTGCGGCCACCTTTCGCCTCCAGCCCCCGCCCGCGGTCGGGCCGTTCACCGCGCGGGCGACCCGGCAGCCCGACGTTCCGCGCGACCGTCGTCGCGGGCGTCAGGTTGAACGCCTGGAAGGCGAATCCGAATGACCGGCTTCAGGCCAGGTGGGGATTCCACTCCCGGAGCAGGAGCCTGGCCTGGGCACGCGCCGTCTCGTCGGGTTCCGCGTCCGAGGCCAGGTCCGTCGCGAGGCCCTCGAAGTGCTCCTGATCCTCGTCGGACTGGCGGCAGACGTTGAGGATCGCGTCGCCGAGGTGGTCGGTGGTGTCGAAGTCGGCCCCGGCGAAGGCGCCGAGGACCAGCCGCAGGCCCTGGAGGTCGCGGCGCTCGAGCAGCGCCTCCGCCGTCTTCTGCGTGACGGCCGTGTCGTGTCCGTCCTGCAGGAGACGGCGGAGGACTTCCGCGACGGCGGGGACGTCCGCGTGGGCGGCGAGCTGCCGGCCGGCGTCCGCCCGGTCCGACCAGATCGGCGATGTGGAGGCGCGCAGCGCCGCGTTCAGCATGGGGCCATCCTGGCACGGGCTCACGGGCTCACGGGAGCACGATGGTGGTGATCAGGATGCCGTCGGTGTGGTGTCGGCGGTCGGGAACGCCTTGCCGTCCCGGCGGGTGGCGAAGGTCCCGTGGGGTGCGCCGTCACGGGCACCTGGGCGAGCGGCACCCGCTGCCGGGCCAGGGGGCACCACGCGTTGTAGAGGGCTTCACTGGTGCTGATCGCCGGGCTGGCGCTGCTGGCGGGCCCGCTCGCGTGGGCCGTCCTGGCACTGCTGGTGGCGGGCTTCGGGCGTGTGGGCCCTCGTGGTCCCGGGGTGGGTTGGGCCTATTCGACGGTGGTGGCGACCACGGTCCACGCGTTGGCGTTGGTGTCCAGGCGCAGGTCGAAGGTGAAGGCGAGGGGCCTGGGCTTGTGCGGGTCTCCGCGCAGTACCTGTTCGCTGCGGCGGTCGACCTCGTAGTAGACGCCCTCGGCGTGGACGGCGACGCGGAAGACGATCGGGTCGCGGGACAGCAGCGAGCGCACCGTGACGGAGGTGACGGAGGCCTGGCGCATGACGGTGCGGTGGGCGGTGCGCACGGGCGTGAAGTCGAGGCTGCCGTCGTTCATGACCCATTCCTCGAGGAACCGCTCGACGGCGACCTCGAGGACGGATTTGTCGAACCGGGCGTCGAGGACGCTCAGGTCGCCGGCGGCGGTGTCGGCGTCGGCGGTCCACGAGATGGTGGTGAGCGACAGGATGTCGCCGGCCCCGGTGATGGTGCTTCTGGCAGCGACCTCGAGCACGGCCTGGCGGGCGACTTCCTTCTGGTCCCAGCCGTCCGTTTCGATGGCGGCGCTCAGGTGGTGGGCGCCTTCGGTGGCCTGTTCCACAGACGACACGATCCACTGTCCGGCGGTGTTCTTGCGCAGTGTCCAGTACTCGACCGGGCGCGTCGAGCCGTCCTTGCGCACGGCCTGCCCGCCGTCGGCGCGGCGCACGTAGTCGTTGAGCGTCGCGGTGATCCGGAACGTGACGGTGTCGTTCACCTCGCCCGCGCGGTTGGCGACGTCGACGAGCTCGACGACCGGGCCGGAGACGATCTCCACGACGTTGACCTCGCCGCGTGAGGCGTAGTCGCGCAGTTCCTCGGCCCACTTGCCGTACAGCACCGGGGACAGGATCTGCTGCAGAGTGGCGTGGTCGTGCCCGGTCCAGGCGCGCTGGGCCGTCTCGTACAGCCATACGGCGCGTTGCTCGAGCGCGGCGCGCTCGAAGGTCGCGTCGGTGTCGGCGATGGCGTCCACCCGGGCCGAGATCTGGGCGGCGCGTTCGCGCGCCTGCGCGTTGGCGCGGTGCGCGGTGCGGTCGGAGACGGTGTTCAGGCCGTCCGCCAGCCGGGCCTTGCGGCGCCGGGACCACAGCCAGAGGATCAGGAGGACGACGGCCACGAGCACCAGCAAGGTGATCAGCCCGCCGCCGCCGGCGCCGAAGCCGGTTCCGAAGCCCGTTCCGAAGCCGCCGCCCGATCCGTGGAAGCCGCCGCCGTGGCCGCCCCCGCTGCCGCCGCTGCTGCCGTGACCTCCGAAGCCGTGACCGCCGCCCCCGCCGCGGGCGTAGGCGGCCGTCGGGCCGCTCAGCGCGACGGCTCCCGCGACCACACCTATCCAGCGGCGGATGCGCACCGGGCTCTCCCTTCACGAACCGCAAATGTTGCTGCTAAGCCTACAAGCCGGGGGTGTCCGGCCGGCGGGGAGGGCGACCGGCCGTCCGGCAGGCGGATGGTGGGCCGTGCGGGCGGGGATTCCGGGCCTGCCCGCATCGCGGCGGCGCTGGCCCTCGGCGGCCGGAGGCGGGCTTGTGCGGGGCGGAGGGGTGGGGAGCGGGCGTGGGCACCCCGCACGCCATCCGGCAAACGCCGGTCTCCGGGAGCAGCTTCGGAGACCGGCGTCACTCACCGCAGCCCATCAGTCACATGCGCCTACAGCGCCTGCTCCGCCGGTACGGGCTGCGCCGGTCGTGCCAGGGTGGGGTCGTGGGGGCCTGGCGCTCTGGCGTGTTCCTGGGACTGTGGTGGTTCTGGTGGTTCTGAGGGTTGGGTGTGTGTCGTGGCAGGGGTGTCTTGCCGGGTTCGAGGTGGGGAAGGGGTTGTGAGGGTGGCGCTGGCGGGGAAGGGCTCGCGGGTGATTGTCGTGGGTGGGGTGCGTTATCGCTGGACGGTGGCGCCGGATGACGAGCCGGGGCTGGCGGTCGTGGTCTCGCATGCGGACGGCGAGGGGCAGCGGCTGGTGGTGTGGGTGGAGCATGGTGTGGTGGTCGCGCCGGGGCTGGTGGCGGGCCTGGTCCGGGAGGCGCTGGCCCGCCATGGCTGGACGCCTGGCCGGCGTGGGCGTCTGCTGACACTGCGCTGCCACGGCGCGAGTCCGGATCCGGCGGGCCCGGGGTTGGTGGCCTGGCCGCCTTCGGGTTGAGCCCGGGGCCAGGGCGGGCCGGCCGGTCCGGGGCCGGAATGCGCGCCACCCCGTGGTGCTCGGCTGTCCTGTGGTGCGCGCGGTGACGGCGTGGCTGGGTGACGGCGTGGCTGGGTGACGGCGGGCCACAGTGCCGGGCAGGGCGGTGGAAAGTTGCCCGCGGCGCCCGTCTGCTGGGCCGGCCCCGTATCCGTCACGCGGGGGCGGGGCCCGGTGGGTGAGGCGGGGCCACGGCCGCTGTGGCTGGTGGCACGGGTCGGGGACCTGACGGTCATGGTGTGCCAACGGGCCCGGGCACCGGCGGGTTTGCCGCCCCGCACCCGCCCGTGCACCGGTGCCCTGACGTCCCGGCGGGTGCGGGGGTGCCAGGGTTAGCGGGGCCGCGCGGCCTTGCGTACGGGGTGGGCCGGCCCGACCGGGTGCGGGGCCGGGGTGGTTTCGGCGTGAGTGGCGGTGATGACGGCGGTGAGCAGGCCGGGGAAGCGGTGTTCGAGTTCCTCGGTGCGAAGGGCGTTCATCTTGGTGGTGCCGACGTAGTACTGACGTAGCAGGCCGGCTTCGCGAAGGACGTTGAAGTGGTGGGTCGAGGTGGAGCGGGAGACGGGCAGGTCGAAGGAGCCGCAGCTGAGGTCGGTGTTCTCGCGGGCGAGTCGACAGACCACGGATCTGCGGGCGGGGTCTGCCAGTGCCTCCAGTACCTGTTGGACGTTCAGGTCTTCCACGCCCGGGTGCTCGATCACCCGTGCCGTAGCGCGTGTGCGTCCCACGCCCACCACCTCTTCCCAAGATCCGGGCCCCCGTCCGTTCGATCCGTCGTCGTGAACCGCCTTGCGCGGCGCGCGACTTCGGGTCACGACGCTACTACGTCCACCCTCCCGCACGGGGCCGGCCCGCCCACCGCGACGGCCGCGCGACACGCCGGAGACAACCCGCGGGCAACCCGGAGGCCGCCCTTCTTGCGCCCCAGGGGGCAGGCCGCGCGGACCGGGGAAGCGGACCTGCTCCAGCGCCCCAGCGGCAGCGGCCCGAGGGTGGCTACCCGCCGGGGTCCATCGCCGGCACTGGGTCCACCACCCGAGCCGTCCCCGCCGGCTCGCGGAACCCGCTCACACCGCCCAGGCAGCAGAGGGCCGTGGGGGAGTGGGAAGTCGGCAGGCCCGACTTCCGGTTTGTCTCCGAATTGACTGTGGGATGGGGGTGTTGTGTCGCGGTAGCTTCTTTCGCGTCTACTGGTCTGTCGTCGTTTCGAGGGTGCGCAGCGCGGCCGTCACTCGCTGGAGGATCTTCGGCTGGTGGGGGTGGTGTGCCGGGACGAGGGCCAAGGCTGCCAGTGCTTCCTGGAGCAGTGCCCGGCGCTGGGCGGGCAGGCGTGCGACGTGTGCCGAGCGGCTGGACTCTTCCAGGACGTACGCCAGCCGTGAGGCGTACACCTGCGGGCTCACCGCGAACAGCAGTCGGTAGACGGCCAGTCCGTCGGGTGCGTGCAGGATCTGCCGGTCGTGGCTCAGCAGCCGCATCCGTGCCCTGAGTACCAGATCCCGGTCCGTGTTCATCTCCGTCGGGTCCCCTCGTCATCGTCGTTGACTCCACCCCGCTCCCGGCCCGGCGCGGCACGAAGCACGCGCCGGCCCCCGAAGGCGGGAGCCGGCACGGGGCCGCGGAGGTGGATGCGGATGAGTCTGCGCCCCGTTCGTCGGCACGCACAAGGCGAAACCCGGGTGCTGTGCGTCCCACCGCAACCACCCGACGACCTGGCAGGATTGGACTCGCCACACACCCCGGACGGCCCCCGCGACGGTTGGTGGCCCCCCTCCCGTGCGGACGCGGCGCAGTGATTCCCGGCGACGCGATCAGCCGCGCGCGGCGAATGACGAAGGGGGACTTGGCGACCTGCCGGTGTCTGGCGGGGTCCCCCGTGCTACCCCGGGGGCCGTCCCGCCGCGCGCTGGAGCCGTTGCCGGGCCGTTCCGCGTCCGCGCTTTGTTCTCGCGCTTGCCTCCCCGTCTGCGCGTTCCCGCTCGTCTGCGCATCTCCTCGGTTCCCCGGGTGCCGCGTACCGCGGTAAGGACCCGTTTCTCGTCTCCGGGGGCGGCCTGGGCACTGGCGAGCCTGGATGCGTCGCTCACCGTCTTCACGACAGCGTTGAGGCGAAGCGCCCAGCGGTCGTGAATCTCGGCCACCGTTGTCGCCACCCGGGTGGTCGCGGTAGCGGCGGGGGTGGTCGTGCCGGGCGACTTGGTCGAGCCGGCCTCTACAGCGCGGCCGAGGGCGCCCGGTTGCGGCTGATCTTCCCCGAGTTAGCCGGTGCGGCGTGTGATCAGGGCCTCCAGGCCGTCGAGGATGCGCTCGAGGCCGAAGTCCAGGGCCTGGTCCCGGCCGTCCTGCGAGACCATGGCTGCGGCGAGCGCGGGGAAGCGGTCGGCGTGCCGGTGCACCAGGGTACCGAGGACGGCCAGGAGTTCCGCCTCGGGTGAGCCGCCCGGCCGGGCCGCGCGGGCTTGCTCGGCGATGCCCCGGACGTGCCCGGCCAGCAGTACCGCAGCGTCCATTCGCTCGGGGCCGGTCAGCCCGTGGCCGTCCAGGGCCGCGACCACCCGCTCCAGCCAGCCGAGTTCCTTGGGGCCCATCACCCGCGGTCCGACGGTGGCGTCGAGCAGCCACGGGTGCTCGGTGAACGACGTCGCCAACTTCCTTGCCCAAGCCGTTAGTTGCTCACGCCACCCGAGCCCGGCCACGGCCTGCGGCGGTTCGCTGACCGCAGCCTCCACCATGAGCGCGACCAGCTCCGCCTTGCCGGGCACATAGCGGTAGAGCGACATCTTGGTGAAATCGAGCAGCCCGGCCACCTTCTGCATCGAGACGGCGCCGAGGCCCTCGGAGTCCGCGATCTCGATGCCCGCCGCGGCGATCCGCGCCAGGCTCAGTGCGGGTTTCGGCCCCCGTGACGGCTTTGCGGGAGGTCCCCAGAGCAGCCGCACCGCCTCGTTCGCTTCTTCGCCCACTTCCCGCTCCGTCCCGTGTTTCCGACTGCCCCTTGCGGGGCGACCTAACTGTGTCTATCGTACACAGCAAGAAATCGCGTCCACCAGACACAGTTATTCGACAGCCTCGGATGGAGTGGTTCACGTGAGCACCAAGGTCCTGATCTCCGGCGCGAGCATCGCCGGCCCCGCACTGGCCTACTGGCTGGGGCGGTACGGCTTCGAGACCACCGTCGTCGAGCTGGCCCCCGCCCTGCGCGGCGGCGGCCAGGCGGTCGACTTCCGTGGCGAGACCCACCTGACCGTGCTGGAGCGGATGGGCTTGCTCGACGAGCTGCGCGCGCTCGGCACCGGCGGCAGCCCGATCACCTTCGTCGACCGGCGCGGCCGTCAACTCCTCCACCTTCCTGCCGACTTCGCGGGCGGGGATGTCGAGGTCCCGCGCGGGGAGCTCGCCCAGGCGCTGTACCGGCACAGCCTCCCCGGCGCCCAGTACCTCTTCGGCGACTCGATCACCGCCATGGAGGAGACGCCCACCGGCGTCCGGGTGGCCTTCCGGCACGGCGCGCCACGCGAGTTCGACCTGGTGATCGGCGCCGACGGGTTGCACTCCAACGTCCGTCGGCTCGCCTTCGGCCCGGAGGAGCGCTACGTCCGCCACCTCGGCTACTACGCGGCCACCTGGCAGCTGCCCAACTCCCTTGGCTTGTCCGCCGGTTCGGTAGGTCTCAACGTCCCCGGCCGGCTTGCCGCAGTCGGCGCCGACCCCCGCGACCCGGCTCGGGCGGGTGCCTTCTTCGTCTTCGCCTCGACCGAACTCCGTTACGACCGCCACGACGTGGCGCAGCAGAAGACGCTGATCCGGGACGCCTTCGCAGGCCTCGGCTGGGAGGTGCCCCGGCTGCTGGAGAGCCTGAGGCAGGCCCCGGAGCTGTACTTCGACTCGATCAGTCGGGCCGACGTCCCCGCCTGGTCCACCGGCCGGATCGCCCTGCTCGGCGACGCGGCCTGCGGAGCCACCATCGGTGGGATGGGCACCGGCACCGCCGTGGTGGCGGCCTACGTCCTGGCGGGCGAGCTGGCCCGGGCCCGCGGCGACCACCGCACCGCCTTTGCCCGCTACGAGCACGCCCTGCGCGACTACGCCCAGGGCTGCCAGAAGGGCGGCGACCGCACCGGCCCGTTCCTGGCGCCGGGCACCGCGACCGGGCTGCGGGTGCGCAACGGGCTGCTGAACCGGCGCTGGATCCTCGACAAGATGCTGGAGATGGGCAAGCGGATCAGCAGCGTCGACCTGCCCGACTACGCGGCCGAGCTGTCCAATCCCGCTGCGTTCAACGTCGTGGGCGGACGGGTCGGCCCTCGGGCAGCACGCCGCTTGCGGTGACCACCTGGTCGCGGGCGGCTCGCGGGGACGACGGTGAAGCTGTGCGCCATCGATCCTTGGCCGCACGGGGCGCTCTCGGTACTCGCCGACGACGCCGCCCGTTGGCCCCACCGTAGGCGGGACGGACCGAATGGTGCACGGTCGGAATAACCCCCTCCCGCCAGTAATCCGCGAGATCACCAAGGGGTCCGTTGTCCACGGTCCCGCTGGCGACGCGCATGTGAGAGTGCTCAGCCACATACTGGTGAATGGGCTCTGACGCAGATCCTGTGATGGCTCGGGTGCTGGACCTGGGCCCGGCATCGGACGGTTGGGCCACGGCTCGCGGGCATGACAGTGCCGTGACCAAGAAGGTTTCACCGGGTTGGGCAGACCACGCCGGGGATCTGGTTCTGCGAGAGCTCTCCTCGGAGCGAACACGGGCGCATTCGCAGCATTGGGCGGCAAGGACTCAAATGATGTTGAAACCTCTGTTGGCGTCATAGATGTCCGCGGCCACGACGTAGATGACGTTCCAAGCAGGGACCACGATGTAATTCACCATGGCGGAGTCGCTCCAACTCGACCGGGTGAGCTCGTCGTTCGTGAACGCGAGGTGGGTGTCGGGACCGTAGGGATCATCGGCAATCCTGCTGACGAGTCTCAACAGTGATCGGCGGTCGTCGGGCGGGAGGTAGTCTCGGAGCCTTCCCGCTTGCTCGGTGAACTCGACACGGAACTTCATGATGGTCGGAGCGTAGACCGGCGCGTGCGATCCGGCATCAGATTTTCGGACGCCAATCGGCTCGAGGTTCACCGGGTTGCCTGATTGCGCGGCGAGGACGGGCCTTCCGGCCCATCGGATGCCCTTTTCGCTGCGGACGCGGGCGCGTTCCTTGCTGGGCGGCCAGGACGTCGGGATGGCGGGCGTTGGTGTTGCGCCAGCGCAGGTAGGCGTGCGGTGCGCGGGTTTGGACCGTGTGGTTGGGGTGGTTCGCGTGGCCTCGCGGCCGATCCGGATCACCCGGCCGTGCACCTTGCGCGGGTAGGCGAGCGGTTTGCGGATGGACCGGCGGGTGAAGGGCTGTCCGAGCTTGGCCGGGCGGGTGGTGGCCATCTGTACGACGAAGTCTCGTCGTCAGTGCTGAGCAGGCGGGGACGGCCTCCCGCCCACTGAGGGTTCAGGCAGGCCAGGCCGATCTCGTTGAACTGGTGAATCACATCCCGTACGGTGTCCTCGTCCGCCTGCGCGAGCTGGGCGATCGCCGGGACCCGGTTACCGCCGGCCGGGGCCAGCAGCATCATCGCCCGCCGATAGCGCACCGTGTTCCTGGTACCCCGGCGCACGATCGACCGCATCCAGAAGCAGGCTGCCGGCAAGGTCAGTCCGGAGAGCTGGACTCACGGTTCCTCCGAGCAGCGCAAGAGCTGGTTCACCACGGGTTACCGCGGCGGTGACATGGCCCAGTGTGACACCTTCTCCGTCACCAG
>NZ_JAQYXB010000429.1:0-267 GCF_036322405.1 Streptomyces sp. SP17BM10 | reverse complement strand
GATCCGGCCGTCCTCGCGCTTGAGCCGCTTGACGGTGGCCTCGCCGTCGATCATCGCGGCCACGATGTCGCCGTTCTCGGCGACCGGCTGGCGGCGCACGGTGACCCAGTCGCCGTCGCAGATGGCGGCCTCGATCATCGAGTCGCCGCGCACGGTGAGCGCGAACAGCTCGCCCTCGCCGACCAACTGGCGCGGCAGCGGGAAGACGTCCTCGACCGTCTGCTCGGCCAGGATCGGACCGCCGGCGGCGATCCGGCCGACCAGCGG
>NZ_JAQYXB010000428.1:0-762 GCF_036322405.1 Streptomyces sp. SP17BM10 | reverse complement strand
GTCAGCTGGTGCGGCCCTTGGCGTCGAAGCGGCGCATGCGGTCCAGGACGGTGTCGGCGGTGGGGTTGGGGAGTTCGTCGACGATGCGGCCGTCGGCGAGGAAGACGACGCGGTCGGCGTAGGAGGCGGCGACGGGGTCGTGGGTGACCATGACGACGGTCTGGCCGAGTTCGCGCACGGAGTTGCGCAGGAAGGAGAGGATCTCGGCGCCGGAGCGGGAGTCGAGGTTGCCGGTGGGTTCGTCGGCGAAGATGATGTCGGGCTTGCCGGCGAGGGCGCGGGCGCAGGCGACGCGCTGCTGCTGGCCGCCGGAGAGCTGGGAGGGGCGGTGGCTGAGGCGGCCGGAGAGGCCGACGGTCTCGACGACGCGGTCGAGCCAGGCCTTGTCGGTCCTGCGGCCGGCGATGTCCATCGGGAGGGTGATGTTCTCCAGGGCCGTGAGGGTGGGCAGGAGGTTGAAGGCCTGGAAGATGAAGCCGATGTGGTCGCGGCGCAGCTGGGTGAGCTGCTTGTCCTTCAGTCCGACGAGTTCGGTGTCGCCGATGGTGGAGGATCCGGAGGAGACGGTGTCGAGGCCGGCCATGCAGTGCATGAGGGTGGACTTGCCGGAGCCGGAGGGGCCCATGATGGCGGTGAACTCGCCCTGGGGGAACTCGACGCTGACGTTGTCCAGGGCGACCACGCGGGTCTCCCCCTCCCCGTAGACCTTGTTCAGGCCGGTGGCGCGGGCGGCCGCCCGGCCGGTGCGGACGGCGGTTGCGG
>NZ_JAQYXB010000427.1:0-303 GCF_036322405.1 Streptomyces sp. SP17BM10 | reverse complement strand
CAAGATGATCGTCGCCGACGAGCCGGTCACCGCGCACGACGTCTCGATTCAGGCCCAGGTTGTCAACCTGCTTGTCGACCTGCAGCGGGAGCTCGGGCTTTCGTACCTGTTGATCGCTCTCGACCTATCGGTTGTCCGGCACGTCTCGGTCCGCGTCGCCGTGTTGTACCTCGGCAAGGTCGTCGAGTTCGCCGACCGGGTCTCGCTCTACAGCAACCCGATGCACCCCTACACCACCGCGCTGTTGTCCGCGGTGCCGGTGCCCGACCCGCGCCGCCGCCAGCGCGCCGGCCGCGAGCGCAT
>NZ_JAQYXB010000426.1:0-556 GCF_036322405.1 Streptomyces sp. SP17BM10 | reverse complement strand
TGCCGACGTGGATGCCGTGGAGGCGCACGGGACGGGGACGACGCTGGGTGATCCGATCGAGGCGCAGGCGCTGCTCGCGACGTACGGGCAGGACCGGGAAGTCCCGCTGCTGTTGGGGTCGATCAAGTCGAACATCGGGCACGCGCAGGCGGCGGCCGGTGTCGCTGGCGTGATCAAGATGGTGCTGGCGATGCAGAACGGTGTGCTGCCGCGCACGCTGCACGTGGACGCGCCGTCGTCGCACGTCGACTGGACGGCCGGCGCCGTCGAGCTGCTGGCCGAGGCCCAGGAGTGGCCGGAGGCCGGCCGTCTGCGCCGGGCGGGTGTGTCGTCCTTCGGGATCAGCGGGACCAACGCCCACGTGATCCTGGAGCAGGGCGAGCCCGACGCCGTGCAGGAGGCTGCGGAGGCGGCGGGGGCGATGCCCTGGGTGGTGTCCGCCACGTGCGAAGCGGCGTTGGACGCCCAGGTCGCGCGCCTGACGGAGCTGGATGAACTCCAGGCCGCCGATGTGGCGTTCACCCTGGCCGGGCGGACGGCCTTCCCGCACCGCGCG
>NZ_JAQYXB010000425.1:0-338 GCF_036322405.1 Streptomyces sp. SP17BM10 | reverse complement strand
GTGGGTTTGGTTTTTGTCTTGGGGGGGGTGGTGGTTTTATTGTTTTGGGGTTGTGTTATTTCGGTTGTTGTGGTTATTGTTGTGGGTCTTTCTAGTGGTGCTTGTGGTTGTTCCTTTGCCCCGGGTATTGGTGGCCCTTCGGTCCCAAAGGGTGGGGGGTGGTGCCTCACGTTTGTGGCGGTTGTCAACCGGGGTGGGGTGTTTGGTGGGGGTTGTCGGCCGTCACGACCACGGGGGCGGGGTCCAGATCGGGGGGGGTCGGCATGACGCTCCCCGGCTGTTGGACGGCGGGGGCGCGGTGGGCGTGGGCCGCGGCGTGTGCCTCCGCGCCGGTGCCG